>CAMPUL010000001.1 GCA_946997215.1 Gardnerella vaginalis
TTACTCAACGCACCAGTATTAGGATCAACAGTATACGTTGTAGTAATAGTCTTATCACCATCATGAGTAACCTCAACATTACCAACCTTAGTTAAACCATTCTTGGCTGGTGTTGTCTCAACCTTCGACTCACCGTTTACAACACTAGTAGTAATCTTCTTACCATCAACAGGATCACTAATCTTCTTCTGCGTATTATAAGGAAGATTTTCATCAGCCTCATACTTCATCACACCATGAAGAATCTCAGTCTTAGTAGAACCAGTCAAAGTACCAATAGGCATAGAAGTATGCTTCTTAGGATTACTCAACGCACCAGTATTAGGATCAACAGTATACGTTGTAGTAATAGTCTTATCACCATCATGAGTAACCTCAACATTACCAACCTTAGTTAAACCATTCTTGGCTGGCGTTGTCTCAACCTTCGACTCACCGTTTATAACACTAGTAGTAATCTTCTTACCATCAACAGGATCACTAATCTTCTTCCGCGTATTATAAGGAAGATTTTCATCCGCCTCATACTTCATCACACCATGAAGAATCTCAGTCTTAGGAACATTAAGGTTTAATTTTATAGTTCCAGTGTAGTTAGAGGTTGCCTTGCCAATTTTAATATTTTTGCGCTCAAAATTGATATGTATAGTACCGTAATACGGTAAATCCTTGCTAAGAGTAAATACACCATTCGCAATACTGCCAATACCGCTATCTTTATCCTGAATAGTAAAAGTAACATCAGGGAATTCATTATAAACAGGTAGCTTAGTTTCCTTAGTAGTAGAGTTAATAGAAATAGTTTGAGTACCCATTTCAAGTTTTTCTAGGTTCTTCAAATTCTTCAACGGATCCAAATTAGAAACCTGATTACCAGAGAAATAAAGTTCTTTTAGGTTCGTCAAATTACTTAGCGGAGTCAAATCACTAACCTGATTACCATAGAATTCAAGTTTTTCTAGGTTCTTCAGATTCTTCAATAGACTTAAATCAGAAACCTGATTATCAGAGAACCAAAGTTTTTTTAGGTTCGTTAAATTACTTAACGGACTCAAATCACGAACCTGACTACTACGAAAATCAAGGTCTTCTAGGTTCGTCAAACCCTTCAACGGACCCCAATCACTAACCTGATTACCAGTGACATTAAGTTCTTTTAGGTTCGTCAAATTACTTAACGGACTCAAATCACGAATCTGATTACTTTGAAACTCAAGGTCTTCTAGGTTCGTCAAACCACGCAACGGACCCAAATCAGAAACCTTATTACTAGAGAAATTAAGTTTTTCTAGGCTCGTCAAACCACGCAACGGACCCAAATCAGAAACCTGATTACTAAATAAAGTAAGTTCTTTTAGGTTCGTCAAACCACGCAACGGACCCAAATCAGAAACCTGATCATATTGAAAATCAAGGCTTTCTAGGCTCGTCAAATTACTTAACGGACTCAAATCACGAATCTGATTAAACCCAAAACTAAGGTCTTTTAGGTTCGTCAAACCACGCAACGGACCCAAATCAGAAACCTTATTACTAGAGAAATTAAGTTTTTCTAGGCTCGTCAAACCACGCAACGGACCCAAATCAGAAACCTGATTACCATAGAAATCAAGTAATTCTAGGTTCTTAAAGCATTCAAGCCCTGTCAAATCATGAATTCCTAATCTTAAGTCTGCCTTATCCAACTTCCCAGCAGCACCAATTGTAATATCTGTCGCATCGCTAGAAATATAGTTGTATTTTTTCATAGCAGCAAGCAGATGATTTTTTAAATGCTCATCTGGGATATCAATAACTTGATTATCGTCATAATAATAAGAACTGCTTCGATCTGCGTACGTAGTAGTAGTAGTAGAAGAAGAAGGAGTAGAAGGAGTAGAAGGAGTAGAAGCATTGCTGCTCGCGTACGCTACCTCAGGAGTACTACCTGCAACAACACCCATTGAAGTTGCAATACCAACGCTAACAATAATCGGCAAAACCGAATTACGCTTCTTCTTACTACTCTCCATAATCAACCTCTAATCATCAATCTCTACAATTAGTAAAATCACTGTCAAAAAAAGTAGACTTTAATTTACTTGATGACTTTTGCTGAAATATGTAATATAATAAGTAAAAAATGGGTGGAAATTCTGCTCATAAGTTTGTAAATTAAAGTCTACTTTTATTTACAAATTTTTTCAATTTTTCTTGCATGTAGCCACTTAGAAAACGTAGTATGCGAAACAGAAAGCATTTCTGCACCCTCACGCAAATTTACCTGTCCACGCTGCCACCTAGTCGCCACAGCATAAAAATCATCAGGAAGCTCAATCTTTGGCCTACCAAACACCACACCTCTTTGTCTGGCAACACGAATCCCTTCCATCTGTCTTTGATGAATATTTTCTCGCTCAACTTGAGCAACATACGATAAAATCTGCAATACAAGATCGGCAATAAACTTACCTGTTACACCATTTACATGTTTTCTCGTATCCAGCAAAGGACAATCCAACACTACAATATTTGCTTCTTTTTCTTTCGTGATTTTGTTCCACTGCTCAATAATCTCATCATAGTTTCTACCTAAACGGTCAATCGACTTCACAAACAACTCATCACCAGATCTCAAACGTCTAAACAATCTCAAATAATTTCTACGGTTGAAATCCTTCCCTGATGCCTTGTCAACATAAATACAGCCTTTTCTAATGCCATTGTCTTCCAAGGCCTTAAACTGTCTGTCTACACACTGATCCTTTGTAGACACCCTCGCATACCCATAGCGCATACTTATTATCTACTCCTTTTTTGAACACCATTATTTCAAAAAAGAAAAGAATAATTCAGCATGAAGAATTATAAAACCCCACTTCACAGCCTGGGTGCAAAGTGGCGAATCGACTTGCATGGGCACTTTGACAGAGCTTGAAATTGCATAACGCATTTCAAGCTCCTTACCAATATATTTTTCGTTTTGCAAGATGGTTTTAATATTAGACAAGTGCCATTTTAAATGCCCAGCGCCGTTTTTAATACCGTCTTTTTCAAGACCCTCCGCTATATCTCTAAGACTTGCTCCTTCTAAATATTCTCTATAAATTCTTCTTACGACTTTTGCTTCCTGTTCAAGAATTACAAGTTACTTGAAGATTATGATAAAAAGAATTTGTTTGATGGTGAAGATTTTTTGAAAAATAGGGATAAAGCTAAATTAACTTCAAAATCTAAGATATTAAAAATAAAATATAAAAAACTAATTATAGGATTGAATATAGCAACAAATGATAGACAGTTAAAACTCTATCGTCTTTTTTATACTCAAAATTAGGATGTAAAAATGGTAAGGATAAGAATCCCCACTTAAAACAATTTAATATATAAGACATTTAGCGATTGAAATATAAGTTCAGTCGCTTTGTTAATTGAAATTTATAGATTAAAGATAAGAAATTAATGGATAGAGAAATGATAATTTAGCTGCCTATTCTTAGATTGTAGCCTGTCCGTTCATGAGCATAGGTAAAAGCCAATCACGGAGAGCTATCAAAGCTCTATTTTCGCGTTGATTAGACGATATAGTCGTATAGGCAGGCATAGCAATGCTATTAAACGTCTTAAGTTCAATCTCATTTAGAATATAAATGGGTCGATTATTAACTAGTGGTTTATCACAAGAAAATACAGCATCACCACTAATGAAAAATGGGTATTCTCCATTGAGATCTTTATCTGTTCAGACTTGAATGGTAGATTTCTTCTCTTCACTGATAATGTCACCAAGCTTTCCGTTTGACTCTCTACGAAAGAATTCGTCACACAACTTCGCCAGTAACGAAAGGTGGGTTATTCACAATCTAGTAAAAAGGTTTGAATTAAGCCAGGCAGCGACGCCATCGTTGTTGTTGGAGTCACAAACCTCGTCTGCAATCGCAAGCAACCGAGGATTACTATTTGATACAGCTACGCCGTATCCCCCTGCGCGGAACATGTCGATATCTATAATATCGTCTCCAAAAACGACTGAGCGACTAGGCTTCACACCCAAACGATTGCAAATAACGTTCAAAGCATGCCCCTTATTTGCAAGAGGATTCGTAAGCATCCACAAAACATCTTCGCTAATATGTAGCGAAAAGTCACTTGGAAGAATGCTCTGAAGTTTTTCCTTCTCACTCTCTCGAGGAACAATAATAATCTTGTCTGCAATGCCACTTGGAACATTAGAAAAATCGGTAATAATAAAATCCTGCTCGTTCCAAAGCATACGAACATCAAAATTAGTGTAACGAACATCGTTCATAACAATGCCAATGCGAAGCGTAGGAATCTCATTAAGCAAGCGCAAACACACGCTACAAGCATGTTGAGAATCAAATCCAAAACGCGTAAGAGTATCAAGGCTTCTTTGCGAAGTAAGCTCACCTATCGTGCTGTGAGCACAGTCAAAATCAATAAGAGCACCATTAAGGTACGCGCAAACTTGAGCATTCAAATCGTGAATAAAATCAAAAGCACTTCCAACAGGTCGAGCAGTAATAATCGCAAGCGGAATTCCACATTCACTCAAACGCTTAGAAGCGCTAACAGTTTCTTGGCTTAAATATCTGCCTTCAAAAGTTTGTGAATCATGAAGCATAGTGCCATCAAGATCGGCAATAATAAGCGATGGAGAAAAACGAAGCATATGTACCCAAATTTTAACGCGCGAGCAAGCAACACAATGCGCTTTAATAAAACAAAAGCGCGCAATCTTTCGACTACGCGCTTAAAAGAATACTTAGATAAGTGAGAACTTAGTCATAAGATTCAAGACAACAATAACAGCCACCCAAATCAAAGCTATGATAACAGTCCAACGATTCAAGTTCTTTTCTGCAACACCAGAGCTACCAGCGTTCTTCGTTAAACCGCCGCCGAACATGTCGGAAAGGCCGCCGCCCTTGCCCTTGTGCATCAAAATCAACAATGTTAACAAAATGCTGGTGAGCACAAGCAACACTTGCAAAACAATTTTCACAGCGGACACAAGTAACCTCCTGTTTTTAGTACTCAGTAAAGCATAGTAAAAGCCATTGACCTATAAGCTAAATATATGTTGAATAATTCACTAAATCAGCACTAAATCAGTATTAAATCATTCGCGGTTTTTATAAGACGCGAGTTTAACAATAGAAGCAAGCTCTTCAACATCTAAAGACGCGCCACCAATAAGGAATCCATCCACATCTGGCTCACTAATTAAGCTTGACGCATTAGAAGACGTTACAGATCCACCATAAAGAATACGCACGGAATTTGCAACATTATTGTCAAAAGTGCGGCGCAAATCGTCTCTAATTGCAAAAGCTGCTTCTTGAGCAGATTGCGCTGTAGCAACCATGCCAGTTCCAATAGCCCAAACTGGTTCGTACGCAATAATCAAGCGCGCTGCCTGCTTAGAGTCTAAGTCGCGAGTAACGTCGTGAACTTGACCAACTGCAAAATCAAGTTCTATACCTTGCTTGCGCTCCTCGAAGCTTTCGCCAACGCATAAAATTGGTTGCATTCCAGCTGCAAGAACAGCGCGCACTTGGTCAACAATATTCGCATCGTCTTCTGGATGATACTTTCGACGCTCAGAATGGCCTACAATCACCATTGAGCACCCAAGACTTGCAAGCATATCTGCAGAAACGTCTCCAGTAAACGCTCCTTGAGTTGTAACGGAAACAGCTTGCGCCCCGTAAAGAATAGGAATATTGCTGGATTCAACTAAAACTTGTACGCTTCTTAAGGATGTAAACGACGGCATAAGCGCAATATCGCATTTTTTACAATCGAAGTGAGAATCGCAAAGCTGCCACCAGAATTTTTGAATAAAATGAGTGGCTTCGAGGTGATTGAAATTCATCTTCCAATTGCCTGCAACTAGCGGTTTTCTATTCACACCCATAATCACCCTTAAGAATTAAGAATAAAGAATAAAGAATAAAGATAAATATTAACATTATGCCGACCTCGATTTACAAAATGATTTTATAAAATCGAAGCCGGCACAATATCTTAAAGTTATTTATTCAAGCACGCTCAAGCCTGGAAGAGTCTTGCCTTCCAAGAACTCGAGTGAAGCGCCACCACCAGTGGAGATGTGCGAGAAGCCGTCTTCTGCAAATCCAAGATTACGAACTGCAGAAGCGGAATCACCACCGCCAACAATAGTGAAAGTGCCATTCTTAGTTGCGTCAACCAAGCCTTGTGCTACAGCACGAGTGCCAGCTGCAAACTCTGGAACTTCAAACACACCCATAGGTCCATTCCACACAACAGTCTTAGAATCAACAATCTTATCGTGGAACAGCTTTTGAGAATCAGGGCCAATATCCAAGCCCATCTTGTCTGCAGGAATAGCATCCGCTGGAACAACTTCTGGAGCAACAGGAGTATCTCCTGCTGGGAAGCCAGCGTTAACAACAATATCGGTTGGAAGAACAAGCTCAACACCATTCTTCTTAGCGGTTTCGATATATCCCTTAACCTTCTCGAGTTGATCTTCCTCAAGCAAAGATGTACCGACTTCGTGACCCAAAGCCTTAAGGAATGTGAACACCATTCCACCGCCAATAACAAGGCGATTTGCTTTAGAAAGCAAGTTTTCAATAACGCCGAGCTTATCGGAAACCTTAGAGCCACCAAGAACAACAGTCAAAGGACGCTCTGGATTTTCAGTTGCGCGAGAAAGTGCCTTAACTTCCTTTTCAACAAGCAAGCCTGCAGCAGATGGAAGATCTGCAGCAACATCGTAGTTAGAGCCTTGAGCGCGGTGAACAACGCCGAAGCCGTCGGAAACAAAAACCTCTCCAAGAGACGCAATCTTCTTAGCATATTCAGCGCGTTCAGCAGCATCCTTGCTTGTTTCTGCAGCGTTAAAGCGCACATTCTCAAGCAAAACAACGTCGCCATTGTTCATTGCAGCAACCTTAGCTTGAGCATCTTCGCCGTAAGTATCTGCAGCCAAAGCAACATTTACACCAAGAAGTTCACCTAAGCGAGCTGCCACTGGAGCCAAAGAAAGCTCTGGAACAACCTGACCCTTTGGACGGCCAAGATGAGCCATTAAAATAACCTTGGCACCCTGCTCGCGCAAAGCTTTAATCGTTGGCAACGCAGCCTTAATACGACCGTCGTCTGTGATAGTCGTGCCCTTAAGAGGAACATTAAAATCGGCACGAACGAGTACGCGCTTGCCGCTCAAATCTCCCAAATCTTTAAGTGTCTTCATTGGTATCCTTTCCAAAGCATGATTCAACCAATCATGATGGCGAATTTAACAAGAAAAAGACGAAAGCAAAGCTAAAACGTCTATAAATTCCAAAAATGATTATACCGCATATGCGCAACAAGCGCGCACAATTTCAACAAATATCAACAACAAATATCAACAACAAAATCGCGCGATACAAAAATGCCGCATACTTTGTGTATACGGCATTTAATCAAAGTCAGTAGCTACAAAAGTTAATTCTAGAATCAACTCACATTCTAGATTTTTCGACTTTAGCGCAAAGTTGCAAAAGTCTACGAATTCGACCAGCAACAGCATCTTTTGTGATTGGAGGATCTGCCAAATGACCAAGCTCTTCCAAGCTTGCATCACTGTGCTTAAGTCGCAACTTGCCTGCCATCAAAAGATTTTCTGGAATATCGTCCCCAAGAACGTCGAAAGCGTGACGAACCTTTTCGCAAGCTTCTGCAGCAGCCTTAGCGCTTCTGCGCATATTTGCATCGTCGAAGTTTGCTAAACGATTAGCTTTTCCTCTTGCTTCGCCATCAGAACGCTTACCAGTCCATTCTCTAGAAGACCTTGGAGCGCCAATCAAATTAAGCATACGCTCGATTGCGTCTGAATCACGCAAAGTAACGCGCTCGGAGCTTTTAACTTTACGAGCCTTTGCACTTACACCCAAACGTGCAGCCATAGCTTGTAGAGCTGTTGCAGCTTCGTGAGTTGGGCAAACAATCTCTAGATAGCTAGCTTTTCCAGGATCCGATATAGCACCGTGAGCTATAAACGCTCCCCTCCACGCGGCTTTAATTTGTGCAATGCTTCCGCTAACAATTTCTGGAGCTAAGCCTGCAACAATGTGCATACGGCGATCCAAAAGACCAGATTGCAATGCTAAAGCTGCGGCTCCTCGATCAACAAGAACCTCGTAACGAGTAACAACACCCGTAGGCGTTTGACGAGAAGCTTGAGAAATCTTCGCTTCTCTCTGGAAATAAGTCTCAAGCACATCTACGAGCCATTGTGCTGCATTTTGCGAATCAAACTGTGCTCTAATTACAGCTTGATTATTAACTGGCCTTAAACCTCCAGCAAAACGCATCATCGCTGCAGCTTGAGCCATAATAACCGCTGGTTGGTCACTATTATTTGCGACGAGTTCGTTCTTTACGTCGTCAAGAAGAGCCAAGGGAAACCTCCTATTTTGTTCTTCTTAAAGTATGCGTTGGGATTCTTGCAAGATGCCATTGCACGATGCTAAAAACATCTACATGCTCGGCTTTCTGTAGTACCCAATGACTTGGACATTTTACCTTTTAATATTGTTTTTTATATTACATAACACCGTAGGAGAAAATACATTATTAGTTAAATCATGCTCTAGATCTCATCTCTCTAGCAGACACAGTAACTTGTAATCCTCTAGACTTTAATCGTTTTGCAAGCTCTATGCTAATAGCTACAGACCTATGCTGGCCTCCTGTGCACCCAATTGCAATAGTTACATAGTGCTTATCTTCTTTTGCAAAGCCATCGATTGCTGTAAGAAGAGCTTTCTCGTAGGAATCTAAGAATTCTATTGCGGCTGGGTTTTTAAGAACATAATCGCTAACAGCTTTATCTTTACCAGTTAAATCTCTAAGTTCTGGAACCCAAAATGGATTTGGCAAAAATCGCATATCTGCTACAAAGTCTGCGTCCATAGGCATTCCGTACTTAAATCCAAAACTAAAAATATGCACAGATACAGTAGAAGATCCTTTTCCAAGCAAGCCTTCGTAAAGCTTAGTTGAAAGTTGATGAATACTAAGAGTAGAAGTATCGATAATAATATCCGCGCAATCTTTAAGATGACTTAAAAGCTCGCGTTCTTCTAAAATGCCATCAATAAGTCTTCCGCCGCGTTGCAAAGGATGCGGCCTGCGCACAGACTCGTATCGCTTAATAAGCACAGAATCGGAAGCATCTAAAAATAGTATTCGAGTTTTTACGCCCAAATCATCTATATGACCTAAAACAGCAAAGAGGTCGTCAAAATATCCTCTAGAGCGAACATCAATCACTGCTGCAAGCTTATGTACTTTAGAGCCAGAAGACGTCATCATATCTACAAGCGGAATAAGAAGCTTTGGAGGAAGATTATCAATAACATACCAACCCATGTCTTCCAAAGCATTTGCAGCATGCGATCTTCCAGCGCCACTCATGCCCGTAATAAGCATTACTTCAAAATCGCTTGAAACATGCGCATTTTGACTACTTAAAGAAGCGTTATTTGATTGCAACTTAAAAACGGGATTATGAGATTGCATTTCTAGATTATTCTCATCGCTCATAATGCCTCCTGCAATGCTTTTTCCATGCAACTTCTTATGTAATCGTAATCTGTAGCCTTGTCAGATTTATGTTTGACTATACAAGAATTATCACTAGAATCATCACTCGAATCATCACTCGCATATCTATATTCAAAAGTCATGAGTTTTACTTGATCTAATGCCTGGTGTAAAAGCATTTCTTCTCCGCCAATACCAATGCCGTATTTTCTCCAAACTTTAAGTATCTGGCTTGGTCGAGGATCATATACAACGTCTAGCAAAGCTCCTAAATGTTTTATTGACTTTTCTTGGCAATATTCACACAAAGCGAGCGCCAATCCGTCTGCTACATGAGCTGGAACAGTGCTTATAACAATATCTGCGTTTGCAATTGCTTTAATTGCATCCAACGAAGAAATAGATTCTAGAATGTGAGATTTATCACATTTTTCCATATCTTGCGATATTTTTATAAATTCAGAATCAATAGTAGGGAATTCTATACCGCAAACAGGCTTGTAATCGCGTTTGTTTTTAAGATACAAGTTAGACGGCTCTATTCTTCTGCTATTTGGAAAATCCGAGTTATGTTTATCTACTAAATCGTTAAATCTACTAACGCCTTTAACAGTTTTACCATCGCTTTGCAATCTTGCAACAACACTAACTTTGCTCAATTTTGAGCCTTGCGCAATTTCTATTAAAGCTGCCATTGCAGAAGACGCTGTGTTTCCGCTGCCAATAATAACAGCACTTTTAGCATTTAATATTTTAGATTTTAGAGTGCGCATTAACGCCATTACAATCCCATTTACATCTGTATTACAAAGCTCAATCGTCTCAGGATTTTCTATGCATGGCTTTTTACTAAACACAGCAGTATTTGCAACTCCAAGTGTTTTTGCCCAATAATCGCAAGCTACACCTAGGCTCATAATCGTTTTTTTAAGTGGCATTGTAAGGCTTAAGCCTTTCCAAGAATCGTCAAGATTTGCAATAAAATCTTTTAAGTCTTCTTCGCTAACTTTTTCTTTACTATAATGCCAATTTCTCAAGCCCAATGCCTTATATGCAGCGTTGTGTAAAACTGGAGATAATGAGTGCGATATTGGATTGCCCAAAACCGCGCAATTGTAGCATTTTTCAACCATTTTCACCTCTTTATTTATGAGCCTTTATTCATAAATCGCTATTTGTGAGCCTTTATTTATAAGCCTTTATTTGTAAGCCTATGCGATTTTACAAATCCTTAGGATCTACACTAAATTTTAATTCTCCACTTTTTCGCATTGCAAAATGCTTTGCACATTCTTTTTTCAAACGATTAACTAATTCGTCTCTATATTCTAATGGCACTCTTACAACTGCTTTAACTCTGTCGTTTAATTCTTCAAATCGTTGAGAATTTTGCTCGTGCAATGTTGAAGGAGGCTTCATTGGAACAATTCCAAGTAAAGGTGGAAGATATTCGGATTCGCAAGATTCGCAAGAATTGCCACTAGATTCGCAAGAATCCACAGAATCCACAGAATCCACATAGCCGCTATTTTTAGTTTCGACTTTTAGCATTGGAAGACTATCTCTAGATAAATCACCATTTTTACTCGCGACTTTTGCAATATCTTCACTCTCACAATCACCCATTGCTCCAATCGCGTTAAGCGTATCTACAACAGCTTGCCTAAAGCCCCATATTCTTGCAACGCAAACAGATGGAGGCAAAAGCGCATCTTCTCTTTCTTTAAGCTCTTGCTTAGAAAGAATAGAAGAATCCCACTCCTCCAACGATTTAGCGAGAATATCGTAAGTCTCTCCTAAAATCAGCACACTTCCGCCTCTAGATTTTGCGCTGCACATAGAAGCCGCCTTCATCCACTCGTTCAAAGTGTCGATTCGAGCATCTAATCCCGTGTTATAAAGACTCGTCCACGCGTCTAAAATCGCAACAAGACCATATTCTCCGCAAGAATTTTTAGAATTGCTTAAAACACGCGGCTGCGATCCAAGCGCGCTAATAACAATCATCGGCCTTTGCTCAATCCACTCAACAACACCGCTTTTTTGTTTTGCGGAAGAAACAATAATTGGAACGTCCTTAAAAAACTTAAACACTTCTTTAGCTGTAAAATTAACGCCTATATGAACAGCTTCAATCTCTCCAAAATTACTCGCACAATTCGAGCATTTCCAACCTATTGCAACACTTCCGCACCACGCACATTTAGGAGCAGAACCGTCTAAGGGCAAATCAAGCGGACCAGTGCAACGTTTGCAACGAGCAATACAATGGCACTTTTTACACGCAGCTTTTTGAATAGCGCTATCTTGGCAAGTGGCAAGCAAAACAGGCATTTTAGCGTCTAAAGTTTGTCTAATCGAAGTTAGCGCAGTGTAAGGTATTCTAGAACCTACACTCGGGTCATTTATTTTAGTCAAATTATTTGAATTTAAAAGACGAACCCAAGGACTTGCATTTTGAACAACAGACTTAAAAGGCGTAACCTCTACTAAATGGCCACTAACCAAAGGAGCTAATTCTTTGTTTTCAACTTCGCTTTGACTAATAACGCTTCTTGCAAAAGACATTGAAACAAATACGCCATTATGATTTTTTGCGCGCAATCGCATAACGCCTCTAGCTTGTGCGTAAGGCATCATGCCGTCTGCATACTGATATGCGCTATCTTCTACAATCACAAAAAGCGCTTGCGACTCAACTGGCGCATACATTGCAGACCTTGTTCCTAAAACGCACGGAACAATGCCCTTTTCTATAGCTCTCCACGCTCTATATCTATCTGCTGGAGAATCGTAAGCACAAAGACGAGCAACATCTCCGCTTAAAGCGCAGCTAGAGTTTTGCGCTCGTTTATAAGGCTTAAGGCCGTAAACCATAAGCGAGCGCATAACATCGCTCACTTCTCGAATCGTAGGCAAAACAACAGCAACTTGGCGACCCGCGCTTATGGCATTTGCAATAATCCACGCTAAATCTTGTGCCCACCTAAATGCGCCTGGCAAAGCATCTATAAGAAAAGCTTTGTAATTATTCGTAGTATTTAACGTAAAATCATCTTTGGAATGCAAATAATAAGGCTTTTGAACGTTTTCTAGCGCTTGTTTTAACAAATCCGCGTTTTTGTAAGACGCAAACATGCGAGCATCGGTTGTTTTTATAAGATTTTCCGATCCGCTATATTGATCCTGTTGGTAGTCATCTTTTGATTTTAAGCTTTTACGAAAATCGCTAGTCCATTTTTGCCTTTTAGACATGTGAATATCGTCTAAAAAATTCTCTTTATCTACGCCAGCGATTCTTTTTGGCAATGCCAGACGAATAATATTTGCCCTAGTTCCGCCATAAGCTTCTGCAATTGACGAAATATCTTGCATAAAAGATTTAGATGCAACTTTTTCGCTAGAAATAATTTTTTCAATAAACTTTAAGGAAGATTTTGGCGTTTCACTCGAATCGCTTCTGCTCCATATGATTCCATTAACGCGTCTCGCGCCAAATTTTACGCGAACCATAACACCTGGTTTTGCGTCTTCATCTTGCGATTGGCTAACAATGTAGTCGAAAGTTTTTCCAAGATGAGGTGCTTGAACGTCTAAAACAACATGCGCAATCGCACAGTTACTCGCTTGGATTGGTGTTGAACCACCCTTTTTGCGCCTGTGCGATTTTTTCGCTAAACCTTCAAGAGAAGGCTGCAACGAAGACTGTTCAAGCATTAATAATCCTTATAAAATCAATCCTTATAAAATTTCAAATCATTTTTTTAACGATTTTACCTCATTTTTAATCTGTTCAACACGATTCAACTCTTCCCAAGGAAAATCAACATCACTTCTGCCAAAATGCCCATATGCAGAAGTCTTCGAGTAAATTGGTCTAAGCAAATCAAGCTCGTCTATAATCGCAGCTGGTCGCAAATCAAAGACTTTGCGAACGATTGCAGAAATATCCGAACGCGTAATTCCATTAGCTTCTGTTCCAAAAGTTTCTACATTTACGCTAACAGGCTCCGCAATACCAATCGCGTACGCGACTTGCACTTCTACTTTGTGAGCCAAACCTGCGGCAACAAGATTCTTAGCAACCCAACGCGCGGCGTATGCTGCAGAACGATCTACCTTACTAGGGTCTTTTCCAGAAAAAGCTCCGCCACCGTGATGAGCGGCTCCACCATAAGTGTCTACAATAATCTTTCTGCCAGTTAATCCTGAATCTGCAGCAGGCCCGCCTAAAACAAACGACCCTGTAGGATTTACAAGCATTCTATAATCACTATAATCAACGCGATTTTCTAAGACTTTACTAAGAACAGGCTCTACAACGTTTTTAACAAGCTGTTCTCTAAGCCAATCAACGCTTACATTAGGGCTATGTTGAGTGGAAATCAAAACAGTATCTAAGCGAATAGGCTCTAACTTTTCGTTATACTCGATTGTTACTTGCGTTTTTCCATCTGGTCTAAGATTTGGCACAATCCCAAACTTTCTAACATAAGATAAGCGTTGAGCAAGACGATGAGCAAGATATATTGGAAGAGGCATATAAGTGTCTGTCTCATCGCTAGCATATCCAAACATAACACCTTGATCGCCTGCACCTTGGCTTTTATAACGATCTTCTTTAGACGCTAAGCTTTCAGATTCAAGATTTAACCTAGAAACACCTTGATTTATTTCTGCACTTTGCTCTGTTAAAGATACCATTACTCCACATGAATCAGCATCCAAGCCAACAGTTGAACTGTTGTATCCTACTTCACGTACAACTTTTCTAACAATGCCTGGTATGTCGGTGTATACTTCTCCCCTAACTTCGCCAAAAACAACAAATTGGCCTACGCAAGCGCAAACTTCAACAGCAACATGCGCATGAGGATCTTGACGAAGCATGTCGTCTAAAATTGCATCCGCAATCTGATCGCAAAGCTTATCTGGATGACCTTCCGTAACAGATTCTGCAGAAATAAGTTTAGACTCTTTCATAATTCCCCTTTATAACTTTATGACTTTATAAATCAAGCTAACTCTATAAATCAAGCTAGCTCTATAAATCGCGCATTAAAACAATCGCAGCCGCATACCCGCACGCGATTGTAAGCGCAAGGATAATACGGCTGCAATTAAACGAAAAAGAAAACTTAGTTTCCTTCGTTCACATCGTCTTCACCAAGCTTCTCTACTAGCAAACCCTTATTAATCTCGCGGAATGCAATAGAAAGAGGCTTTTCTTGGTTCTTATACTCAACAAGAGGACCGACGTTTTGCAACAATCCTTCGTTAAGCTGTGTGAAATAAGAATTAATCTGCCGTGCTCGTTTTGCGGCAAACAAGGCAAGCGCATACTTGGAATCCGCATGTTGCATTAAATCATCAATAGGCGGATTTGCAAGTCCCGAAGGTGTTGGCTTAGTGCCCAATGCCATAATGTTCTCCATATTCTATGGTGCCACAATAGTTTCCAAATAGTCAATTGTAAGCTATTGCAAGGATATTCAAAACACTAATCAAAATTAAACTAAAGTGATTGGAACTAATCTAAACTAATCTAAATCGTATTCTTTAGCGATTATATTCCAAAGCTCGTCTGCAGCGCGATTAGCATCGTCATTAACAATCACAAAATCAAACTCACTAGACGCAGCAATTTCCACTTTTGCTGTTTGCAAACGCTTAGCTTGCTGCTCAGGAGTTTCTGTGCCTCTACCAATAAGCCTACGCTTAAGCTCTTCAAAGCTAGGAGGAGCAATAAACACGTACACAACTTCCAAACCAAGTCTAGAAGCCTCTTGCTTTACTCTTCTAGCTCCTTGAAGATCAATCTCTAGAAGCGTTGGAACATTTTGAGCAAGATGATCCAAAACTGGCTTAAGAAGAGTACCATAGTGAGCCATTCCGTGAACAAGAGCAGTCTCTAAAAATTCGCCGTTCTTTTGTCTTCTAGCAAACTCTTCTTCGTCAATAAACCAATAATGAATGCCATTAAACTCGTCGTAACGAGGCTTTCTTGTAGTCGCAGAAACAGAAAGCCAAATATTAGGGTGTTTTTCGCGCAATACCCCCTCAACAGTGCCCTTACCAGCAGCAGTAGGACCAGTAAGAACAATCAATCGCCTTTTAATGGATTGCGTACTTTGTGTATTGTCTAAACTAACCATATTTGACTCTCTTAAATCATTTTTATGAATCCATTAAAGCTTGACGAATATCCCAAGCTATTCGTTCAGTTGCATTAGATAATGCACCAATATCTGGACCGTGCGAAGCAATAGACCTAGAAACAGTTACTAAAACGTTTCCGTGAGTTCCAGCAAAAACCGTTTTCAAATCGTTAGCTTCCGCACCCTGCCAGCCGTAGCCTGGAGAAAGAATAGGGCCAGTAAAACTCGTTAAATCGATTCCACCGCCGTTCATCCAATCTCCAATAGTAGCTCCAACAATCAAGCCAACAGAACCCATGCCCTTTGTATTGTTGTTAAAAGTTTGAGCAGTTTGAGCAATACCATGAGCAACAGTTGTACCACGGTATGAACCAGTTTGGCGAATTGCTGTTTGCAAACTAGCGCCTTCGCGATTAGACGTTAGCGAAGCAATAAACACACCCTTGCCATTATTAAGAGCCTCATTAATCAACCCACCCATTGACCTAGCTCCGTAATACGGAAGAAGCGTAATTGCATCTGTAAGAAGAGGCGCATCTGGCTTAAAATAAGCATCTGCAAGAGCGGAGATTGTTGTAGACAATCCACCATGACCGCAATCAACAATAGTGATTACATCCATTTGCCTTGCAGCGTACAGCACTCGTTCGAGCGCTGCGAACCCCTTAGACCCGTAGCGCTCGAACATGCTTGACTGGAATTTTACGGCAGCAGCTCTGCCGTTCATGGCTTGAAGCATACGCATGGAGAACAATTCTGCTCCTTGAGCGTCCATATTGTATCCCCAATTAAGCAGCATTTTGCGGTGCGGATCTATACCAACGCATAATGGCCCATATTTTGCCATAGCGTTTTTTAGACGCAATCCAAAATCGGATCTTTGCGCCTGCAATTCCTGCTCTCGTATGCTTTCGGTCATGTATTAAGCCCGACTTTCTTCGTTTTCTGCCTTCTCGATTGCAAACAGTTGCTTTGCATGCTCCTGAATGCTCATCACTTGGTAATCGTTGTTCTTAACGGCTTCTATAGCCATAAGAACTGGTGCAAACTCCGTAATTGTAGTGAATTGCGGAAGGTCTGCTGCAACAGCAGCTGCACGAATAGCATAACCATCCGTACGCGACCCTCTTGAATTCGGCGTGTTCAGCACCATATCAATCTTACCATTTTCAATCAGCTCAACCACGTTTTTGCCGATTCTTTCATGCGAAGGCTCATCATTTCGCACATCCTTCGCCGTGTCGCCTTGGCTAGAAAGCTTATCAACAATAACGGAATCAATGCCATAGCGTCGAAGAACAGATGCCGTACCTTCTGTAGCCCAAATAGTAAATCCAAGTTCTACTAAGCGCACTGCGAGTAATGGCAATTGCCTCTTATCGGCATCACTTACAGACACAAACACGTTTCCACTTGTAGGCAAACCGCCCTTGTATGCTGCAAGCTGACTCTTAGCAAAAGCATGTGGGAAGTCGCGGTCAAAGCCCATAACTTCTCCAGTAGAGCGCATTTCTGGACCGAGCAAAATATCAACCGTGCGACCAACAGGCGTGCGGAAACGCTTGAAAGGCAAGACGGAAGCTTTAATTGCCACTTGCTGGCCTGGGTGAATATCTCCACCATCTCCCTTTGGAAGAAGAAGACCGCGCTTTCGCTGCTGTGCGATTGTTTCTCCAGCCATAATTCGAGCAGCAGCTTTAGCAAGAGCAACTCCCGTAGCTTTAGAAGCAAACGGAACAGTTCTAGACGCTCTAGGATTTGCCTCAATTACGTACAAAGTGTTTGCCATAAAAGCGTATTGAACGTTAATAAGACCACGAACCGAGCATCCGCGAGCAATCGAAAGCGTGCCTTCCCTAAGGCGGCGAATTTGATCGTCGGAAAGCGTGCTTGGAGGAAGAGTGCAAGCAGCATCGCCAGAGTGAACGCCAGCCTCTTCAACATGCTCCATAATTCCGCCAATATAAAGCTCGTTGCCGTCGTAAAGCGCATCAACGTCAATCTCAATAGCATCTTGGAGGAACTTATCAATCAAAAGCGGCGAAGGCAAGCGACCAGAAACAACAGTGTCTGCTTGAGCTTCCTGTAAAGCGCGATCTACGTATTTCGCAAGCTGAGCATCATCGTACACGATTTCCATGCCACGACCTCCAAGCACGTAGCTTGGTCGTACAAGAACAGGATAACCGATTGCGTGAGCAGCATCTTTAGCTTCTTCAAGGCTTAAAGCCGTACCGTATCGAGGAGCATTCATGCCTTCTTGACGAAGAACCTCGCCGAAAAGCTCGCGATTTTCCGCCAAATCAATGGCCTCAGGAGTCGTTCCCAAAATCGGAACTCCTGCAGACTTAAGGCGAGCTGCAAGCGAAAGCGGAGTTTGACCACCAAGCTGAACAATCACGCCTTTAACTGGTCCAAGCTTCTTTTCTGCTTGATAAATCTCAAGCACGTCTTCGAAAGTAAGCGGCTCAAAGTAGAGGCGATCCGACATATCGTAGTCTGTAGAAACTGTTTCAGGATTGCAATTGACCATGATTGTGTCGTAATCCTTACCCAGCTCTTGCACAGCATGAACGCAAGTGTAGTCAAACTCAATACCCTGGCCGATTCTATTCGGACCAGATCCAAGAATAATCACAGCTTCGCGATTGCGCGGCTTAAGCTCACTTTCTTGAGCGTAGCAAGAATAGTAGTAAGGTGTTACAGCGTCGAACTCGGCAGCGCAAGTGTCAACCGTTTTGTAAACAGGATGCAATCCATACGCCCAGCGAAGCTCTCGAACCATGTTTTCGCCTTCGTCGCCAAGATTACGCAAATGCGCAATTTGAACATCCGAAAGGCCCGCAAGCTTAGCGCTCTTTAACACTTTTGGCGTCAAATTTTCTGCTTCACGAACCTCTAGCGCTGTTTTGTTAATTAGCGAAAGCTGCTCAACAAACCATGGGTCGATTTTTGTGGCATCAAAAATCTGCTTTGGAGTTGCTCCACCCCAAAGCGCACGCTGAATTTGCAAGTAGCGGTGCTCTGTTGGCGTGTGCATTTCTTCAAGAAGCTTAGCAACTTCTTCTTTGCTTGGACGCTCGCCGTCCCAGTTAAAGCACGCGTGGCGCTTGTCTATTGAGCGCATTGCTTTTCCAAGAGACTCCTGGAAGTTTCCAGCCAAAGCCATTGCTTCGCCAACCGACTTCATAGAAGTAGTAAGTGTAGTGTCTGCTCCAGGGAACTTTTCGAAAGCAAAGCGCGGAATCTTAGTTACAACATAGTCGATCGTTGGCTCAAAGCTTGCAGGCGTTGAACGCGTAATATCGTTTTGAATTTCGTCCAAAGTGTAGCCGAGCGCAAGTTTTGTAGCGATTTTTGCGATTGGGAATCCAGTTGCTTTAGACGCGAGCGCCGAAGAGCGTGAAACTCTAGGATTCATTTCGATTACGATTATGCGGCCTGTCTTAGGGTTGATTGCGAATTGAATATTGCAACCGCCTGTATCAACTCCAACGCCTCGAATAATCGCAATACCAATATCGCGCATCTTTTGATACTCGCGATCTGTTAGCGTAAAGCATGGAGCAACAGTAATCGAGTCACCAGTATGAACGCCTACAGGGTCAACGTTTTCGATTGGGCACACAACAACAACGTTGTCTTTGGAATCTCGCATAAGCTCCAGCTCAAATTCCTTCCAGCCTTCAATGCCTTCTTCAATAAGCACTTCGTCTGTTGGAGAATAGTGAATGCCGGCTCCTGCAATTCGGTGAAGCTCTTCTTCGTTATGAGCAATACCAGAGCCGAGTCCGCCCATTGTAAAGCTTGGGCGTACTACTACCGGATATCCTAAAGTTTCAACAATTTTGTCTACTTCTTCAATTGAGTGAGCAATAAAGGATTTTGCGCTTTCTGCTCCAGCTTTTTCTACGACTTTCTTAAAAAGCTCACGATCTTCGCCGCGGTCGATTGCTTCCAAAGATGCGCCAATAAGCTCCACATTGTACTTTTTTAGGATTCCTGCACGACCCAAGTCCATTGCAGCATTAAGAGCAGTTTGGCCGCCGAGCGTTGGAAGAAGCGCATCTGGCTTCTCTTTAGCAATAATGCGCTCCAAAATTGCCGTATCTATTGGCTCAATGTATGTTGCATCTGCAAGCTCCGGATCCGTCATAATCGTAGCAGGATTAGAGTTTACAAGGATTACGCGGATTCCTTCTTCGTGAAGCACTCGGCAAGCTTGCGTTCCAGAGTAGTCAAATTCTGCAGCCTGACCAATTACGATTGGGCCAGAACCAATCACCATTACAGACTTAATATCATCGCGTTTTGGCATTATAAATTCCTTTTATCTCTTTATACCTACTATTTTTCGCTTTTATTCTTGTGATTTTGCATAAGTTCTACAAAGCGATCAAACAAGTATGATGCGTCGTGAGGTCCTGCGGCTGCTTCTGGGTGATATTGCACAGAAAAAGCTGGAATATCAAGGCATTGCAAGCCTTCTACAACATTGTCGTTAAGATCTACATGAGACACTATTACGCGACCAAAATGGCCATTTTCGTAAGGGGACTGAACAGTCTGGCCAATAGGAGCATCTACAGCAAATCCGTGATTATGAGCCGTAACTTCCACTTTTCCAGTAGTCACGTCTTTTACAGGCTGATTTATGCCACGATGACCAAACTTAAGCTTGTACGTTCCAAAACCGAGCGCGCGACCAAGCAACTGATTTCCAAAGCATATTCCAAAGAATGGGTATCCTGCGTCTAACACATTACGCAATAATTCCACTTCGCGATTTGCTTGAGCAGGGTCTCCAGGACCATTCGAGAAGAACACGCCATCTGCGTTAAGCGCTTGAAGTGACTCAAAGCTTATTGAGGAACTTACAACGTGTACACGGCATCCACGCTGTGCCAAACGGTGAGGAGTCATGGCTTTTATGCCAAAGTCAACAGCTACAACAGTGTAAAGCGGCTCTTTGCCCTCATAATCCCCGCAAGGCTCAATCGTATAAGCTTCTTGCGTGCTAACTTCGTCTGTTAGTCGCAATCCTTGCATTTGAGGAGTTTCTTTAATCTCATTTACAAAAGATGCAACTGTGCGAATTGCTCCAGTAGTTTTGTCTATAAGAGCATCATTAGAAAAAATGCCGGCACGCATAACGCCAACTGAGCGTAAATGTCGTACCAGCATTCTTGTATCAATACCACTGATTCCTACAATACCTTGTTTTTCTAAATCATCTTCCAAGGAACCAGTAGCTCTCCAATTGCTAACATTTGGACTTGGAGCTTTTACAACGTATCCTGCAACCCATATTTTTGACGACTCTGGGTCTTCGCCGTTTATTCCCGTATTTCCTATGTGTGGGAACGTTTGAACAACTATTTGTTGATCATAACTTGGATCAGTAAGTGTTTCTTGGTAACCAGTCATTCCTGTAGAGAACACGATTTCAGCGCGTGTAGAACCTTTTGCGCCAAATGGTTTACCAACGTAAACTTGCCCGTCTTCCAATACTAATACTGCATCATCAGTGCCGAATCCGGCGAAGGTGTCGTTATAGCCCACCTTAACCCCCTTATGGCTTTAGGTTATTCGTGGCAAGTCTACTCATATTGGCGGACGGCGACGCGCCGATGGATTACAAAACAAAAATCCGCCTACTTTTACAAGCAAGCGGATTTACATGTTTTACGACTATTTTGCAAAACTAGAATCTGAATCTAAATCTGACTTTACAAAAGATTAATCGTTTTCTTGCGATTCTTGCGATTCTTCTGCTTCACTAGACTCACTAGCTTCACCAGACTCGTCAGATTCCCCAAATTCACCATTAAACTTAGCCAAGCAAGCGTCTTTATCGGAAACAATTGCGCTTAAAAGACCATGAATAAAGGTGATTGCTTCATCGTCACTATATGTTTTAGAAAGAGCAATTGCCTCATCAATCGCAACTTTATCTGGCACTTCGTCGTTTAGAAGAATCTCCCAAACAGCAATGCGCAAAATATTGCGGTCAATAACCGCCATTCTTCCAACTTTCCAGCCTGTTGAATAGCGATTTAAGGTTTTATCAATCCTATTTCTGCGCTCTCCTACTCCGCGAATAATATCAACAGCATAATCCGGAAGAGGAGTTTGCGCGCCTGGCTCTTTCAAACGTTCGTCGAGTAAAGAAAGAATATTCTGACTTTTCTCGTCTGCCTCATAAAGGGTGTTCAATGCCCTCTTTCGAGCAGTGGAGCGTGCCATAGTAACGTCCTTCTTTTTATAAGTTTCTATTAGTTTTCGCGACCAAGGTAAGAGCCGTCACGAGTATCGACCTTAACTTTTTCGCCTTCGCCAACAAAGAGTGGAACCTGAATTTCAGCACCAGTTTCAACTGTTGCAGGCTTAGTACCAGCATTAGAGCGGTTGCCCTGCAAGCCTGGCTCAGTGTGAGTAATGGTCAAAATTACGGAAGCTGGAAGTTCTACGCTCAAAGGAGTGCCATCATGGAAGCTAACAATGCAGTCAGTTCCTTCAAGAAGATACTTGCTCTGTTCGCCAACCAAAACCTTAGGAATATACACCTGATCGTAGGTGGTCATATCCATAAACACGAAGTTATCGCCGTCTTCGTAGGAATACTGCAAAGTGCGGTTATCAACGGTCTCGAACTCCATCTTCATGCCGGCGTTAAAAGTCTTGTCGACAATCTTGCCCGAGAGCACGTTCTTGATGGTGGTACGCACGAATGCAGGACCCTTGCCTGGCTTCACATGCTGGAACTTAACGACGGTCCAAAGCTGACCATCAAGGTTCAAAACCGATCCATTCTTAATATCATTGGTAGTCTGTGCCACGAGTTACCCGTTTCTTTCGCTAATAAAGCTGCAATTTACGCAGCTAAGAAATAAACCTTGCTTATTATGCCACAAAGCGTCAACTAATTAAAATAACAACTAAAATAACAACCGCATTTAACGCAATTATTTGTTACTCTGATCGTTTTGTTCCGAAGACTCTGAGTTTTGACTACGACCCATTGGAATATAGCCACCTTGATCATCCTTAGGATGTGGAGCATCAAAAGGATACCCATTGCCATCTCTACTTAAAAATCTATCGCTCACTTTTTTAATTCTATCTTCGCACTTGCTTATAACAGCTTTTATTTTTTGATAAGCTTGCTTTAACTCTTGATAATTATTGCTGCTTTTAGCAAGAGCATTGCCAGCATCATTAATAGCATTTTCTAGACTTTTAGAAGCAGCAGCTAAAATAGGCAAATTTTTCGCTTTTTCTACAAGTTCTCTAGCTTTTTTAACAAGATTTAATAATTGATCACCAAAAGCAGTTCTGCTAGTTTTTAGTAAATTCTTTGCATGCGTTTTAACAGAATTAGCATCTTTACGCAAAGCATCCAATTTGTCTGAAAGCTTATTTTCAACTGTTGTAGAATCGTAAGAATCCGCGCCAAGTGGGCATACTGGAATATCATCATTTAAGTCATCATTAGCATAGCTTAGAGAAGATTCAAAATCATCTGCAGCGTCTTTAGTGGCATCAAAATCTTCATCAAAATCAGCAGCTTTTATATTAGAAGCATCTTTAACATCTTGACTTGATACAATTTTTTTAAGCTCTTCTTTAGCATCGATTACTTTTTTGCGCAATTGAATGCAAATTTTAGAAGGCTCACTTGCTTTTAGATTAGGCTTAGAGTTATTAGCAAATAATGCAAACCATAATCCAGCAACAACTCCGATTGATATAAGAGATACACAAACAATAACAGCAATATCCTTTTTATCGCTTAACAAGGAGCTGTTTGAATCATCATTAGAAGATCCAAAAATATTTTCTTGCTCATACTCATCTTGATTATTAAAGGAAGCGATATCATCCAAATCCTGATGTCCGTTGTTATCTTCTTTCATAATCGCCATCCTTATTTAACAAGACTTACGCATGAATAAAATAGTAAGAACACGATTAATACACGATTAACGATTAATACGCGCACGATTAATACGTGACTTACATAATTCTATAATTACACAAGTCTATATTGTTTGCACAATTCATGCACCATATTTTTGCAAATAATTTTCAGCTTTGCTAGCCAAGTTCTTATCCATAACAGCGCTTCCGTCACTATTAGTGAGTTTTTGTGCCGCATCGAAGATTTCGCGCACGTTAGCAATTGGAAGCACTGGGAATCCAAACTCTTGTTCTACTGCTTTTACTGCAGAAAGCTCACTATCTTTTGTGCGCTCCATTCTATCTACTGCCAAAATCAAGCCAACAACTTGCACATTTGCTTCTGCTTTAAGCTTTGGCAAAGTTTCGCGAACTGCAGTTCCAGCAGTCATAACGTCATCAACCAGCAACACATTCATGCCGTCTTTTAGCGGCTTTCCAACCATCATTCCGCCGTCGCCGTGGTCTTTTCGCTCTTTTCTATCAAAAGTAAAACCAACTGGCATATTGTAATTATTCGTTAAAGCCATAGACGTAGAAACTGCCAGCGGAATGCCTTTATAAGCAGGACCAAAAACTGTGTCAATATTGTTAGAAAGAATACCATCTTTGATTGCTGCAACAATTCTTTGAGCGTAATAATCGCCAAGAGAAGCGATTTTCATGCCGTCGTCAAAAGCACCAGCATTAATAAAGTAAGGCGATTGGCGACCAGACTTAAGCGTAAAATCACCAAATTTAAGTGCGCCTGAATCAAGCAAAAACTTTGTAAAATCCTCGTGTAATTGTGCCATAATTAACTCTCCTTGTTAAATCTGTCTTGAATGAATTGTCTTAGTAAACTGTCTTAAATAATGCATTAAATGTCATCGCCAAGTTTTGCCCTCTTTAAGCAAAGATGCAAGCTTTGGTCGAGAATCAAGCAAATCGTCAAGCTCGCGCGCAATGCGAATCGGAGCAGTAGGGTCCACAAGAGCGGCCGCCCCAACTTCTACAGCATTAGCGCCAGCATACAAGTATTCCAAAGCTTTCTCTCCAGAATCAATGCCACCAATACCAATGATTGGAATATCTGGCATAGCTTGACGAACTCGCCACACAAATCCGAGTCCAATCGGGAAGATTGCAGGCCCAGAAACACCGCCCGTACGGTTTGCAATAATCGGCTCGCCTGTGCGAATGTCAATTCTCAATCCAACTAAAGTATTAATCATGCTTAAAGCATCTGCGCCAGCGTCAACAGCAGCTTTGCAAATCGAAACAATATCTGTAACATTTGGAGTCATTTTTACAATCATCGGCTTATCTGTCATCGCGCGAAGCCGCTTAATTAAACGATGCAATGCAACTGGGTCTGTGCCAACGCTCATTCCGCCGTGAGTTACATTTGGGCAGCTAACGTTAATCTCTAGCATATCTGCCGCGGAATCTGCAAGCTTTTCAACAACTTGCGCATAATCTTCGTCACTGTGGCCTGCAACATTTGTGATTACAAGCGCTCCAAGCTTTTTTAACTTTGGAAGCTCGTCTACTAAATAGTGGTCAACTCCAGGATTTTGCAAACCAACAGCATTCACCATTCCAGAAGGCGATTCTGCAGTGCGCGGCGAAGGATTACCTTCCCACGGAACTGGAGAAACACCTTTTGTGCAAATTGCTCCAAGTTGGCTAACGTCATAAAAGTGCGCGCAAGCTGCAAGTTGGAACGTTCCAGACGCTGTTCCAACCATGTTTTTCCACTCAACTCCCGCAACTTTAGTTGAGTGCTTCCAAACGTGGCTTGTGTCAAAACCAAGATTTTGCGCATTATTTTGCGCAGTTTCTAAAGTATTATTCATTTCGTTACTCATATCTTTTTACTCCCAGCCTAATCTTTCAGCATCAAACACTGGTCCTTCGTTACAAACTTTAAGTCTGCCTTCTAAAGTATCTACAACGCAAGCAACACAAGTTCCATAGCCGCATCCCATTCTTGCTTCTAGGCTTAGCTGACATTTAACATTACGCTCATGCGCCCAATGAGCTACAGCTTTCATCATTGGCATAGGGCCGCAAGAAAGAATAACAATAGGCAAATCGCCATTAAAATCAAAATGATTTTCTTGCTCTAGCTCATTAAGCAAAGTAATAACAGTACCTTGCGTATTGCTAATGCTATAAACGTTATCAACGTATTCCTTCATAAATGAGTCAGCAAAATGATTATCGCGATATCCAAGAACTGCAGTCACTTTGCAATTCTTGTTTTTTGCAATCGCTTGTGCAGCACAAATCAAAGGAGGAACGCCCAATCCTCCGCTTACAAGAACATAGTGCGCTGGCTTAGAAATATCAAAGCCCAATCCTAATGGCCCTAAAGCGTCTACAGTGTCACCTGCTTTAAGCTGTGCAAATTCGGCAGTGCCCTTACCAATAACAGCAAAAATAAGACTAAAAGTGTCTCCATCAACGCTTGCAACACCAAATGGCCTAGGAAGCATAGTTGTAGAATCTGGAGAATATAAGTTAACAAATTGCGCAGGAGTGGCCGTTTTAGCAATAGCATCATCGCGCAAAACTAAGCGATACACACCTTCGTCAAGCTTTTGATTATCAATAACTTCTATTGGGCGCCTTCCTAAAAGACGGCTATACTTTGGCTTACTAGAATCTGAACCCGAATAGTCTAAAGAGCTTTCGCGAATAGTAAATATAAAGCCTCTAGAAGATTTTCGAGTTTGAATAAACATGCCATCACTCATGTATTTGCCCTATCTTGTTTAATGTGTAACTGTTTAGTTTTTAGTTATTTATAATTTGTGATTTACATCTTGCGATTTATAATTTGCAACTTACAACTTGCGATTTGTAGCTTGTTATTAGCTATAAATTATATTCGCTTATGTTTATCTATATTCACTTATAAATCGATTCACTTATAAATCGCCTGCCTTAAATCATCTCGCATATTAATAGCAGCACAAGCAGAAGAATGTGCAACAATATCTAGAATGTCATCTAATGAAATTGAAGATTCGTGCTTTTTATAAGATTCACTGTTTTTCCAAGCGCCAATAATTCCGCGCGAAGAGTTTACTATAGCGCCACTGCCATTTTCATCAAACATTCCAGCAACATCTTGTGCCGTTCCGCCTTGTGCTCCGTAGCCTGGAACAAGGAAGAAAGTATGTGGCATAAGTTCGCGCAATCGCTTGCCTTCTTGCGGATGAGTTGCTCCAACAACTGCTCCGACTCTAGAATATCCGTGATTCCCAATGTTTGAAGCACCCCAATTTTCAATCAAACTTGCCATATGCTCATAAACTGGCCTGCCATCTTCAACAACAAGCTCTTGCAACTCTTTGCTAGAAGGATTAGACGTGCGCAAAAGCACAAAAATGCTCTTATTGCGCGAAATTGCGTCGTTTACAAAAGGCATAACGCCATCCGAGCCCATATACGGGTTTACAGTAAGCGAATCCTCGTGCCAAACATCCTTTTTGCTAGAGCTTTTTAGAAGATTAATCAAAGACTCGTCAAAGTCGCAAGAATCATCGCTAAAATACGAATCAAGATTAGCAAATCCTCGCAAATGCGCAGCATACTGGCCTGCCGTAGAGCCAATATCTCCGCGCTTTGCGTCTCCAATAACAACTAAGCCTTTGGATTTAGCATAATCGCAAGTCATTGTGTAAGTGTCAATTCCAGCAGGGCCAAGCGCCTCATACATTGCAATTTGCGGCTTAACAGCTGGAACAATATCGCAAATCGCATCAATAATTGCTCGATTAAACTCAAAATAAGCAGCACCAAGCAAAGTTTGCAAAGCTTCTTCGCTTTCTACTTCTTGCAAAACTTCATTTGCTAAGCCGCTTAAAATTTGCGCAGGCAAAATACCAGGCTTTGGGTCTAAGCCAACAACAGTAGGATTTTGCTTTGCTGCAATTGCTTCTACTAACTCGTCCATTTTTCTCCCATTTTTATTATTTTTTACGACTTACGAATGCGACTTACTAAACTTACTAAACTTATTAAATACGCGACTACATTCTAGAAAATGCAATTTGCGATCCAATAATAGTTGCCACTGGCCTGCCCTTTAATTGCCAACCGTCAAATGGCGTATTTCTAGCTTTTGAATGGAATGAGTTTGAATCCACACTCCACTTTTCGTTCATATTAATCAACACTAAATCAACGTTTTCTGGGTGCTCCGTGTTGCTTAATCGCAATGTACGCCTAATCGCGCATTTAGAAGACACGTTTAGCAAAGCCGAAACATCCGTAGGTCTGCGGCTCATTAGTTGCATTGGATTAACAGACATTAGCTCAATTAAGTGCTTATCATCCGTGTAGCCTGCATCTACAAGAACTTTTCTACAAACCGCATACGCGCACTCTAAGCCAATAATGCCATTAGGCGCGCTCGCAAAGTCGCCAGATTTATCGGCAACCGTGTGCGGAGCGTGATCAGTAGCAATCATGTCTATAGTTCCATCTGCGATTGCAGCAAGAGTGGCCTGTCTATCTGCTTTAGACCTAAGTGGCGGATTCATTTTTGCGTTAACTCCATACTTAAGCACATCTTCATCGCAAAGAGCAACGTAATGCGGAGCTGTCTCGCAAGTAATAGGCAAGCCTTCCTTCTTAGCTTTGCGAATCTCTTCAAAGGCAGCAGCAGTACTCACATGCTGGAAGTGCACATGAACGCCGCTAACTCTTGCAGCATCAATGTCTCGCTTAACAATCGCAAGTTCCGTAGACGCAGGAATTCCGTCAACGCCTAAAATCTTAGCAACTGGACCTTCGTTTACTGAGCCAGAATTGTGATGCTCACAATGTTCAAGAAGAGGCAATCCTGTTTCTTTAGCGATTTTTAGAACGTCTTGCAAAATCGAATCTGTAACTGCAGCACCATCGTCACTAATTGCAACTACAGGATGCTTCTTCATTGGAGACGTTTTTTGACTATCTTCGATTCCAGGAACATACTTTTTCCACAGATTAACATTGCTAGGCTCAACGCCACTTCTTCCGCCCGACGCGCACACGCTTAAATCGTAGCGAACTGGCAATTTTACGCCATATATGCAACCGTATCTTTGCAAGTAGTCAATAACATTTTCCACATCGAAAGGAGCATCATCCCAAGGCTCGCCATCAACTGCTGGAATAGTATTCGGCATAATCAAAACTTGCGTATATCCGCCTGCAGCCGCAGCATTTCCGCCGCTTGTCATCGTTTCTTTATCTGTTTGACCAGGATCCCTAAAATGCACGTGCGGGTCTGCAAAACCAGGAGCAACAATCCAATCACTCGCATCAATTTCTCCGCATATTCTGGCATTTGGCTCAATTAAAGCATCTTGCCGCACACCTTCTACAATCAAATCGATGCGCTCGCTAGTATCCCAAACTGCAATATTTTGCAAAGTTAAGGTTCGTGAGTTGTTCATATTGCTCCTAGTTCGCTCAAGGTTTTTGAGTTATTAGATTATTTTAGATTACTTTATATTTCAATTGCGTTAATCGCGCTTATTTTTGCGTCTTGACTGCATTCAATCTGCACTCAATCTGTTATGCTTCTTCGTCGCAATACAAGCATCGATACACGTTTGCATCAGAATCGTCATTATAGAACTTTTTAACTAACGACAATTCACTATTTGTTATGCAACGAATATTAGGACATTTAAGATCTTTAGGAGCATTTTTGTCTTCTTTATGAACACGAGGATTAGCGAGCGAAATTCCATTAGCATCGTAAGCTTGCGATTCGTCTTTAGGCACATTCACAAAATCTGTTGGTTCGTACCCCAAAAGCTCGTCTCCAAGAACTGAGCTTTCAAGAGCCATTCGCATAAGCATGCCGTTTTTAACTTGCTCAAAGTATGCTGCACGCGGATCCGAGTCAACATCAACCGCAATCTCGTTAATCCTAGGAAGTGGGTGAAGAACAGCCGTATTAGGCTTAGCTTTTTGCAATTTTTCTTCCGTCAAAATGTAAGTATCTCTAAGTCGTAAGTATTGATCCCTGTCTGTAAAACGCTCTTCTTGCACACGAGTCATGTAAAGAACGTCTAAACTTCCAATAACTTCCATCAAATCGCGAGTTTCCTCGTAAGAGCACGATTCAGTTGCGTTTATACGATCAATAACATATTGCGGAGTTTTAAGCTCATCTGGACTAATCAACACAAAATGAACATTTCCAAAGCGGCATAAAGTTTCAATAAGCGAGTGAACTGTGCGGCCGTACGTTAAGTCTCCGCAAAGCCCAACTGTTAAATTATTCAGTCTGCCAAATCGTGCAAGAATCGTTGCTAAATCTGCAAGAGTTTGAGTAGGATGCATGTGGCCGCCGTCTCCTGCATTAATTACTGGCGTGCTAACAGCTTGCGTTGCTACAAAAGCGGCGCCTTCCTTAGGGTGACGCATTGCTACAACATCTACATAGTTTGACACCACTTTTAACGTGTCGCTAACAGTTTCGCCCTTACTCGCGCTGGAAAGCTGAGCTCCTGCAAAACCAATGACCTTTCCGCCTAAGCGAAGCATTGCTGTTTCAAAGCTTAATCGCGTGCGCGTGCTCGGCTCATAAAAAAGAGTGGCCAACACTCTGCCATCGCAAGTGTGGGCCACTTCTTTTCTGTGCGAATCAATGTATCGCGCTTTATCTAAAAGCATTCGTATTTGTGCTGTTGAAATATCGTCTAAAGTAACAACGCTTTTGCCTGCTAACGATTGAGCAATTGCGCAACGAGAAAAAACTTGATTTGAAGAATCATAAAATGCGTTCGTCATAATAGAACCGCTTACCTTTCGCTAGTTGGCAAACGACCGCGACCACACGCGACCTCCACGATTTTACTGATTATCATTGACGAATATGCGATTCGGAGTGGCGTATATTTGTTACCACAAAATGCAGAAATAAGATGCAAAAAATATAAATATGACTAGATTGCAACTGTAAACTTAGCGACAGTAGAAGAGACGAGACATAACTTCGCGGCATTGACGCATAACAGCCATTAAATCGTTTTCAAAAACGCGACCTTGGTTTGGATCGTAGCCAAGATAAGTGGCGATTCCACCCAAAGAATAAGAGTCTGTTGGAATAACATCCGCGCGCTCAAGGGAGCCAGACCACAAGAAGTTCGCATTTCGCACTGCAGAACACATATGCCAGCAGCGTTCCAACACGTTTGCATCTTCATCTTCAATCAAATGCAATTCTTTAAGCGCTTTCAACGCTTGCATTGTGCCAACCACTCGCAAAGACTCGTATTTTCCAGCGTATTGCAATTGCAAAAGCTGAACAGTCCACTCAACATCGCTTAAACCGCCGCGACCAAGCTTCAAATGCCTGTCTCTACTAACACCTCTTGGCAAGCGTTCTGCTTCCATACGCGCTTTAAGCTTACGAATTTCCGCTAATTGTGATTCACTAAGAGGCTCTTGTGAATAGCGCAAGTCGTTTACTACTCCACTTAGCAAAGCATCCGCCAAATCTTTGGAACCCGCAGCAAAGCGCGCGCGCAAAAGTGCTTGATTTTCCCATGTACTAGCCCACTTTTGGTAGTAGTGCTCGCACGATTCTAGCGAGCGCACAAGCGGCCCATCTTTACCTTCTGGTCGCAAATCTAAATCAACCATGATTTTTGGCTCTAAAGTAAGAGGACCTTGCAAAATATTGCGCAATATGTCTACAGTAGTTTGCGCAAAACGGTGAGAAGGATTAGCTCCAGAATCATCGCCAGAATCGCAACCGCAAATATCTTGTGTAGGCTTATAAACAACCATCATATCTGCATCAGAGCAGAAGTTCACTTCCCTACCGCCATAACGTCCGAGGGCAATAATTGCAATCGAAGCTTTGCTTTTATCTAGGCACATTTTGCGAGACGCATCTTTCATAGCCCATTGCAAAGCAGCATCAAGAACAGCGTCAAATACGTCACTCATTGCTTGCATCGAAGTAGCATCGTCAATAATCCCACACATCCAAGCAAGAGCTACTCGTTCAATTTCTTGCCGTCTTAAAGCGCGCAAAGATTGAGCAAAATCCGCAATACTGCTTGAATATCTTGCAACCATTGCTCGCGTTTGCATATCTAAGCTTTCTCTGCCTCTTGGCGAAAGCGTCGAGTCGTCTCCAAGCCAAGTTATCGACTGTATGGACTTCATCATTGCATCGCCTAAATAGCGCGAATCAGACAAAACGTGGCAAAGCCGTTGAGCTGCGCTAGGAGAGTCACGCAAAAATCCAAGATACGTGTTTTTCCCACCAAAGAGCTCGGAAAGTCGCCTAAAAGCAAGCAAACCCATGTCGGGATTTTGACCTTCTCCAAGCCATTTCAACACTGCAGGAAGCAAAATTCTGTGAATTTTAGCAGCACGCGAAAGTCCCTCAGTAAGCGCTTCAACATGCATTTGTGCAGCTTTTGCATCCGCAAATCCGATTGATGCAAAGCGAGCGCGAGCAGCCTCTGCAGACAACACAATAGGATCCGCATCCGTTTGCGCATTAATCGGAAGCATTGGGCGGTAATAAATATCTTTATGCAAGTGTCTAATTTCTCGTCGCGCTTTGTCAAATCGCGCAACAAGCTCTTCTGGCTTAAGTCTAACAGCTCTAGCAAGACGCCTAATTTGCTCGTTACTGTTAAGCTCTTCTACACTAATACTTCTTGCGCGATCTAATCCACCATTTCCTTGCGCACCTAAATCTGGGAATAAATGCGTGCGTTGCATATTCCACATTTGCTGGCGATGCTCGAGCACACGCTCAAAACGGTAGTGTTCTGCCAAAATCGCAGCTTGCGATCTAGAAACATAACCTCCAGCAGATAATGCGTTAAGCGCGCCTAGTGTATCTCTAACTCGCAAAGACGTGTCTTCGCTTCCGTGCACAAGTTGCAACATTTGCACAGTAAACTCAACATCGCGCAATCCTCCGCGACCAAGCTTCATATCTAAATCTCGCTGAGCCGCAGGAATCAAAGACTCCACTCGCTGTCTCATATGTTGGCAATCTGCAACAAAGTGTTCACGACCAGATGCTTTCCAAATAAGCGAATCAGCCATTTGTCTATAATCTTTACCAAGTTGCATATCTCCTGCAGCTGGCCTCGACTTTAGTAATGCTTGAAACTCCCAGCTACTTGCCCACTTTTCGTAGTATTCTCTGTTAGATTCCAATCGCCTAACAAGCGGACCATCTTTGCCTTCTGGCCTTAGCGCAGTATCAATTTGCCACAATGGCGGCTCCGCACAACCCATAACAACCGATTGGCACACTTTTTGCAAAACAAGCGCAATAGAAGAGCCAACTCGCAAAGCTTCATCTTGTTTAACGCCATTAGTTGGCTCTACTACATATATTAAGTCAATGTCGGAAACGTAGTTTATTTCTCGCGCTCCCAATTTTCCCATTGCGATTATTGCAAACTTGCAACAACAAGATCCAGAAACTTGCCCGCGCGCAATCGCAAGAGCCGCCTCTAAAGCAGCATCCGCAGCATCCGAAAGTTTACAGCTTATATCTGGCTGCAATTCTACAGGATCTGCGCTTGCCAAATCGTATGCCATAATCGCAGCAATATGCTGACGATATCTTGCTCTAAGCGCACCAACAGCTTGCGCAAAACCCATGGAACTTATTGGAACAGTGCACGAATCGCAATTCTTATCGTCATCTTTTTCTTCATTTACTACTGTTGCACTGTACGATTGAACAGCTTCTAATAAATCCGAAACACGCTCTTCTAAAGTCATGTGTAGCAAATGATTTGGGTCGCTTGCGGCAGCGCTTATTAAGTCTTCACGTGCTCGCATTAGCATTGCAAACGCTTTAGATGCTCCAAGAACTTGCATTAAAGACGAAAGCGGACTTGTTATTAGTGAATTATTAGAGTTTTGAGCAATATTTTCAACAACTTTTTTATGCGATTGATATATGTCGTTAAACGCTAAAATTGCATAATCTGGATCTTCGACTCTGCTTATGCTTTCTAAAATTTTAACCGCGTTTACTGAATTATTTGCACAATTTTTGCAAACATCTTCTATAACTTTACGAGCAGATTCCGGTCGTGCAAACCCTGCTTTAACTAGACTTCTATACGATAAGTCATTTTCTTGTGCAAAGTTTAAGTTGTTTTTTGAACGATTTTGCAAATCATCTTTTAAGCCCACGTTCAAAATCGCGCTGAAGCCATTGCTTAAATCTCCAGCATTACTTGATTCTTTGCTCATAACGCCACTGTACATTGTGGTGTCGTACAACAATATTTTGCACGGCACCACATGCACAAATCGCACAAATCACACAAATCACACAAATCGCGCAATTTGCATAATCTACATGATTTACACAATTTGCATAAATCGCATAATCTACACGATTTTAGTAAAAAGTGGCTTAACGTTTGACCAAATGCTTCTAGTAACTCCAGGACGATTCATTGTGTACAAGTGTATTCCATCTACACCTTCTGCAACTAAATCGTTAATCTGTTGAGACGCAAATATGCTTCCAGCGTCTTGCAAAACTTCTGGATTACTTCCCCATCGCTCAATCATTGCTAAAACTGGCTCACTCATTTTAGAAGAGCACATTTTTGTCATTCGCTTAACTTGATTTGCATTTACAACAGGCATAACTCCAGCTTCAATCGGAACGTTAATACCAGCTTTTCTAGCTAAATCTCTAAAGTGCAAAAAGTCATCGTTATTGTAAAAAAGTTGCGAAATCAAGTGAGTTACTCCAGCATCAACTTTTCGCTTTAGATTATCAATGTCTTCTTGCAAAGTAGCAGCTTCTGGATGTTTTTCCGGGTAGCATGCGCCCAAAATAGGTAAATCTGGTCGCTTTGAGCGAATATACGATACTAAATCGCTTGCGTGATTAAACACTCCAGCAGCATTCTGATTTTCAATAACATCTCCGCGCAAAGCTAAAACGCCACTAACGCCTGCCTTATCAAACATATCTAAAGCTTCGTCAACATCGTCATAATCCAAGTATCTTGCTGTTAAATGAGCAACAGTCTTAATACCATACTCCGATCGAATAGTGTTGGCGATTCTAGCAGTAGCAGTTCGATCCGAAGATTTTCCCGTTCCGTAAGTTACAGATATAAAATCTGGATCCAAACCCCTTAAGCCATCTAAAGTGTCGTAAATCGTGCCTATTGGAGATGTTCTTTTAGGCGGAAACACCTCTAGCGAAAACTTTGGTTTGTACGTCATTTTAGACCGCCACCCAATTCGCTTCTAACTTTTTTAGCTGCCGAAACAAGATTTTGCAAGCTAACCCAAGTTTCTGCATTGCCACGAGTCTTCAATCCACAATCTGGGTTAATCCAAAGTTTGCTTGCTGGCATTTTGTGCAAAATCTCGTGAATCCTGTTAACAATTTCTTCTTCGCTAGGAACGCGAGGAGAATGAATGTCGTAAACACCAGGACCCGCTTCTGTTTCAAAGTTCGCGTTATGAATAGCGTCCAAAACAACTAGATCTCCGCGCGAAGCTTCAAACGATATTACGTCCGCATCCATTGCATCAATGTCTCGAATAATGTCGTTAAACTCCGAGTAGCACATATGCGTGTGGATTTGCGTAGTGGCCGCTACAGCAGAGTGCACAAGACGGAAAGCTGCAATCGCCCAATCCAAATACTTCTTATGCCAATCCGAACGCCTAAGCGGAAGCTTTTCACGCAAAGCTGCCTCATCGATTTGAATTACGCGAATTCCAGCACGCTCCAAGTCCAAAACTTCATCTCGAATAGCAAGAGCCAGCTGCTGCGTTTGCTCCTCGTGCGTAATATCTTCTCGAGGCCAAGACCAGTTAAGAATCGTAACAGGCCCCGTTAGCATGCCCTTCATAACATGATTTGTGCGGCTTTGAGCATACGCACTCCACTCTACCGTGATTGGCTGCGCTCTAGAAACGTCGCTCCAAACGATTGGAGGCTTTACGCATCGAGTTCCATAAGACTGCACCCAAGCGTTTTTTGTAAACTTGAATCCGTGCAAATGCTGGCCAAAGTATTCAACCATATCGTTTCGTTCAAATTCGCCATGCACAAGAACGTCTAATCCAATGCTCTCCTGGTGTTCTATGCACTCGTCTATTTGCTTGGCAATAAACGCGTTGTATTCTTCTTTGCTAATTTCTCCTTTTCTAAAAAGCGCTCGAATCGATCTTATTTCTTTTGTTTGAGGGAAAGATCCGATAGTTGTTGTAGGCAAATCAGGCAATCCTAATGCTTCTTTTTGTAATTTTTGACGCTCCGCACGAGATGGCTTTCGCTCAAAATCTTCTGGCTTAAGGCTTGCGATTCGCGCTTTAACGTTTTCGTCTACTTTTACTCTAGACCCATCAAATAATGCCTGGTTTTGCGCTAATTCCTCGCTATTTTTAAGCTCATCATCATTCAAAACGCAAAGTTGAGCAATTTCGCTTACTTCCTTCAATTTTTCTACAGCAAACGCAAAATGCTTTAATACGTCTTCGCCAAGCTCTTCTCCATCCGTACTAAATGGAACATGCAAAAGCGAGCATGCAGTAGAAACAGCTACGCGATTAGTAACGTTTTTTTGCAAAGCATCTAGCAAGCCAAGGCTTTGTGCGTAGTCATTTTTCCAAATGTTTCTGCCATTTACAACTCCTGCAAAAATAGTTGTTTTCTCGTTTACTCCATATTTTTGCAAAGCTTCAAGGTTTTCTTCTTTGCCTTCTACAAAATCTAAGCCAATTGCATCGAAAGCTAAATCGTTTAGCGTTTGGTATGAGTCTAAAACATTGCCAAAATACGTGTTAAGCAAAATCTTAACGCTTTCAGCATTCTCTGTGCTTTCAAGTCTGCTTTGAAGAATCGGCTTATATAAGTCGCTAAAAATCCTTAAATCGCCATCTTCTTTATCTAAGCACAAGTATGGTTCGTCAAATTGCAACCATTTTGCTCCAAGACTTGCAAATCGTTTTACAATATCGCAATACGCGTTTGCTAATGCTTCAATCGTCTCTTTGTTTGCTTCTAATTCTTGAGCTTGAGGATTGCGAGCAAGCTTTAAGAAGGTGTATGGGCCAATCAGAACTGGCTTTGTTTCAATTCCTAGCGCTTTTGCTTCATTAAACTCATCGAATGGTTTTGTGCCATCTAAATGCAAATTTTGCGGATTTTCTACTTCTGGAACAATGTAGTGGTAATTAGTTGTAAACCACTTCTTCATTGGAAGAGCTGTTACATCCCCTCTATCCCCTTGATATCCGCGCGCGATTGCAAAAAGCGTATCTTCTGCATTTTCAAACTCTAGATTCTTGTACCGTTCTGGAACTGCACCAAGCAGGATTGCTGTGTCTAGCATTTGATCATAGTAGCTAAAATCGTTGCTTGGTATGAGTTCTATTCCAGATTCTGCTTGAATTTTCCAATGCTTTTTGCGCAAGTCTTTTGCAACTTGTCTTACTTCTTCTAGAGTTGCGTCTTTTTTCCAATAGCGTTCAATAATTTTTTTAAGCTCGCGATTTGCGCCGATTCGTGGGAATCCCTGTACGGATGTAAGAACAGTATGCATATATCCTCCAAATAATTAACAACCTGATTCAGCCTAGCAAACATTTGGCTTAATGAGGTCATCACCTATTTTGGGGTGTCGTTATAAGCTAAACTTATATGCAGATTTATACATATGATTTATGCAAATTTTATAAGGATTTTATGCAAAATTATGCGTATTTTACTACTCAAAATCCTTTGGACTTATAACACCTAAGGCTTTTGCTCCGCGAAGTCCGCAAGTTGCAAAAGGAGAGTTGGAAACTAGCACAACAATCGAAGCATTAGAAAGCCCAAGTCTCATCGTTCCTAAAACGTCTGGGTCGGAATCTGGGGAAGAAAGCCATTGCGCAGCCATCGACATTGTTGGCTCATGGCCTATAATCATTGTTATTTTAGATTCACTCCTAATCTCACAAAGCTCATCCATTACAGACTGCATTCCGCCATCATATAAGCTTTTTCTTGATGCAACTATTGGCGAATCTCCAAACTTTTTAAGCATTTTATGCATTGTTTGCTCTGTGCGATTTGCGCTTGAACAAACAATATAATTTGGAACAAGCTTTAAAGATTTCAAGCCTTTTGCCATGATTTTTGCTTGTTTTATACCTTTATCGCTAAGGTCTCTTCCCCAATCGTCTCCCATTGTTGGCGGCACTGCTTTTGCGTGGCGCATTAGTAGCAACACATATTTTGCATGCTTTACTTTTTTAACAATTTTTTTAATTGACGCCGCCATTTTAATCTCCTCAGTCTTCAGTTAAGCCTTATTAGGCTTTGGATTTGAGTTAGGCAATTGTGCGATTTGCAAATCTAAATCTCTAAGAACTTTTCTAAGCTTTCTATCAGATATATCTCTAAGAGACAAGTCTTCTAGCTGTTCTGCGCGCTCTTCGGGAGTCAAGTCATCAATATCGCTAACAGTATCTTTTGTAGCACGCTCGCGCTTTTTTAGCGCATTAAATCCTTGAGCCATTGCGCGCGAAATAACCAAAAAACCAGTATGACCTATCATTGCGTGATCTGGTCTAACTGCTAAATCTTGAGCTTTCCAAGTTCTTTCTAACGTTTCTTGAATCTCTGGTTCTGTCCAAACTCCAGAAGCACGCAAACTTTGTGCCATTCTAGACATTTGCGTTGTGGTTGTTACGTACGCAACCAATACGCCACCTGGAGCAATAACTCTATAAGCTTGTTCAAGCCTGTTCCAAGGGTCAAGCATATCTAGCATAATGCGGTCAAAATAGCCTTCTGGAAGAGACTTTGCTACTGTGTCAAAATCTCCAGTTAAAAGATTCCACCATTTTGGTTGTTCGCCATAGTAAATCGTTGCGTTTAGTTGCGCGATTCTAGCAAAATCAGGTCTAAGCTCTATTGTTGTAAGCTCGCCACTTTGACCAACAGCGTCTAAAAGACTTAAGCTCATTGCGCCAGAGCCTGCTCCCGACTCTAAAACGCGCATTCCAGAGCGAATATCTCCCAATGAAATCACTTGCGCAATATCTTTTGGATACATGATTTGAGCGCCTCTTGGCATAGATAAAACGTAATCCGCCAATCGCGGACGCATAACTACATAATCCCATCCGCCTATTGCGCGCGCCGCCATCCAAGGCTTGTTTGATTCTTTAGATGCGTCAAGTTGCTTATTACTGCGCTCAAAATCACGTTTTGTGCTAACTGTTGTTACTACAACGCCTTGAGTTTTGCCAATAACATCGTCGTGCAAAATAATGCCATGCTCGGTTTGTGTAACTCCGCCTTTAACAAGCTGTGCTGTGATTCGCTTGCCTTTTCTATCGGTGAATTGGATTTTTTCACCAACTTGCAAAACTCCTCTACGTGCATAGCTTTCGTACACAAAACACCTCGCTTATTCTTAGAACGACTTTTACTATTATAAGCTAACGGTTGTAAGTGGCATTGCTGAATCGATTGCAAAATCTGGAGCAGACGGACGAACTCCTGCTTCTACCAAATTCACGCCAAGCATTGCCACCATTGCTCCGTTATCTGTGCAAAGCTTAAGCTGCGGCAAGCGAACTTCGATTCCGTGTTCTTTGCCTTGCGCAAGCAAATGCTCTCTAAGCTGCGAGTTTGCAGAGAATCCGCCACCAATCAACAAAGTTTTTGAACCGTATTGTTCGCAGCCCATCATAGCTTTGCGCGAAAGAACATCTGCAACAGAGTTTGCTAAAGACGCACAAACGTCGTCTACTGGTATTTCTAAGCCTTGTGCTTGGCGAGCTTCCACCCAGCGCGCAACAGCAGTTTTTACTCCCGAAAAACTAAAGTCGTAAGGATGCTCTTTGCCAGAACGACCTTGCGTAAGTCCTTGCGGAACTTTCAACGTATTTGGATTCCCAAGGCGCCCGTGTCTATCAATATGCGGACCTCCTGGGTAAGGGAATCCAAGCAATCTAGCTACTTTATCAAAGCATTCGCCAGCTGCATCGTCTAATGTTGTTCCAACAACGTCTATGCTGCGCGCAATGTTATTAACATGCAAAAGAGAAGTGTGACCTCCCGAAACAATAAGCGCTAGAACGTCTTTAGGCACGTCTCCAAACTGCAATTGCGTTACTGCAATGTGTCCAATAACGTGGTTTATTCCATAAATCGGCTTTTTTGCGGCACTTGCTAGTGCTTTAGCGCCAGAAACACCAACAGCTAAACATCCTGCTAATCCTGGACCTGCGCTTACTGCTATAGCATCAATATCGCTTAAATCCATATTTGCATCTGCTAATGCTTTTGATACTACTGGCACGAATGCTTCTGCATGCGCACGCGATGCGATTTCTGGTATAACACCGCCGTAGCGTGCGTGTTCTTGCATTGAGGATGCTACAACGTTAGAAACTAATGTTCTTCCTTTAACGATTGCGGCTGCTGTCTCGTCGCAAGTTGATTCAATGCCTAAAACTATTGGCTCGCTTGTTTCACTCATTGTTATCCTCACTTTTAGCGCTGCTATAAGCTTCGCTAGATTCTTCTAAGTTTTTTGAGTTTTCTAAATTTTCCAAGTCGTCTAAGTTGTCTAAGTCTTCTATTTGCGCACACATTGTATATGCATCTATTCCTTCTGGCATGTAGTATCTTTTTCGTAATCCCATTTTTGTAAAACCGAATTTTTCATACAGTTTTAACGCTGGATTATTGTTTACTTTAACTTCTAAAAGCATTCGTTTTGCGCCTATTGATTTTGCATTTTCAATCATAGTTTTTAGAAGATTGCTTGCAATTCCTTGCTTTTGATATTCTTTTGCAACACCTATTGTCATTATTTGAGCGTCGTCGCCATCAAACCAAAATCCTGCATACCCAGCTACCGTATTTGTGTTTAGATCAACATCTGCACAATACGCGCGCATCGGTGCTTGTAACTCTTGCAAAATCATATTCTTGTTCCAGCATCCTGGCCCAAACAAGTCTGCTTCGATTTTTGCAATTTGAGAAACTATTGCTTCATATTTTGCACAATCAATTTTCTCTATTGCGCAGCTTTGACTATTTGATACACAAGCTGGATATTTTGAGCAAGTTATGTCTACAATCATATGCGTACTTCGCTTGAATCCTATTTTTCCGCCACTTTTGTAGCCGCGCCAGATCCCAAAACGTGCTTCAACGGGTTTGGAACAGATACGTCTGGTCTTCTTAAATAAAGTGGTTCAATAACGTCTTTTTGACTTGCGCACAACTTAAATATCTCTAATCCTTTTACGCCTAAATCAAGAGCACTCACTTCGGTAATTAAGCATATATTCTCGATTTTCTTCCAATCTTCAGCGTATTTTTTAGCACCATGACCTGCAACGCAAACGCAATAATCGCAAATATTATTTGATTCAAAATATTGATTTACTCTATCAACAATATTTGCAGGATAATCAATATCCATTTCTATTACTGCGCAACCACTATCGTCGTATAAACTCATATAAACTTGGCGTCTTCTAGCGTCATTTAACGAAAGAACATACGTGTGTTTAGCTACGCAAGATTCATTATTTTCGACTATTTCACTATTAGAGATAACGCCATTTTTAAGCGATTCTTCAAAAGCTCCAGAACGAATCATTAAACTTTGCGCAATCAAACTGTTGCATCCTAGAATCTTTGCGTTATTCGCAAAAGCAATCGCCTTAGCAGCAACTAGTCCAGCTCGTAAACCAGTAAAAGGAGCAGGGCCTACTCCAACTACAATCTCATCTATTTGATTAAGCTCTAGTCCAGCATTTTTTACAGCAAAATCAATGTTTACTTGCAATCTTTCAACATGAGTGCGAGAATCCGTTTCTATTATCGGATTATGCCCCACAACTCCAACTGTTGAACCGTACGACGTGTCTATAATCAGCGTATTGCTCATTTTCATTCCTTAAATTGACTAACCAATTTAGCTTACTCTTAATCAAGAATTTTTAAGCGATCGCACCAGTCTCCCCCAACTGGAACAAGCGTTACAACGCGATTTCCTTCGCTCGTAAACTCATTTGATTCGCCTTTATCAATCGGCCTATCAATATGAACTTCAAGACGAACATTTGCAAGAACGCCTGCCATTTGCTCTCCCCATTCCATAAGCACAACAGTTCCATCTCCTGGCTCTTCCAAAGCTTCGTCTAATCCAAGTGATTCAAGCTCATCTAAAAGCCTAGAAACAGTGTCTTGCCCTGGAGCGTAATCTTTTCCACCAAGCCTGTACGCGTCTACATGAATAAGATTTGCAACTTTTCCATTAGAAAACGTGCCTTTAAGCTCTCTAGCAATAGTAAAAGTTGGGGAAACTATTGGCTCTTTTATTGCTAAGCCTTTACCAAATCCTTTAGCAAACGTTGTTTTTCCAGCACCAAGAGGACCAGAAAGCAAAATAACGTCTGTTTCATGCACTATTTTTGCGATTGATTCTCCAAGATCTTGCATACACGAATCACTTGGAATCACAAGCTTTTTAATATTATGATTTTCCAAAATCACACACTTTCAATTTAATCTAATTTAATTCAATTTAATTTGATTTAATTTAACGACCGCGCAAAGCAATCATGCTAATGCATTTTTCTAAAGCGTAATCAGCATCGCTTGTTCCGCCTTTGCATTGCTCATCGGCCCATGCTAAACACATAAAACACTTACGAATCCCATTCTCACTCCATCCACCTAAATCTCTCATAGCCATTTTTAACGCCCACGGATTCACTTTTGCTTGCGCGTTAGAAATTTCTCCGTTTTTAACTGCTATAGCTTTTGCGATTATGCGCATTTTTACAGCCAAAGCTCCAATCAACGCTATAGGGTCAACGCCTTGCAAAACCGCTCTTCTTGCAGCAAGAATAGCTTGACCCGCGTTTCCTTGTGCAGCTTTATCTGCTACAAAAAATCCAGTTACTTGCGGATCCGATATTAAGTATTGGTCAACTATTTTTAGCGTTATTGGGTTATCTTCAAAATCAAAACAAAGCTGAGAACAAAGAGACGCCAACTGGTCGGTTTTCCCGCCTAAGACTTCTACAATTCGCGCAGCTGCTGCAGGCTCTACTGTGCGATTTTGTCTTTCAAAAAGACTTAGAACAAAATTCAATCTTGCATCATCTTTTTTAAGATCTGGAACAGTTATTTTATTTGCTCCAACTTTTTCTAGCTTTGTAACGATTGACTTTCCTTTAACACCACCTTCGTGACGTGCAATAACCCAGCAATCGTTTTCATTAGATTTTACATTAGATTTAGATTTACTAGCGCAAAACTCTATTATTGCTTCGACTAAATCTTCATTAGCTTGTTCAAGATTATTAATAACAACAATTGTTCCACTAGAAAAAAGTGATGGGCCTGTAGCAGTTATAAAAGCATATTTATCGGCATTCAAAGCGTCTAAATTTACAACATCTGCATCTGGGCATGAGCCTAATATGCGCGTTTTTAAGTCGCGAGCGTTCAAATCATTCAAATACGCATCCCCACCAACTACAATCGTAAGTGGCGCAAAGTTCTTTAACGTTTGCATACGTACCCCTTAATGCTAATGTTTTGCAACTCAATGCTAATATTTGCAAGCTAGCTAATCAAATCTACTATTAATTCGATTATTTTTAGCTATTTAACACATCTAATAATTGTACAAACTATACAAAACTTAAGATGATTGACTATAAAAATTGCTCAAAATCATAACTTGCACAAAAATCATTCAAAAAGCTTAATCGAATCATCTACAAGATGCTTAAAGCGATTTGACTTTGCTTGAGCGTAAATCTTAAACGAATTATAAAACTCTTTATTTTTAAGATACTTATTAATAAAAAATGCACACAAAAATACGCTAAATTCAACCGACCACGCAAGCCACGCACCTAATGGCCCTGAAACCCATGGAATAACTCCGATTTGTAAATCTCCAAGATTCCAAGCGCAATTTGCCATAACGCCTGTTCCAATAGAAGAAATATTAGCGAAAAATAGCGCAATCGAGTAATTCCAGCACGAGCAAACAAGCGACAATAGCCCAAAAATCGTTGCAAAATCAACAAAAGGAGCAACAATCAAGTTCGCTATAATAGATATAAAAGAAACTTGAGGTTGCATTAATATTTGCACAGGAAGCGTAAAACATTGAGCACACAATGTAATACTTAATGCGCTTGCAATACTAGACGGCATATATCTTAAAAAGATTCTTCTTAAAGGCATTCCACAAACAATTATTCCAAAAGTAGCGCACACAGAAAGCGCAAACGCATAATCCCACGCAAACTTAGGGCAAACAAATAAAACACCTATAACAGTTAAGCTTAATGCGCTAGCCGATTGATATGCTCTAGAAAGTAAAAATGCGATTGAACAAATAATGCCCATTATAAGTGCGCGTAAAACCGAAGCAGATGGGTAAACAATAAGTGCTAAAGAAACATTTCCCAGTATTTCAAAGAGCACACACAGCCATTTTGGAGCAAGAAAATATAAGCAAACTTTACGAATCATTGCTGCAACAAGCAAAAAGTGGCCTCCAGAAACTGCCATTAAATGCATTATTCCCGAGATCTTAAATCTTTGCTTCATTGCATTCGCATACGAGCTGTCAATTTGACTACTTTTGTCTTCATCGTCATTGCTTAAATGCTCTTGACCTAAAAGCCCTACAGTAAGTCCAGGAACTAGCATTTTACCTTGCTCACTCAAATTGCCTGTAACTTTGTAAAATTCTTTATAAAGACTGTTTAGAGCACTTGTTAAAAACCCAGATTTTTCAATCACTTTCAACGAATGGACTTGATTTTTGCTAGATTTATCTTCATTACTAAACTTATATTTATCTTTTTTACTAGCTTTAGGAATTTGAATTTCTACATTATTTGCTCCAAATTTTGAGATACCAATCTTTGCAAAACTGCTAATCGTATAGCCGTAATTAATTGCTTTACAATCTGGATTAAAAGCGTAAAGTTTTGCGCTTGCAAAACTCACATGTTTTTGCATAACTTGATTTTTATCTTCTGTTTCAGCACTTTTAACGCTTACATTAGCTACACAATCTCCTCTAAAAGAAGGAGATGTTCTTAAAGGAGACGTTATTTTCATAACCACTTTAACGCTTTTAGAATCGAGCCTTTTATTACCATCATAGCTTTGAGCGCTTCTAGCACTTGCGCTTTTAATAACAGAAAAAACAGGATCTAGCTCTTCTAAGCATTGCGTAATCGAACAAATCATAAATGAAGCTAAAAATGCGCACATAATCGCATAAAAAGTTTGCTTGTATTTGATTATTTCTAAGCGCCTCAAAAATGTAATTTTAAACATGCCATTAGCAAATACGCAATAAAAACATGCAGCAACAAACGCAAAAGTGGCAAATATTGTATACGCTAAAACTTGATTACTTTTGCATATAAATCTTGCATACAAGCATCCAAACCACATTGCAAAAGCAATTGGAACAAGTCTAAAATCCTTGTTTCCATTTTCAAAATTCCAATAAAATTCTTCCATTTTACGCCTTAAAGAACAAAGTTATAAAACAAACATATAGATAAACGATTCTTAACCAACACAAATCATCGATTTAATCTTTGCAAAAGTTTTCGGACCAATTCCATTGACTTGCATAAGATCTTCTACACGATTAAAAACGCGAACTTTTTTACGCATATCTAATATTCTTTGAGCCATTTTTGGCCCTATGCCTTTTATTGCTTGCAATTCTTCCGATCCAGCACTGTTTATATTTATGCATTCACTTTTATTTTGAATATTTTTGCTTCTATTTTGACTATATTCACTCTTATTTTTTTCAATCAAATCTTGATTTTTGCTAACACTTTCAACGCTTTCTTCATCTTTTTTTAACTCACTTTTATGTTTAGCGCTCACTTTTGATTTATTATTTGATTCGTCTTTTATTCCATCTTTTGATTTATCATTTGATTCGTCTTTACCATCATTTTTACCGTCGCCTTTAGCATCTGACTTATTGTAAAAATCAACTTGCTTATTAGAATGGTCTTTTGATTTTGCGCTAGCGTTATATGCATAAACCTTGCTATAAGTTGCATATTGACTTATTAACATTGTTAAACTACAAGATAAACAAACAACTAGAATCAGCATTATTGCTAAAACATGAGCAGGCTTTATAGCCAATCTAACATGATTCTTCACTCTTGCTTCGTTGCGCTTATTAAAATCATCAACTTTTAATGAAGAACTATTAGCATTAGCAGCAAGGTCTTTCAAAGCGAGCGCACGTTCTTTAGTTTCGCTATCTAAAACGCAAGTTTTATAGTCTAAAACATTCAAATCATTAACATTCAAATCATCTTTTTCATGCTGTAAATCTCTATCCTCGCTATATGAATCACTAATATCACTGCTTTCTGAACTAACATAATTGTTCAACCCACTAATCGCATCAAGCCTTTCCAAAACATTACGACTCGTTTTATGCACCTTTAACCACCTCCTTTTGCTATTTAATAATCATTCATAAAAAAAAAGATGCTTACCTCCACTATTAAATGAAGATAAGCATCTTTCAAGTAAAATTAACCAATGTGGTTAAAGGCTATTTTGCCTAGAAAACATTGAGTTTTCAGCTTTCGTCTGGCACAATAGACACAATCTTTGGAGCCTTCACAATTACCTTGCGCGGAGCTTTACCGCCCAAGCGATCAGCAACAGCTTCCAACGCAAGCTTTTCAAGCTCGCTAGCATCAATATTCGGGTCAACTTCAAGCTTTGCGCGAACTTTGCCCTTGATTTGCACAACAGCTGTAACAGTATCCTCACCAACATAGCGAGAATCTGCAACAGGCCAATTTGCGTGAGCAATCGACTTAGTATGCCCAAGCTTGCTCCACATTTCTTCGCAAATATGCGGAGCAATTGGAGAAAGCATAAGAACAAGCGGCTCAACTGCTGCGCGAGGCACGCTAGGCAAAGACGTTAAGTGGTTATTCAACACAATCAGCTTAGCGATTGCAGTGTTTGGACGCATTGCTTCCATTTCTACAGTCACTTGCGCAATCGTGTTGTTAAGAAGCTTAAGCGTCTTTTCGTCGAGCGCATCTTCTGTTACTACGCAAGCGCCAGTTTCTTCGTTAACAACGTTACGCCACAAGCGTTGCAAGAATCTCATACCGCCAACAACATTGCGCGTATTCCACGGGCGAGACTCAGAAAGTGGACCCATACTCATTTCGTACAAACGGAACGTATCTGCACCGTAGTTTTCGTACATGTAGTCTGGGGTCACAATATTCTTTAGGCTCTTGCCCATCTTTCCAAACTCGCGATTCACAGCCTCGCCGTGCCACGTAAATGTTGACTCTCCAGCACCGTTATTAGCTACTTCCTCAACCTCATCAGCTGGCACATACTGTCCGCGCTCATCCGTGTAAGCGTAAGCTTGAATCATGCCCTGATTAAACAAGCGATGGAATGGCTCAGCAGAATCCACATAACCCAAATCGTAAAGCGCTTTATGCCAGAATCGCGAGTAAAGCAAGTGCAAAACTGCGTGCTCTACGCCACCAACATAAAGGTCAACGCCGCCAGAAACATGCTCTTTACCAGGACGATTCGTACCCATCCAATAGTCGTATTCGTCGCTGTCAACCATATGCTCAGCGTCGTTTGGATCCAAATAACGCATGTAATACCAGCATGAACCAGCCCAATTTGGCATAGTGTTGGTGTCTCGATAGTAGGTTTTTACGCCGTCACCAAGATCGAGCTGAACTTTAACCCAATCATCATTTCGACTCAATGGCGCTTCTGGCTCCGAGTTTGCATCGTCTGGAGCATAAGTCTTTGGCTGATAGTCTGGAACATCTGGCAAAGCAATCGGAAGCTCACTATCTGGAACTAAATGAGCAACACCATCCTCGTCATAAACGATTGGGAAAGGCTCACCCCAGTAGCGCTGCCTAGAGAACAGCCAGTCGCGAAGTCTGTAAGAAACCTTGCCAACGCCTACGCCTGCTGCTTCAAGCCAAGTCGTAACTTTTTTAATAGCTTCATCTACGCGCAAACCGTTAATAGACAAGGCGTCGCCAAGCTTATGAGTATGCTCAACAGAAGAGTTAATAACAATTCCATCGTGAGAAACAAATGGAGCTTTGCCATCATAATCTTCTAGCTTTTCACCAGAATCAGGCAAAGGCTCAACAGTGTAAATCACAGGCAAGCCGAAAGCTTTAGCAAAATCATAATCGCGCTGATCGCCGCCAGGAACTGCCATAATTGCGCCAGTGCCGTAACCCATAAGCACGTAGTCAGCAGTAAACAGCGGAAGCTTTGCACCAGTTACGGGATTAATTGCATAAAGACCAGTAAACAAGCCTGTTTTTGCTCCAGCATCTTCCGTGCGATCTTTAGCAGTCTTTGCACGAGCTTTAGCTTGGTACTCTGCCAATCCTTCTTTAAGATTTGCGTAGCCACCCTTCCAACTTTCTGGAACGTTTGCACTCCAGGCTTCTGGAATATGCTCAAGAATCGGATGATCTACAGAAACAACAGCAAAAGTAGTACCAAAAAGCGTGTCTGGACGAGTTGTGTACACTTCCAAATCGCGAGTTTCGCCATCCGCACACGGCACTTCAAAATGCACGGATGCACCGTGAGATTCGCCAATCCAGTTTCTCTGCATAAGCTTAACTTTTTCTGGCCAATCAATCGTATTCAAATCTTCAACCAAACGATGCGCATAAGCTGTAATTCGCATAGACCATTGACGAAGATTGCGCTGGAATACTGGGAAGTTTCCACGCTCAGATTTGCCTTCTGCAGTAACTTCCTCGTTTGCAAGCACAGTTCCCAATCCTGGGCACCAATTTACAGGAGATTTAGAAATGTAAGCAATACGGAAGTCATTCAAAACGTCTGCTTGTTCTACTTTGCTAAGCTCTTCCCACTTTTTGCCTGCGAAACCAGGAATTTCGCGCTTTGCGCTCTTAAACTCATCAACAAGCTCACAAATTGGACGAGCGGAACCCTTTCCGCCATCTTTGCGCACAAAATCAGGGTTATACCAAGCGTCGTAGAGCTTTGAGAAAATCCATTGTGTCCAACGAACGTAGTTTGTATCAATCGTTGCAAAAGACCTACGATCATCAAAACTCAAGCCCATGCGGTGCAACTGCCTGCGCATATTTGCAATATTTGCCTCGGTAGTAATGCGAGGATGCTGACCAGTTTGCACAGCGTACTGTTCTGCAGGAAGTCCAAAAGCGTCGTAGCCCATAGCATGCAAAACGTTCTCGCCCTTCATGCGGTGATATCGGCTTACAACATCCGTTGCCAAATATCCAAGAGGATGCCCAACATGCAAGCCCTTTCCAGAAGGGTACGGGAACATGTCCATTGCAAAGAAAGAAGGGCGGCCCTCAGCATTCCTGCCTTCGCCATCCCTTAAATTACCCTTAACATTAGCAGCCCAGAATGTGCCTTGCTCATCCCAGGTTTTTTGCCAGCGCTGCTCAATATCTTGTGCGAGTTGCGCATTATAACGAAAAGCTGGCTCAGCGATTGTAGCTTTATTGTCAGCTGTTGCATATTGTTGATCGTTGTCTTCCATAAACAAGCACTATAGCGACTCATATCGTCAATTTGCAACACTTTTTACAACTTTTAAGCATATTTTATTGTGTTTTTTGAAAGTTTTAATGCACAATTCACAAAATACTCTTATTTAGCGTTTTTTATAAAAATCATTACTACAATTGTTTTAAGAGTTTAACATAAGAATTTACTAAGAATAATAAAAACAATATGATTTAACGAGGTTAGTTATGAAGGTATCAAAGAACACGCTTTTATTAATCGCATGCCTTGTATGGGGATTTGCTGGATTTAACATTCTTAAGATTGGTGTTAGTGCATACTCAAACTTTTTATCTCCTATTAACTTCACTTTATCTTTAGCTGTTTTTGTAATATTCCAAGTGTTTATTTTTGGAAAACTTGTTAAAAAGCATGTGTCTAGAATCAACGCTTACAAAGAAAACAAGCAATTTTTCCTTAACTTCTTTGACGTTAAATCTTTTATAATCATGGCTTTTATGATGACTTTTGGAATTGTTCTTCGTGCAACAAATATAGCTCCAGAACGCTTTATTGCCGTGTTTTATACGGGATTAGGCTCTGCATTAGCCTTAGCAGGATTGCTTTTTGGATATCAATTTGTTAAAACTGTATGTCCGCATTACAAAAACACTCATACTATGCAATAGTGCTTACAAACACCTGTAACGACATCAACATTACTAAGGAATATTTGACTATCACTCTACGTAAGGAAGTTACTATGAACCATGTTATGAAACGTTATATTAATACGTCTTTGTTGTATGCTGTCCTCGCCATGATTGGCGGCGTCTTTTATCGCGAATTTACAAAATTTAATGCTTTCCATACAAAAACTGTGCTTGCTGTAGTTCATACACACTACTTTATGCTTGGCATGGTTGTTTTTCTGTTACTCATACTATTTGAGAAAAACTTCAGTTTTAGTAACGAAAAAACTACACGAATCTTAATAACTTATCATATTGGACTCAACCTAACAGCAGTAATGATGATTACTCGTGGAATTGCACAAGTAATGCGTCTACATCTCAGTCCATCTATAGATTTTTCCATAACTGGTTTAGCAGGAATCGGACACATCCTACTTGGCGTAAGTATTGTACTAATCTTATTGCAAATTAAACGCAGCATCGCTCATTGTGCTAATACTTCATTAGAATAGTGATGATAGGAATAATTTAGTTTATTCATAAAATATTTATTAAGTGTGTAACTATAAGCCGCATACGCTACTACATTAAGAAGGTTGCTATGAGTAATAACGTGTATAAAAAGAGCAGATCATACGCACCAGAACGATTCTTTGAATGCGAAGGTCGTGGCCTTAATTGGCTTCGAGAAGCTTACGACTATGGCGGGCCTAAAGTAGCTAAAGTTTTTGATTGGGGAAAAGACTACTTAAACATTGAACGCATTGAAACTACAAGCCCTACTCCTTTAGCATCGTTTGAATTTGGAGCGTCTTTGGCACACATGCACGATTTCGGTGCGAAATATTTTGGGGAGCCACCTGCAGATTATAATGGCACATGCTATTTTGGTCCATTAAGCGACCCAGTAAAAATGGATTGTGGCAATTGGAACAATGTTATTGACTATTTGGCAGAAGGCAGACTTTTGCCAATGGTAAATCTTGGTATTTCTAGAGGAAGTCTTACAAAAAGCGATTTAGATCTTACAAATAAAGTTATTGACGCTTTGCCAGATTTGCTTGGAAAAGCCGCTGAAGATAAGCCAGCGCGCGTTCATGGAGACTTGTGGAGCGGTAACGTTCTTTGGACTAAAAGCGAAGACGGAGAACACACAGAAGCTGTTTTAATTGACCCTGCAGCTCACGGCGGCCACCGCGAAGAAGATTTATCAATGCTTCACTTATTTGGAATCAGCTATTTTAAGCAGATTCTAGACGGCTACCAGTCTGTTCATCCACTAAAATCTGGTTTTGAAAATCGAATGACAATTTGGCAACTCTACCCTATTGCTGGTCATTGTGTTTTCTTCGGTGGAGGCTACGTTAGCGAATATCGAGATATGTGCTTGGATTTGCTTAATAGGTAAATTTGCATTAGATATTTAATAGAAACTAATAGACAAGTAAGTACAAAACTAAAATTTACGAAAGGTTTTAACTATGATTCGCACGCATAAGCATATTTTGCGCAAAACTATTGCTGTTATAGCAGCTAGCACAATGCTTCTTGCGATTTGCGCATGCGGATCTAGTGCACAAAACGCGTCTCCTAGCGCAAAAGCTCAAGTGGACCACGGCAACGTTATAGTTTTTACACCCTCTGATGGCCTAAATTTAAGTAGAAAAACTCCATTAAGCACATGGGATAATCTTGTTCCAGAAATAGTAAAATCGTTAAAAAAGCAAGGATTTTCTAGCAACGCAATCACAACCAAGTCTTCTAATAGCTTGTACAATCAAAGTCAAGATATTCAAGATTATGTTGTAAACACTATTACATCACTAAATCCTAAAAGCAACGCTAAATCTAAAAGTAAAAGCTCAAAAGCAAATGTTAAGAATCTTCAAGATAGCGCAAAAAAGCAGCTTTCAAAAACGACTATTGTTGTTGCTCCTTGGACTAATAAAAACGGTCACAACAATTATGGAGATTATGTAACTCAACCAGATTCAAATAGTGATCAATTAGATGAAGACGATTTAAAGAATCAAGAAGAAGCAGAGAATAGGCTTTCTAGTGCTTTAGAGCTTGCTAAAAAAGCTGGAATGCACGTTGTTATGCTTTCTAGACTGAGTAAGGGATTTAATCCAGATATTCTATTTAATCTTTCTTCCGCACAAAGAATTGGAGAGATTCAAGCCTACACTCTTGTACAAAAATTGGCTCTAAATCAAGCATCTAAAGATAATCCAAAAAGCGTGGAAGTGCTTTTGCCTTGCCATAATCAAAAGCAAAATGTTCATTTTCATGTTGGAATAAACAAACGCACAATAAACTCCGAGGATTCTTTGTATAAAACTCCAGATTTTGATGACGAATTTTCCAAACTTGCGTTTGAAGGAATTTGGAAAGTTCTAAAGCCATATTTTGAGTCTGGACTAATGTTTTCTCCTTCTGGAAAGCTTAACAAAAATTCTACTGAAAATGACTGGAAAAACGTTGCTATAGACGCAGATAATTCCGATTCTGTTAAAGCAGAACTTGAATTTAGACTTATTGAAAAAAATAATTCTAAAGCAACTCCAACAAAACACGTAGATGGAATTATTGCGTTAGAAGATCAAGTTGCTATGCAAACAGAAAGCGCTTTAGAAGAGCTTGGATATAAAGGCAGCTCTGCAGACATTAATCCTTCGTTTACTCTTCCAGACATTATTGGAAACTTTATTGGAAAACGCAACTTGAGTAAAAAACGAGTACCTTTGCCATCTAATGTAAAAAATAATAACAATCTTAAAAAACAAAAAGCAAACAAAAAAAGTAACAAAAATAAAAACACACAAGATAACAATCAAAATACCAACCAAGATAGTCAAAGTGAGTATGCAAACACTATTGTAAACGATTCAAAATGGCCTATTATTACAGGCTACGGAGCATACAAAGACGCTTTGCCTAATCTTGTAAACGGAAAACAATGGATGACTTCTATAGAAAACATCCAAAAGATTTCTAGCGATGTTGCAAAACAGTGTAATTCGTTGAATACTACTGGAAAGATTACGCAACTAGAAGATGTAACCATTTTTGTAAACAATAGTGATTCGCAAAAAGGTGTACCAGTTGCAAATGAAGACATTCTTGCAATCAGTGCAACTAATCTTAAAGCGCTTTTAATAGACCCAGGCTATGTGACTCTTGCAGACGCAGGTCTTTAATTGATTTGCGCTAACGCATTACGCTAATCAACCTAAGATTACGCCCTATCTTGTGCTCTATTAACAGAGATTAATTCGATTATCTCTTAAGTCTTGGAGCATAAATCTTATTTTCAATAAGATCTTTGTAACGCTCTAGAACAACGCTTCTTTTTGCTTTAAGGCTTGGAGTAACCAATCCATTTTCTTGCGTAAATGCGTCTGGAACAATCTCAAACTTTCTAATCGACTGCGCTCTAGAAACCTTAGAATTTGCTTTTACAACACTTTGCTCGATTTCGGATCTTACAATCGAATTTTTCCGAGCTTCATCCAGCGAGCGCACAGGCCCTGCCCCTCTAGATATAAGCCACGAGTTTACTTCTGCCAAATCAAGCGCAATAATTGCCGATATAAACGGCTTTCTGTCTCCTACAATAACGCATTGAGAAACTATTGGGCAAGTCATAACAGAAGCTTCTAGAATGCTTGGAGAAACGTTTTTACCGCCAGCTGTTATTATTAAATCCTTTTTACGACCTGTAATCCTAACAAATCCATCTGGTTCTAGCAGGCCAAAATCTCCCGTATGCAGCCAACCATTTACTATTTGCTTTTCTGTTATTTCTGGATGATTATGGTATCCAACGCATACTGCAGGGCTTTTAATGCAAAGCTCACCTTCATTATCTATTGCAACAGACACGCCTTTAACTGGAATGCCTACTGTTCCAATTCTGTATCCCTTTGTAGGGTTTACCATTGATGGAGCGCATGTTTCTGTCATTCCGTAGCCTTCAAGGATTGGAAGCCCAATTCCATTAAAGAAGTGAGATATAGATGTGTCTAAAGGAGCACCACCAGAAACACCGTATTCAACGCATCCTCCAAAAACTTGCAAAATCGACTTATATACAGTGTTTTTAAAGAATTCGTGACTTATTGCAATCAATGGAGAAACCATTGCACCATTTTGCTGCGCTTTTGACCATTGTTTAGCAACTTTTACGCTTAACGCAAATATAACGCCTTTTAATCCTCTGCCTGCTTTTTGAGAAGCCGCATTGTAGATTTTTTCAAATATTCTAGGAACACCAAGCACGAATGTTGGTCTAAAGCTTTTGAAATCACTAAGTATTGTTTTTAGATTACTAGATAATCCAAGTGTAACGTTTCCAGTAAAGCAAAAGAACTGCATATATCGCGCAAAAACGTGTGCGAGAGGAAGGAACAGCAAAAGTCGTGGATTACCATTCTTACTTTTTAACGCTATATCTGGCATAGAAAGTATTCCAGACTTTGCTATAAAAACAAAGTTTCCGTGCGAAAGCTCAATGCCTTTTGGCTCTCCAGTAGATCCAGAAGTATAAACAATTGTTGCTAAATCTTTACCTTTAACAGATTTTTCTCTTTCGTAAAATTCTGCATCCGTAACGGTTTTTCCGTATTCAATAAACGCGTCTATTGCATCTGAACTCAATACGAATATTTCTTCAAGACATTTGCACGACTTTTTTGCAATCAATGCATTCTCTCTAATTGCTTCGTCTTCAACAAAAATCATGCTCACATTGGAATCGTTAACAATGTTTTCTATTTGACTCACCGAGCTTGTTTCGTAGATTGGAACAGTTAAAGCTCCAATAGACATTATTGCCATATCCAGCAAAGTCCACTGCCAAGAAGTATGAGCAATTATAGATATTGAATCCCCTGGCATAACGCCATGTGCTATAAACCCTTTTGCAACCGCTATAACTAAATCTCTAAACTCTTTAGCGCTAAAAGAATTCCACTCTCCGCTTTTTATGTATTCAATCAAAGGGTCGTTTGGCTTGCGATTAACGCGATCTTCAAGAAGCGAAAAAACATTTGCGTCGTAATCAATCTTCTCATCAAGATTGCGAGAATACTTTTGCATAACCGCTCCTTAAATTGCGCATATTGTTTAAGCAATGATTCTCAACATTTTACTCAAGAATCTATACACACTATACGATACGTATTTTACTATTTTTCTTTTAAGTCTTCTTTTGGCTTTAACACTATTTTTTGTTTTTGAACCATCTTTTTTGGATTTGCGTACGTTCTGTTTTTTCGTTTTAATCCCCATTGAACGCAAAGATTATCGCAATGATCCGATCCAACTGTTACATATGCAAAATTCTGACCTTTTTTAACAATTGATCCAACAGGCAAATCGGTATATGCAGGCTCAAATGTAGATGTTAAAACACCATGACTTATTGTTACAACAGACTTTCCAGCAACTAGCCCCGCAAAGGCGATTATTCCGTCTTGTGGAGCGCGCAACTCATCGCCTTCTTTAGCTTGTAAATCAACACCTCTGTGGCCTGCAAGCCAAGGCTTGCTTGGAGCATCAAAATCCTTAATAATATTTGCTTCTTTTACTGGATATATCATCCTAGACTTGCAATATTCGTCCTTAGAATCCTCACTTATACTTGTAGCTAAAACATGCTTTTTAGAATTATTTTTACAAGTATTCGCGTATTGCTTATACGCATCTTGCTGATTCGCTTGAACGTATTCATATTCAACACTTTTGCTAATACTCGTATTTTCAAGCACACGAATTAGTGTAATAAATGCAATCAAAACAAAAAACGCTATTATGTATACAAAAATTATCTTATGTTTCAAAACATATTTTTTTATTCTATTAATTTTTTTGATGATTTTTTGCATCATTTTTTTATCAATGACTTTTATATTAAATATTTTCCACATATTTTCTCTCCTTTGAATTTCACACTAAAAATGGCGTATTTTAAGGGTTTTTGCTAATTTATTCTGTGTTCTTAAAAGTTTTTCATACGATTCTTTTTTAGTAAAGATTTTTTAAGCAATGTGGTTAAAGGCTATAAAACCTTGATATTTCAACGTTTAACAATTTTCGACACGCCCAAACGAGCATATATTTGCATATTGCCAAATTCCGTGTAATATAAATGTCTTGTGCACGGCACAAAGCCAAGCATGGAAGATATTCCTGCGTAGCTCAGTTGGCAGAGCGTTCGACTGTTAATCGAATGGTCGCTGGTTCAAGCCCAGCCGCAGGAGCAAAATAAACCACCAGTTCGTCTGGTGGTTTTTTGTTTTATAAAAATTTTAGCTACATCAAAGCTAAGTCAAACTCTCAAAAACCTATAAGTTGCAAGGCATTACGTACTTGCTTTGGCGTAAACTGTAAAGGTCGTTTGCATAAAGCAAATCTTGGCAAATATTGATAAACAGAGGATAAATATGTTAGAAAACATCTCCAAAGTCATGAATAATGGCAATAAAAAGAAGATGATAGTTCTTATAACTGGCGTTGTAGTACTTGCGCTAGTTTTTTGCATAGGCGCAATATGCTGGAACGTTCAGCATTCTGCTCGCGTCAAAGAAGCTCGTAAAGCTTGCGAAGTTCAAGTTGCGCAAGTAACTAAAGCAAATAAATCTTGGAACAAACTTATTAAAAATTCTCTACTTGTATCTTTTGCTAAAGAAGATTCCGAAAACGGCAAACTACTAAATAAGCTTATGAAGTTGCGCATTCCAGAAACAGTTGTGTGCAACGCAAATTCACCAGAAGCTTTAGGAGCACAAAATGCTCAAGCTATTGCAGCAGCGCAATGGTATTCCGATAACGCTCAACGAATTCGCAGCATCACTTCTATTATGATTGATAAAGCTGCAGGCGATGAGTCTACTCAAGAAGACAAAAAGAAGGAAGAAGAAAGCCAAAAGCAATTGCAAGAGCTTACTGCTCCTGTTATTAGAAAAGCACCTAAAGTAAACCGTAGGCCAAGACTTAACATTCCTAACATTCCTCCAGATCCTGTAGAAAAAGCAACGAGAAGAGCTCAAGAAGAAGCTGCTGCAAAAGAAGCCAATAGAGAGGCAGAAAAGAAGAAGAAGGCAGCTGAAAAGAATGCTGCAGAAAAGAGAGCAGCTGAAAAGAGAGCAGAAGAATTAGAGCAAATGAGAAAAGAGATTAGAGAACAGCTAAGAAAGGCAGAAGAAGAAAGAGAAAAGAAAGCTGCAGAAAAGAAGGCAGAAGAGGAGAAAAAGAAGAAGCTGGAAACTCCTCCGCCTACGCGTCCAACAACTCCTACGCCACCAGCTAGCGGCACCGGAAGTACTGGCACCGGCAATACACCTCCACCAGCTAGCGGCAGCGGAAGTACAAGCGGCGGTACTGGCAGCGGAAGTACTGGCACCGGCAATACACCTCCACCAGCTAGCGGCAGCGGAAGTACTGGCAGCGGAAGTACAAGCGGCGGATCTAATTAAATAACCTCTGTTAACGCATAAAAAATGCGCTCAGCAAATCACTGAGCGCATTTTTTATATTCTAATCACTTTGTTAAATCAACTTGATCTAACGGAATAACCTTAGTATGGTACTTAATCTTGTATCCAACATAAAGCACAATGAACAGCGGAACAGACATATAAGTTATGCCAATCGCTTGCCAATTAAGCGTGTGGAACGATTCAAGATCTTGGCCAACAATAACCAAAATGCACAATACAAGAGCCACAATAGGGCCGAATGGATACCACTTAGCTTTATAAACAAGGTCGTCCAAAGACTTTCCTTGAGCAATATACGCCTTGCGGAACCTGTAGTGTGCAGCTGCGATTCCTGCCCACGCAATAAATCCAGTCAAACCACTTGCAGCAACTAAGAACATGTAAATTTGCGTTCCAAAAATACTCATCAAGAATGTTAAAAGAGCTACAACAAACGTTGCAACCAAAGATTGAATTGGAACGCCTCTTCTATCTACGTTTCCAAACATCTTTGGAGCGTGATTATCTTTTGCAAGAGCGTAAAGCATTCTAGTAGAAGCGTACATTCCAGAGTTTGCTGCCGAGATAACAGATGTAAGCACAACAGCGTTCATAATTGTTGCTGCAATCGCCAATCCAGCGCGCTGGAACACAAGAGTGAATGGGCTTATAGAAATATCGCTAGCTTCCGATCCAAGCAAACTTGGGCTTGTGTATGGAATAATGCATGCGATTACAAAGATTGCAAGAATGTAGAACAAAACAATACGCCAGAACACTTGCTTTACGGCCTTTGGAATGCTCTTATCTGGTGTTGCAGATTCGCCTGCTGTAATGCCAATAAGCTCTGTTCCCTGGAAAGAGAAGCCTGCAATAGCAAACGCGCCTAAAACAGCTGGGATTCCGCCAGCAAATGGAGCATTCTTATGCGTAAAGTTGCTTAGCAATGGCGCTTTTCCGCCTAAAATGCCAACAATCGTAAGCAAACCAATGGCAAGGAATATAATAACGGTTACAACTTTAATAATCGAAAGCCAATACTCGGTTTCTCCAAAGCACTTAACAGTAAGAATATTAATCAAAAGAATAACAACAAGAACTGTTAGAGAAAATACCCAAATTGGCACCTTTGGAAGCCAATATTGCAAAACGATTGCTGCAGTGCTTATATCTACAGCAACCGTGATTGCCCAGTTAAACCAATAATTCCAACCCATTGCAAATCCTAAAGCTGGATCAATAAACTTTCCAGAATAAGATGCAAAAGATCCGCTAATTGGCATATACGTTGCCATCTCGCCAAGAGATGTCATAAGAAAATAAACCATAATGCCGATTGCAGCATACGCTAAAAGCGCACCGCCTGGGCCTGCCATGTGGATTGTTGCGCCACTAGCTACAAATAAGCCTGTTCCAATGCTTCCACCCAAAGCAATCATGGAAATATGGCGTGTTTTTAAACCGCGATGAACGGTTTGAGATTCAGTATTTGATGAACTGTTGTTACTCATTGTTTCCTCCTTTTGACAATATTCAAACAGAGGCAAACAAGCAACAGTATGCATGTCGATAGCACTCCGCAGCAAATTGCCAAAATTGCTGCGACAGTCCTTGGCCTATTAAGCCAAGTCCCAGCTTGTAAGCTAGAAAGAATAACCTACAAACTTCGGCGCTCTCCCCTTTTGCAAATCACTTAACGCCTCTTTCTGGCTAATGATTGCTACTCTTGTTGAGCGCGACCTCTGGTCGATGTGTTTTATTATTAAGATAGGCAAAGACAAAGTCTAGACACTAATCGATATTTATTCAGATTAGACTAGATTTTCTAGTTATTTTGATTATTTTTTTCTGTATTTTTTATAGGTTTATCGGAAATTTTACGATTATATGCATTATGTCTGCGATATTTACTTATTTTTATTGGCGATTTTCGATTCATTGCACCAAAAAGTGTTAAATCAAACTTTACAGACATTAATCGCATAGCAACTACTAGCACAACAATAAGCGTGTCTAAAATCATCTCTGTAATAACATCAAAGCACCCTGCACGTTGCGCTTTTACAACAAATACCGTTAAAACACACCCAACTGCAGCAGGAAACGCATACCAATGCTTATCTCGAACAATTACAGGAACTTGATTCAAAACCATATCTCGAATTAAACCACCACCAAGAGCGGTAGCCATGCCTAAAAACACGGAAGCCATTCCAGACATGTGAAAATCCAAGCCTTTAGCAGTGCCATTTACAGCAAAAAGCCCCAATGCTAAAGCATCTAAAGTTAGCATAAGCCACTTCCACTCATCAATTTCTAGATGAGCAAAAGCAACAATAACACCCGATGCAAGGCCAGTAAAAACAAATCCCCTATCCGCAATTCCTACAGGAGGCAAAGCTCCAAGCAAAACGTCTCTAACAATTCCGCCACCCAATGCTGTAAGCCAAGACGTTGCGATTATTGCAAAAATATCGTAGTTCTTGCGAATAGCCCACATTCCACCAACCATACCGCAACAACCCATAGCTATGTATTCAACAACAAGGAAGAAAACGTTGTCGCCTAATGCCCCTTCCACAATACTCCCTTTCTATGCGCTAAACACTAAAAACAAAATCTAACTAACAATCAACCTATAGATAATCAAGCATACAATTAGCGCGCCACTTGTTATAAACATAAAATGTTATAAACATAAGATGACGCGCTAAATAGCAAATATAATAACGTTTTTACGACTAATTTTTGAACGATTTCAATTCTTAACTAGTCGCACACCTTCCACATCCAGTTGTGAGTGTCTTCAACATCTCCAAGCTGAATGCCAAGAAGCTCATCGCGAAGCTCTTGCGTAAGAGCACCAACACCGCCGTCTGCAACCTTAAGATCGAATTCATCCGACTTAAATCTGCCGATTGGTGTAATGATTGCAGCAGTTCCGCAAGCAAGAACTTCCGTAACTTCGCCAGAACGAATGTCGTCAAGCAAGCCTTTCAGAGGAATCATGGTTTCAACAACATCATGACCCTTCTCTTTTGCAAGTTGAATAATAGAACGGCGAGTAACGCCTGGAAGAATGCTACCAGTCAAAGATGGAGTTTCCAAATGACCATCCTTATGGAGCGCAAACATGTTCATGCCACCAAGCTCTTCCAAATAAGTCTTAGTTGCAGCGTCCACAAAGCAAACCTGCTCACATCCGTGCTCAATGCCCTTATATTCGCCAAGCAAAGAAGCAGCATAATTTCCGCCACACTTAGCAAAACCAGTTCCACCAGGACCAGTGCGGAACCATTGATCTTCTACCCAAATGCTAACAGGCTTTAAGCCGCCCTTAAAGTATGGACCAGAAGGAGAAGCAATTACGCAATACTCAACCTCGTGAGCTTCGCGAACACCAAGGAAAGGCTCAGAAGCAAACATAAATGGTCGCATATAAAGCGTGTATTCGCGCCTGCTTGGAACCCACTCTTTATCTCGCTTAACTAAAGCAGCAACAGAACCAATAAAATCGTCAATGGAAAGATCTGGCAAATACAAACGCTTAGCAGAATTTTGGAATCGCGCAGCATTAATATCTGGTCGGAAAAGCCAAATAGAACCATCTGCACGCTTATAAGCCTTTAAGCCTTCAAAGCATTCTTGAGCATAGTGAAGCACAGATGCGCCTGGATCCATTTTTAATGGACCGTAAGGCTCAACACGCCTATCGGACCAGCCTTCTCCCTTGGTCCAAGACATATGAACCATATTGTCGGAGAAAATCTGACCAAATGCTGGCTTATCAATAAGTTCGTTGCGCTTAGCACTAGAAACTGGATTGTCGTTAGGCAAAACGGTAAAGTTGCCAGCTAATTTGTTTAACAGAGCAGGATCGCTATGATTATAAGAATCGTAGGCATCCTTAAACTCTGGAGCGACTTCTAAATCGGCCATTATGTCTCTTTTCCTATTTGCAATTACTGTATTTGTGATTGCTTTATAATTAATGCATTGCAATTGCTTTTAATGCAATTAATGGTATAGATTAGTACGATTCTCAATTAACGCAAGCCCGAATACAAATATTTTTTATAGAAAAGCAAGCATTTAGCCTAAAGATTTACGATTTGCAACAAAGAATTAACATAATACGCGAAAAAATTAAATTCGCAGCGTAAGATTTGTGCCTCTGGTGGGACTCGAACCCACAAGCCCGTAAGGGCGTCAGATTTTAAGTCTGATGCGTATGCCAATTCCGCCACGGAGGCAACAGTCATTAATTATGCCATATAAAACAATTAAAAACAACTCAGCGTGTGGCGAGTGTTCTACGGCCCAAATCTAGAGTGATTCCGTCCAACAAACCGTGTTCACTTGCAACAAAAGTTTCCAAAACGCCGCCATGATCTTGATAAGCCTCTTTAGCAAGACGCTCAAGAACGCGACTTAGCACAACTGCACCTCCGCCAACAACATCAACTCTTCCAGGATGAATCGTGGCATATGTGCGACGCCTATCCCTAGACATATGCAAGAACCTATCGTTAACAGTATATGCCTGATCTAACGCGATTTTTACTCCATCAACAGCCTTATGATCATAATGCTTTAAGCCAATCGCAAGAGCCGCCATAGTTGTAACAGTACCCGAAACACCAATAATCGTGCGAGCTTTACCAGCCTTAACGTGCTTTAACGCTTCGTCTATATTCTTGTCAATATCTTTTATTGCGCAAGATATCTCTTCTTCAGTAGGCGGGTCCGTATGCAAATGACGCTCAGTCATGCGCACAGAACCAATGTTCATAGAATACGCAGAATCAACCTTATCTTCAGCAATATTTACGCCATCTCCACCTAAAACAAGCTCTGTGGAACCGCCACCTAAATCAATAACAAGATAAGGCGCTTGCAAGTCTTTTCTAGAAACAACGCTTGTTGCTCCCAAAAAACTCAAAGCAGCTTCTTCAGTTCCACTAATCACCTCTGGATGCACACCCAGCTCTTCAAACATCATTTGTTCAAACACATCTCTGTTTAGAGCATCCCTTGTTGCAGAAGTTGCAACAAAACGAATAGCATCCACCTTATGCTCGCCAAGAACCTTTGCAAACTCTTTAGCAGCTTCTTTTACACGCTCTAATGCATCGGGCGCAAACATATGCGTTTCGTCAATTCCCTGCCCCAATCGCACAACCCTAAGCATTCTAGGAACAACATCTTTCATGCCATTTTCATCAACTCTAGCAATTTTTAGGCGAATCGAATTAGTCCCACAATCGATTGCAGCTACGCAAACAGACTTGTTAGGTACGCCTTCTCGATTAACTTTTTTGCAACCAAGATTGAGCGATTCTTCATCTTCATTCTGTGCATAGTCATTATCTCCCCAAGGAGTAGTGCATTTGCAAACTTTTGGACTAAACTCACTTGCGATTTTCTCTAGAACAATATCTCCAATAGGATTTACGCCCTTGCCCATAACAAGACTTTGAGCTAGCAAAGCATGCAAGCATTTAACGCGAACTGGCATTCCGCCTGCGCTCATGTTTTTAATATGCTCTTCGCTATCGTTTAATCGATTAGCTAACTCTTTGCGAAACTCTAAATACGCTTTATGAGCATATTCGTATTTTTTAGCAACTTCTTCGTCAGAATTTAACAAATCGTTGCATTCCTTCATAAAGCCTTGTGCTTCTAGGTGTGAAGCAGCTTTAACAGCTTCCGGACTCGTTAAATAGCATGTTGTAGGAAAAGGCGTTCCGTCTTCTAAGCATGGACGCGTAATAACAGCAAGTGGCCTACCGCAAACACATCTAGCGCCGACTGCAACCATGCCCCTTGGAAATCTTCCTAATTGACGCTTTACAATGTTTTTGTCTGCTTTATTTGCAGGATTCTCTAGTAGCTTACTCACTAATAACTTTGCGTTTAGACCCATGTTCCACTCCATATGCATTGAGCATCTTAAAATCGAATATAATTCTTATTTTTTAATTCTATCTAGTTTTAATTCTATCTACTTTTATTACTATTATTATGTTTTTTGTTTGTTGATTTTTCATTATTACTTTTAGATTTATTAGACTTGCTTGTGCTATTGGAGTGATTATTTTGCTTGCCACTTTGCTTAGTGGTATTAATCTTAGAAGACTTGCTATTTGCATCATTTTCTTTAGCCTTAAAGCTCATATCGTCTGGCTTGTCTGCCTTGTGAAGAGCATAAAACAAGTCACTATACCACGGCAATGCTTTTCTATCTTCGTACAAAGAATCATCCTTATTAAACGATTCTGGAACAGAACCAGTAATCGCCTCAGGATGCTCTACTCTAACAGCTTGCTCCCCTGGAAATATAAACCCCAATCTTTCCCTTGCTTGAGCTGCAACATATGCCCTGTCTTTCCAACGTTCTACATCGTTATTAAGAGCTTGCTTTTTATCTTTCAAAGCAGACTCATCCCTTTGCAAAGCGTGCAATTCTGCCAAACTTAAAGCATAGTTACGAATTGTTGATATAAGACCAATACAGCAAAGAAATACAACAACTATCATGGAAACAAATACGATTGAACCAGAAAACAGCTTCTTTTTTTGAGGCTGATTTGATTCGTCAACTGTATTTGCAGTCATGCGGCGATTTCTTAAAATCATACTTCTAAATTACTTTGAATATTCGACGTGACGCACACGCGCTTATAAGATTGCGGCCAGCAGAACAAGGCCACTGACCGCAATAAACTCTTAGCTTTATTATTAAGCTATATTATTAAACTTTATTATTAAGCTTTAGTCTTTAGAGTTTTGACTTTAGATTACTCCATTTGAGCTTTGCTCAAAATCGTATCCGCAGAATGTTGCAATTTTTGCAACTCTTCTTGAGTCAAATCAAGCTGGCATTGCTTAACAATTCCTTCTCTACCAACAATTGCTGGGTAAGAAAGATAAGAATGGTATTCTTCGCGATAGTTAGAAACAGGCATTTGCTCTTTAGAATCCGAAAGAACTGCATCCACTAAACGAACTGCAGCAGCAGCAATACCGTAGTTTGTGTACTTCTTTCCGTAGAACACTGTAAATCCACCTTCGCGAGTTTCCTCGTCAATTGCATCCAAATCAATGTTCTTTTCTTTAATAAGCTCTGTTATAGGCTGCTCAAAAACTTTAACAGTAGACCACGCAACGAATTGCGAATCACCGTGCTCTCCCAAGCTATATCCCTTAACAGCCTTTGGATGCACGCCAAAGAACTTGCCTACTGCACGATGCAAGCGCGCAGAATCAAGCAAAGTGCCAGTTCCAATAATCTTTTCATAAGGAAGACCAGTAGCTTCCTTGTAAAGCTGGCAAATAGCATCGCAAGGATTAGTTATATCAATCAAAACACCGTGGAACCCAGAAGCCTTAATCTTTGCACCAACTTCTGCAACTTCCTTACGATTATACTTAAGCTCTGCAAAACGATCTGGATGAGGAACGTCCAAAAGCTTTATGTGGCCCAAGGCACTTACGACTACCTCTACGTCTTTTAATGCTTCATAATCATTAACTGTAATATTAACGTTAAAAGGCACATTATCCATTGAATCTTCAAAATCCAATGCGTCGGCATTCACCTTTGCCTCATTAGTATCATAAAGATACAAATCATCAGCGTGACCGCCAACAACAAGTTGATGCGCTACAGCAGCACCAACGTTTCCCATGCCTATAACAGCAACTTTTCTCATATGAAACATCTCCTTCCGTTTTTAGTTTTCCATAAAAAATAGCACTATTTTGAAGAGAATAAAAGTAATTTTAGAAAAATTTATATATTTTTTCAAAAAATCGCTAAAATATACGAAAAACGGCCAATCGCATCAAATGCGACTGACCGAATTATGCTACAGTCTAGATCTTAAACAAGACTTACGTAGAACTTATAAAAGCTCTAGCATATTACTTCATATACTTCTTGCAAGCCTTGAATGCGCTGTAACCAGCATATTGAGCGGTAGAACCAAGCTCTTCCTCAATCTCAAGCAAGCGGTTGTACTTAGCAATACGCTCGCCACGAGCAGGAGCACCAGTCTTAATCTGGCCGGTGTTCTTAGCAACAGCAAGATCAGAAATTGTGGTGTCTGGGGTTTCGCCAGAACGGTGAGAAACCATAGAGGTGAAGCCATTCTTGGTTGCAAGTTCAATAGCGTCGAGGGTTTCGGTGACGGAACCAATCTGGTTCAACTTCACGAGCAAGGAGTTAGCTGCACCAAGCTCAATACCCTTAGCCAAACGCTTTGGATTGGTGACGAGCAAGTCATCGCCAACGAACTGCAAACGATCGCCAAGACGCTTGGTAATCTCTGCCCAATCATCCCAGCCTTCTTCCTGGAATGGATCTTCGATGGAAACGATTGGATACTCGTTGATGAGCTTCTCGTAGTAATCAAGCATGTAAGCAGATTCGCGCTCTTCGCCATCGAAACGATACTTACCAGTTTCCTTGTTGTAGAACTCAGAAGAAGCAACGTCAAGAGAAATACCAATCTGCTTGCCTGGCTCGTAGCCTGCGGCTGCGATTGCATCCATGATGTACTTCAAGGAATCCTCATTGGACTTCATCTTTGGAGCGAAGCCACCTTCGTCGCCAAGACCAGTAGCCAAGCCTTCCTTCTTCAAAACGTTCTTCAAGGTGTGATAAACCTCAACACCAGCGCGCAAAGCATCGCTATAGGTTGCGAAACCGTATGGAGAAATCATGTATTCCTGAATATCGGTTGCAAAATCAGCGTGAGCACCACCGTTCATAATGTTCATGTTTGGAACTGGAAGAATGTGGCCATTTGTACCGCCAATGTAGCGATACAAAGGAAGCTCAGCAGACTCAGCAGCAGCATAAAGAGCAGCAAGAGAAACGCCAAGAATAGCGTTTGCGCCAAGCTTGCCCTTGTTTGGAGTGCCATCAAGCTCGATCATTGTTTCATCAAGAGCGCGCTGATCAGAGGCATCCATGCCAATAACCTTTGGAGCGATTACTTCGTTAACAGCCTTAACTGCTTCCAAAGTACCCTTGCCTTGGTAGCGAGACTTATCGCCATCGCGACGCTCCCAAGCTTCTGCCTCACCAGTTGAAGCACCAGAAGGAACTAAACCAATTCCTTGAGCGCCATCTTCGGTCTCCAAATAAACCTGAACAGTAGGATTTCCACGAGAATCCAAAATTTCGCGTGCATATACGCTTTCAATAGCTGCCACAACTACTCCTTATTTATCTGTTGGTTGTGTAACATATTCAAGATTAATGCGTTTTATGGACGTTATTTCGCAGCGTAAGTCGTTAAGCATACAAGACTATATAATCTAAGCTTTTGTTAATTTGTCCACACCTTTGTACAATAATAACAAACTGACACGGGGTGCAATTATTCGCTTGATTGTAATTGCTGAGATTATACCCGTCGAACCTGATATAGCTAGTACTATCGAAGGGAATGTCGAATGGTTAGCCATTGTAAGAGCATGCTAAAAAATGCATCTTCTTCACTACGTTTATGTGTGCCATGGCTTTCCACACTTGTCATACTTATTGGATGGTTTTTAGCTACACTTGGGCCTAAAGAGACTAGGCACATTCCATCACCTGCAGAAGTAATTAACGCTTTTCAAGAATTAAACTCAGAAGGTTTAATTTGGCCTTCGTTGGGAATTAGTTTTACAAGAGTTATTGCAGGATTATGTTTAGGAATGATAATTGCAGTTCCAGCAGGAGTTATTTCTGGTAGCACAAAGCTGGGCGACATTATTATTAACAAGCCTGGCCACATGCTACGGTCTGTTCCTTTTACTGCACTAGCACCTTTGCTTATTATTTTATTAGGCATTGGTGAGACTATGAAAATAGCTCTTATTGCTATAGGCGTATTTGGAACGTTCTACGTAAATATGAGGGATGGAGTTCGTAATATTGATCCCAAACTCTTGGAATTAGCTCGCGCATACAAAGTAAATAGCAAAACAGTATTTTTCACAATTCTTCTTCGAGGAGCGCTACCTAACTTTATGACTGCTTTACGCTTTGCAATATCAGTGTCTTGGGTGGCATTGGTAACGTGTGAAACAGTCAACGCTTCAAAAGGAATTGGATATGTTCTTGCAAGATCACAAGAATTTTACAGACCAGATCAAATGCTGCTATGCATAGTTTTATACGCGATTGCAGGCCTACTTTCTGAAGGAATTGCAACACTTTTAGAAAAAATTTGCATGCCTGAGCGACGTTCATCCATCGTTAAAATCAAACAGAACTAAGAATATTAGCAAAATAATTAGGAGAATAAAATGGCTAAATTCGCATTATCTACAACAAGTAAGCGAGCATTAGCAGCTTTCTGCGCGCTTTGCACAGCAATCACCCTAGCATCATGCGGAAGCTCGAACAATAAAACACAAGCATCATCCGCAAAATCTTCCACAAATACTACTAAGCAAGTAAAAGAAGATACTGGAACTTTAAGAGTAGCGTACTTGACTTCTGCAAATTATTTAACAACTCTTTCAAATAACACAAAGATGGCAGATAAGATCTTTGGTAAAGCAAAGGTTACTTTTAGTGGACCTTATGTTCCTCCAGAAGCAAACACTGCAGTAACTTCTGGAAACGCAGACGTAACAACCACAGGATCTGGCCATTTTATTCATTTTATCTCCAAAGGCCAGCCATGGGTTGCTTATGCCATTAACTATTACAATGGAAACGCTCAAGGAATCGTAGCAGCACCAAATAGCGGAATCAAATCGCTTAAAGACTTGTACGGAAAGAAGATTGGAATTATTGCTAAAGGTGGAAGCGGAGATTATATAATTCACAAAGCCTTTGAAAAAGCAGGACTTGACCCATCCAAAGTTCAAGAAGTAGAGATGAGCCCAAAGAACTTCCATGCAGCATTCACAACTGGTCAAGTTGATGCATTAGCAACCTTCGATCAGAACTTTGCTGCAGCTCTTGCAACTCCAGGATCAAAACTTCTAGTCACTGCAAAAGATTATGGAAATATTAACTTCGGAATCCAAGTTGCATCTGCTGAATTTGCTAAAAAGCACCCACAGTTATTAAAGAAAATGTATCGTGCTTTAGTAGAAGAAGGTAAGAGAGTTAAGAAGAAGCATTCGATTATTCTTGATATGTATAAGAAGTTTGGTGCATCCGATGAAACAATGAAAGAATTAGCTAAGTTTGACATTCCACAAATTCGACCAATGAATGAAGAAACAATGAAAATGCTTAAACAACAAGCTAAGGAATATGTTAAATACGGATTTATTAAAGAAGTTCCTGATTTCTCTAAAGCTGTAATCGATTGCAGCAAGTAAACGATTACTAATCGTAATTAAAACACTAATTGTAATTAAAATACGACTATGTTTAATAGCATTTTTCATAAGCGTAGCAATGTGGAAGTTTCCAAAGAATCTACTTGCAAATCAAATATTAACGATAGTGATTACTGCGTTAGTATAGAGAATCTAGGTATTTCTTTCGCAAGCGAAAAAAGTAAAAATACAGAAAACGATTTTGCAAATAATTCTTCTTTTGTATTGAAAAACATTACGATGAGAATTAAAAAAGGCGAATTTGTTTCGCTTATTGGTAGATCGGGATGCGGAAAAACTACGCTTTTGAAAATAATTGCAGGACTACTAACTCCTAGCGAAGGCAGCATTCACGCAACAAGCCGTCAGGCTATTGGTTTTCAAGACGCACGCTTAATACCGTGGCTTTCTGTAAACAAAAATGTTGTTTTCGGTATGGAAGGAAGCAAGGAAGATCTTAAGAATATTGCGCATTTAGCGCTTTGCCAAATGCAGCTTGTTGGCTACGATAACAAGTGGCCTTCTGAGCTTTCTGGAGGACAGGCGCAACGCGTATCTTTAGCTAGAGCTTTAGTTAGAAGTCCTGAATTATTGTTGCTTGACGAGCCTTTTGGAGCTTTAGACGCTCTTACGCGTTTCGATATGCAAGATTTGCTCAATAATCTTCAAGCTAAATATGGCTGGACTACACTTATGGTTACGCATGACATTGCGGAAGCTGTAAGACTTTCTGACCGCATTCTTATGATAAAAAATGGCAAAATTGCTAAGCAATGGCATATTAATCGCGAAGATCTTGATGCTCAAAATCGTCCCATAAATCATAGTGAAATCGAAGATGAGCTTAGAGAAGCTTTGCAATAAGTAACGCAAAATAATGTGAATCAAGGCGACTGCAAAATAGCGGCCGCCTTTATTTATAAACAGCGCAAGATTTACCTTACCAAGCTAAATCTTCAAGAAGTTGGCGAACCCAATCAAGTATTTCGCTCTCACTCATTGCGCTAGTTCCAAGTGAAGATTCAAAAGGCGAAGGAATAATAAGCGTATGCGTAAGCGGACGATACTTAACTCCGCGGTAAATCCTTTGCAAACGCATCCACAACGATTCTTTTGGATCTAAGCCAATAACACGAACCGATTTACCTTGAGAGCTAATTTGCGTAATACCAAGATCGCGAGCCTTAAAACGCAAGCGAGCAACATCGCACAATATGCTAAACGCTTCAGGCGGCTCGCCAAAACGATCAAGTAACTCATCTCGCAACTCTTGCAAATCCTTATTATTGTTAGCGGAAGCAAGCTTACGGTACGCTTCTAATCGCAATTTGTCGGAATCAATATAATCAACTGGAATCGAAGCTTCAACAGGCAAATCAATAGACGTAGAAATAGTTTCTTTATGCTCTGGCTCTTTGTATTTTTCAACAGCTTCACAAACCATTCGCACGTATAAATCAAATCCAACGCCTTCAATGTGGCCACTTTGCGCATTTCCAAGCAAGTTTCCAGTGCCTCTAAGCTCCAAATCTTTCATAGCAACATCGAATCCAGATCCAAGAGCAGTATATTGAGCAATTGTTGCAAGACGATCATGTGCTTGTTGAGTCATAGACTTAGACGGATCATACAAAAAGTATGCGTAAGCTCGCTCACGACCTCTGCCAACGCGCCCGCGCAATTGGTGAAGCTGACTTAAGCCGAATCTATCTGCATGATCAACAATAAGCGTATTAGCGTTAGAAATATCTAATCCCGTTTCAATAATCGTAGTGCAAACAAGAACGTCAATATCTCTATGCCAAAAATCGCGAATAATAGTGTCAAGTTGCTTCTCACCCATTTTTCCGTGCGCAATCACAACTCGAGCATCTGGCACAAGTTTTTGAATATTAGTCGCGACTTTACTAATATCTTCTACTCGATTATGCACGTAAAATACTTGACCACCTCTAAGTAGCTCTCGCTTAACACAAGCCGCCACTTGCGCGTCTTCGTAAGCTCCAACATAAGTCAAGACTGGCAAACGGTCTTCTGGAGGCGTAGCAAGAGTAGACATTTCGCGAATACCCGTAACAGCCATTTCAAGTGTTCGAGGAATTGGCGTTGCAGAAAGACTAAGCACGTCTACGTTTGTGCGCAAAGCTTTCAAAGTCTCCTTGTGTTCAACACCAAAACGCTGCTCTTCGTCTATAATCACCAACCCTAAATCCTTGAATTTTATGTTTGGATTTAAAAGCTTATGCGTGCCAATAACAACATCAACTTCGCCCGATTCAAGGCCTTGAATCGTATTGTTAACCTCTTTTTCGCTTTGGAATCTACTCATTGCAGCAACAGTTACAGGGAATCCAGAAAAACGATTAGTAAAAGTCTCGTAATGTTGCTGAACTAAAAGAGTTGTTGGAGCTAGAACAACCACTTGTTTGCCGTCTTGAACAGCCTTAAAAGCAGCGCGCACAGCAATCTCGGTTTTACCAAAACCAACGTCTCCGCAAATCAGCCTATCCATTGGAATTGGCTTTTGCATATCTTGCTTAACTTCGTCAATAGTCGTAAGCTGATCTGGAGTTTCTTGGTATGGAAAATCGTCCTCAAGCTCTTTTTGCCATGGAGTGTCTGCGCTAAAAGCAAATCCGCTGCTAGATGCTCGCGCAGAATAAAGTTTAATCAAGTCTTGCGCAACTTCTTGAACAGCTTTTCTCGCTTTTTCTTTTGTAGCAGCCCAGTCCGCGCCTCCAAGCTTATTTAGCTTTGGAATTTCGGCACCAACATATTTGCTAACCAAATCAAGTTGATCTGTTGGAATAAAAAGCTTATCTGCAGGAGCATTGCGTTTACTTGGCGCGTACTCAATTTCCAAGTATTCGCGCGTAGCTTCTCCGTTTGAAGTTTTTACATTCCTCTGCCTCATGCCTATAAATTTGCCAATTCCGTGCTGTTCGTGAACAACAAAATCTCCTGGCTTAAGGTCTAGAAGGTCGATTTCTTTTTTTCTACGCTTTGGCGACTTAAAACCACTTACAGAAGATGACTTTCCTGTTAAATCTCTTTCGCTAAGAATTGCGATTTTACTTTGCGTATCTATAAAGCCGTCAACTATTTTCGATTGAACTGCCAAAAAATCAAATACACCACTTGCACGTACCGCTCGCGCAAGCCTTGATAAAATTCCACTTGCAACAGCGCTAATATAAACCTTGTATCCGTTAGAAATAAGACCCGATATTCCGCTAGAAATCTTCTCACTATCTCCCCTAAATTCTTGAGGAGATTTAATGCACAAGTCTAAATAGTTATTTTTTACTACTTTATTTTCGTTTTCTTTTTTAGAATCAACGGTTTCTGGCGATTTATCTGCTGAATCTATTGCAAAACTGTTTAAGTTAATTACTTGATGATTGTTATTTTCAAGATTTTCTAAAACGCTGCCAAAATCAAGAAAACTAGCTTTATCGAATGTTATTGGAGCGCCAGCACCCTTACCAGACGCAGCAACATGCCAACTTGCAGCCAAAAACTCGTTTGCTGTTTTAACTAAATCGCTAGCTGCGCGCTTGCATTTTTCTAAGTCGGAAACCAAAATGATTGCGTTTTTATCAAGCAAATTTTCCACTGGTTCCATGTTGTCGACTAATGCTGGAATCAAAGACTCCATACCCTCTACAGGTATTGCATTTCCGATTGATTCAAGCATATCTTGAGCATTTGGAATCTTACCAATCAAAGACTTTGCTCGTTTTTGAATACTCTCTGTAAGCTGTAATTCTCGGCAAGCTGTAGCCCAAACGCTATTAATATTCTTCCCATAAGTGCGCTGATCAGATGCGTGGAATTGCTTAATTGAGTCAATCTCATCTCCAAAAAACTCAATACGCACAGGATGATCCATTGTTGGAGGAAAAACGTCTATAATTCCGCCTCGAACAGCAAATTCAGCGCGATTCATAACAAGTTCCACGCGATTATACGAGTTTTCAACAAGTCGCTTTGCAGCAAGCTCGATAGAAATCTCATTGCCACATTCAAAAACAAGCGGCTCTACGTTGCAAAGATCCTTAACAACTGGCTGAATAAGGGAACGAACTGGCATAACAAGAACGCGAATTGGGCTAAACATGCTGCTTTTGCCACTTTTGCTATCTTCCCCACTTTGCGGATGCTTTAATCGCCTAAAAACCGCCATTCTACTTGCTACAGTATCTGCTCTAGGAGAAAGACGCTCGTGCGGAAGAGTCTCCCAAGCTTCAAGATTAGCAATATCTTTAGGGTCCCCATTATAAAAATCGCGTATTGATTCAAGCGATTCTAAAGCATCTCTACCAGATGGAACTACTAAAACAACAGGCTTTTTAGTGGCCATTGCAGCAGCTACAGCAGCTCTAGCTCCACTTGGACAATACACATTAAGAGGATTAGAAAAATCTTCTTCAAGCAAAGCTAAAGACTTAAACGAATCATTTTTCTTACAAATATCTTGAAGTATGTTTTCAAAAGAAGCATCAGAAATATTAGAATCTAGCATTTTGTTAGCAAAAGAATCATACTTATCTGCCATTAAAATGCTCCTGAGTAGCTGCAAGCCCGCGGAAAATAACACTTTCTACAGCATCTGCGCCATCTGCCAAAAAATTAGGAAGCTCAGATTTTTGCACACCAGCAAATCCGCCCAAAACCCAATTAACAGTATTATCGTGAGCATGAGCACCACGCTGAGCATGCCCAACACCCATTCTTACTCGCGCATATTGAGGAGTTCCAAGAGACCGATCAATAGAACGAATACCGTTATGGCCTCCAGCAGAGCCTCCAGCTTTTACTTTAATGCGCCCAAAATCCAAATCCATATCGTCGTGAACAATCACAATATGATCCGTCTCAATTTGATAATAAGAACTTATAGAAGATATTGCAGCTCCAGAATCGTTCATAAAAGTAAGCGGTTTAGCAAGGAAGAACTTTGCGAGCCTACCGTCTAAATTCATAACTCCCTTGCCAAGTTTAGACAAGCCTTTATGGTCAGAAAAAGATATTGACCACCGCTCAGCAAGACAATCCGCAACCATAAATCCCATATTATGACGAGTACCTTCGTACTTAGATCCAGGATTGCCAAGGCCAGCAATAAGCCAAAAATCCGAAGCCATAATTCACACCCAATCTTATAAACTCAACAACAAAACGGGCGTACCGATTGAATACACGTAAAAACGTAGATTCTCGATACGCCCTTATATACTGCGCACTATTCTAGCAATAAGGCAGTCATTTGCTTAAAAATTCTTAAAACAAATTCTTTTGCAAAAACTTTCGCAAAAACTACTTTAAGAACTCGTCTGTAGATAATTCTTTAGCTTGAGGAGTTTTATGAGTTACCTTACCTTTTGCATCCATGTAAGCTCCTCCTTGGCTCAAGAAGTTAAAGTAGTCTTGAGCGCCTTTAACATCGCTTGTTCCAAAAACAAACTTTCCGCTCTTAATATCTGCTTTACTTCCCCAATATTCGCCGTCAACAATCATCTTCATGCTGCGCTTAACGAATTTTGGATCAAGATTTGCGTCTTTTGCTTCTTTAACCAAAATGTTTGACGCTTCATCTGGATGCGCATATGCGTATTCATAACCACGCTTTACAGCTTTAACAAATGCGCGAACAAGCTTTGGATCGCGTTTAACTGTTCGCTTATTAGTAATAACACCAATCGTATCTGGCTGACCAGGAACTCCATAATCTACAGACTTAAAACAACGAAGCTTAGGGCCAAACATCTCGGATTGAACACCTTCCCAAGTGCCATAGAATCCGCCAAAATCAGCTTTACCAGATTCAAGAGTGCGGAATGTAGAAGTTCCAACAGTAACCTTATCGAATTTGCCTTCGCCACCATCGTGTTGAATCATTCTACGAATAACAGCATCGCCTTCTGCAGATCCAAATGTTGCAAACGTGCGACCGTCAAAGTCTTTTGGAGAATGAATCTTATTGTTCTTAGCTAGCGAACACCATATTGAGCTTGGCTTTTGTTGCACTTGCATAACCTGCTCAAGATTCGCGCCCTTAGTGGAAAAATCAGCAATGTTTGTTAATGTGCTAAGTGCAAAATCAGCAGCACCGCTATCTACAGCATGTTCGGATCCTGTTTGAGCAACAGCTAGAATATTAACGTCTAATCCAGCATCCTTAAACCAGCCTTTATTTTTTGCAACATAAATACCAATGTGATTTGTATCTGGCGCCCAAAATAGCATAAAAGACACTTTTCTAAGATTTGCATTTTGGCTAGCACCATTAGATCCGCACGCGCATAAAGAAAATGCACAGCACGCGGAAAGAATAAACGCAAGAGTACGCTTCAAAACACGCATATTCATGAGTTCCCTACTTTTGTTCTAGTACCGTTCTTCTGGGAAAGTGACACGAGTATGGCAGAAAACGGTATCAAAGGTCCAAACCCGCGCCGTTCAATGCCCCCGAGCAATAAGATTGCTGCGGTTTGCCACACATTGACTCACGAAACATTTTGATTATGCACGCAATAATCGACAAATGCTAGAAACTTACGACTTATAGTTGTGCGGTAATAATAGAATGTACTTATTAATCTTATTTGTTTAAGCGTTTGGGGCAGCATTCGCTACTTTTCTGTTTTAAGAAAGGAATTGAACACTTATGACGCAATCGCGTTCAAGGCGTACGCTTTTAACATATCTGCCAACTTTAATATCTGTAGTAATTATCTTGCTTATATGGCAATTTGCTTGTCAATATTCTGGAATATCTCAAAATTTGATTCCAACTCCAATCGCTATTGCGCAAAGCACAGTAGACGCTTTACCAACATTGCTTCCTGCAGCACTTGTTACAACTCAAGAAACAGTTATTGGCTTTGCTCTTGCAATAATATGCGGAATTCTTCTGGGCGTATTTTTTCACATTTCTAAGCTTATAAAATCCGCACTATTCCCACTTTTATGCGCTGCTCAAACAATGCCACTTATTTCTATTGCACCAATTTTTTTGATTTGGTTTGGCTTTGAGATTTCTGGAAAAGTAGTAATAGTCATGATTTTTAGCATGTTTCCTATTGCTGTTCAAACTGTTCGAGGATTAGATGCAGTTCCTAGTTTTTACACAGACGTTGCTCTGACTTGCGGAGCTAGCACTACTTGGACTTTGTGGCATGTTAAGTTGCGCGTAGCTGCAAGGCAGATTTTTGGCGGCATTAAAATTAGTGCAGCATATGTTTTAGGAACTGCTGCTACAGCAGAATATTTAGGAGCTAGAAACGGATTAGGAATTTGGCTTCAATTTGCTTATAACTCTTTTAGAACTCCTCTTATTTTTTCTGCGACTATTGTAATAATCGCACTTACTAGTGCTCTTATGCTTTTGATTAATGCAATAGAAAAACTCCTAATAGGTCCTGTAGAAGACGATGAAGACCCAGATAATCAAATGTAAAAACGCATAAAGCCAACACATAAAATAATGCCGAGCATAATCTAAGACTATGTTCGGCATTATTTTTTATTAATCTAAAGCTGCTTTTGCGCTGCTTTTACTCGAAAGATTTGACTTTTGCTTTTACTTTCCAGAGTCTTCTTTAATAGCATCGCTAATCGCATCGCTTAGCTCTTTTTGAGCTTTGCCATACGCTTGCCAATCTCCAGATTTCATTGCAGCATCCGAATCCTTTAGCGCTTGAGCTGCTCGCTTAAGAGCCATTTTTGCTTTTGCACTAAAATCAGCGCCTGCCTTAGCATTAGCATTTTTATTGCCATTTTCGCTATTCTTAGTCGAATCTTTTTGCTTAGGATTAGAAGCAATATTGTTTACGCCAGAATTATTGGAAGCATCGCCAGCGTTTGCGCCAGAGTTTCCTCCAAACACTTGGTTTAATGCTTCATCCAAAGTATCCGCAAATCCAACTTGATCTCCAAACGCAACCAATACTTTCTTAAGCAATGGGTAGCTAGTAGATCCGCTAGATTGTACGTAAACAGGCTCTACGTAAACCAATCCTCCACCAAGTGGCAATGTAAGCAAGTTTCCACGCTTAACTTTAGTTGATCCAGATTCAAGCAAATTCAACTCTTTAGAAACATTTGCATTAGCGTTAAAGTTGTTTTGAGCTTGACCAGGGCCTGGAACATTGGAAACCTTAGGCAACTCTTGAAGTCTTAGTTTGCCATAATTTTCGCTTACTTTTCCAGCAACACTTCCAGCATCGGAATTTACCGATAAGAATCCAGTTAGGATTTCTCGAGTAGATCTTCCAGCAGGAATGTATGTAGAAACAAGCGAGAACACTGGCTTGTTTGCTCCTCTAGTTTGCAAAGTCAAATAGTATGGAGGTTGCAAAATATCTTCTCGCTGAAGACTTTGAGATTCTGTAGGATCTACTGGAGTCTGCCAGAAGTCTTCTCCCGAGAAGAATTGACTTGCACTATCAACATGATACTTTGCAAGCAGATGTCTTTGCACTTTGAATAAGCTTTCTGGGTATCTAATATGACTCATCAAATCGCCAGAAATCTTAGAAATATCGTGATAATGCCCTGGGAATATTGATCTCCAAGCTTTAATCACAGGGTCCTTTTTATCCCACACATACAAGTCAACAGAACCGTCGTACGCATCAACAGTAGCTTTAACTGAATTGCGAATATAGTTTGCTCGCTGATTAGTTAAGCCTTTAATCGAACGAGATGTTGTTGTTGTAGAATCTTGAGTCACCTGCCCAAAATCAGTCATTTGCGAATATGGATAGGAGTCGGACGTTGTGTATCCGTCAACAATCCACTTAACTCGTCCATCAACAACCGCTGGATAAACGCGCCCATCCAAAGTCAAGTACGGAGCGACCTTAGAAACACGAGTCTTAGGGTCGCGATCATACAAGATTTGAGAATCAGAAGTGACTCTATCCGAGAATAAGATTTGATCTGACTCAAAACGAATAGCGTGTAGCAACTTAGAGAAGAAGTTTCCTACACTTGGTCCACCATTCCCCTTAAACGTTGTTAAAGCGCCATTTGAACCAGTTGGATAATCAAATTCCCAAGGAGCAGCACCTTTTGGAGAACCAACAATCGAATACTTTGGAGCATTTGGCGAGAAGTAGATACGCGGCTCATACTTCTTTAACTTTGTAAGCTTTCCTTGAGTTGGAATTCCATACTCCATAAATTGCGGCTGACCGTCTGCAGTAACCTTATTTCCGTAAGCTGCAACAACGCCATATCCGTGTGTATAAACTGTGTGGTCATTAACCCAATTTCGATTATCGTTTCCAGCTAAATCAAGCTCTCTTGCAGCAATAACCGTGTCTTGGCTCACGCCATCAATGTCGTACTTATCTACAGAAAGAGTATCTGCAAAAGTATAGTATTGCTTAGATTGCTGCAATTGGCGGAATGTTGGAGAAGTGACTTGAGGGTCTAAAAGCCTGATTTGTGCAGTAGACTCCGCTTCTTTTGCAAGCGCTCCCGACTTTCCTTCCGAAGTAGCGTTATACGATTCTTTTTTAACATTATTTAAGCCATACGCAAACTTAGTTGCATCAATATTTCGCTGAATATAAGTGGCTTCTAATTCTTGAGCATTCGGCGCTACCTTAAAACGTTGCAAAAGAGCAGGCCAAGCGAAAGACAACACCATAGCGCATACAACTAAAGATGCAACAGCTATAGCAGGCGTGCGCCAAGCTTTAACAGCTACAACAAAACGCGTGCCGATTTTTACATTCCCATTAAGAGCATGAGATTTTAGCAACCACGCTGTTATAACAATTCCAACAATTAGTGTTATTACAGCCATTGCAATGCTGGAAGGAACACCAGCATTCATATCTGTGTAAGATCCGCCAGTAATCTTAGAACCATCCAAATTTACAATCGCAAACACATCTAATATTTGCAAAACGGACCAAAAAATAACAACTAGCATAAACCATGCAGAAATTTGACGCCTTGCGCTTTTAGTTATGTTAAAAATGCCTTTGCCACCTACAGGAAGCGTAATTCTTACAGCTCCCATCAAAGCGTTTGTTATAACGCTAAATAGCAAGGAAACAGCAAGAAGAACAATAAACGCTCTTGTAAAAAGTCGCAAGCCTGGCAAAGCAAACACATAAAAACCGTTATCAAATCCAAATTGCGGATCTTTAATACCAAACGATTGGTAGTTAAACATAAGCAAAATTTGCACCCAATGATTGTAGAATTGCATTCCAAACACAGCGCCTACAATCAAAGACACAACTCCTGCAACATGCATTGCAAGCTTAGAGCTTATTCCCTTTTTAGTGTCTAAAATATTGCCTTTTTCTTTAACATATACGCCGTCTTCGCTTCCAGGGCGTTTTTTAATCGCAATATATGCAGACAAATACCCAAATGCAGCCATAAGCAGAGCATACAAAGCCCAAACGCCGATTTTAGCGGCTAGTTGAATCCAAATTACGCTCTCGAATCCAAGCTGCGCATACCACATGCAATCTGTAATAAAAGTAGAAAAACCAAAAATAATTGAGCATATAAACGCTATTGCGACTACTATTGCAACAATAATCCAACGCCATTTTCTTGATTTTCCAACAAACTTATTTACATCAAAATCTATTCTCATATAGTGATTATTCTCCTTACTGTTTGAGCTTTTATTATCGCTTTTATTGCTTTCACTATTATCGCTAATATTGCTAGTATTGCTTTCGCGATTTTCACTATTTTCGCTATCTTCGCTAGTATCGCTATTTTTTGGCGAATCACCTTCGTTTTCTAGTTTTTTCTTAGCTTCTAATAGATCACTAAAGATGTCACCAATGCCATCATCGTCAGTATAATAGTCTGCCAAATCTTTTATTTTTTTTGCAAACTTTGAAAAATTCTTATCTTTGTTTTCACTATTAGAATCATCTTTAGCAACATCTTTAGAAACAACTTTAGAAACAACATCATCACTGTTATTATCTTCATCAATGCTTTCTATAACTACATCTTGATTGCTGGAATCATCCGTAGAAGTATCGGCAGAAGTATAGGCAGAATCATTATTTTGATTGCTCTTTTTCTTTCCATCGCTTGAATAATCGGAACGCTTATGCACTTTAGTGTTTTTAGGTTTTTTAGCCATATACGCGCCAAAAGCAGCCCATGCAACGCCAATGATTATTTCTATGATGACTTTCAACATAAAGTTAATATTACTATATTGATTATTTACAATCTACATTTTGTGTAGTCAAAAGTAATTACAAAAAGCGCGCTCGCAAAAGTAGCGAACGCGCCTGATTTGATTAAATTAAATCATGTAAGCATTTAAGCTAAGCAACATCTGGATCGTCTTTAGCGATTGTTCCAGTGAGCTTTCCAATTGCTTTCATAATGTGGTACACAACCAACACCACAACAGTGCCGATTGCAATACCGTTGAACTGAATTCCAGAAACAGCAAATTGGAAGTTAGCAATGCCAATAATCATAACGATTGCAGCAATCATAATGTTAACTGGCTTATCGAAGTTCACTTTGTTCTCTACCCAAATGCGCACGCCAATCATGCCAATCATGCCGTAAAGCAAAGTGGTTACACCGCCCAAAACGCCTGCTGGAATGGAGTTTACAATTGCACCAAACTTTGGGCAAAGGCTTAATACGAATGCAAAGAATGCAGCGCACCAATAAGCGGCAGTAGAATACACTTTTGTTGCAGCCATAACGCCAATGTTTTCGCCATAAGTCGTAGTGCCGCAACCACCAAAGCAGCCAGCGATTGCAGTGCCTAAGCCGTCTGCAAACAAAGCTGTACCAATCTTGGAATCGTAGTCGCGGCCAGTCATTTGAGCTACAGACTTAACGTGACCAACGTTTTCTGCAATAAGAACGAGCACAACTGGCAAGAACATAAGCAAAACAGAGAAGTCAACTTGCGGAGTGTGGAACTTAGGGAAGCCAATCCAAGCTGCTTGCTCAATCTTGCTAAAGTCAACTTGACCCTGGAAGCATGCATACGCGTAGCCAACAAGAACACCAAGCAAGATGTTCAATCGCCCAAGAAGACCGCGGAAAATCACTGCAATAAGCATAACTGCAACCAAAGTTACCAAAGCAGTGTCTGGAGCCTTTTGGAAGTTGCCCCAAACAGCTGGTCCCAAGTTAAAGCCAATGATTGCAACAATTGCACCGTTAACAACAGGAGGCATAATAATGTCAATCCACTTTGCTCCTGCAAAATGCACAAGCACACCGATTAGCGCAAGAAGCAAACCAGTGCACATAATGCCAAAGCTTGCTACAGCAATGCCCTTATGTGCTGCAGTTACAGCCATAACAGGTGCTATAAGACCAAAAGAGCTTCCTAAATAACTAGGAAGCTTATTTGCGTTAATAAGTAAGAACAGTGCCGTGGAAAGAGCCGTGAACATTAAAGTAGTAGACGGATCAAAGCCTGTAAGAATTGGCACTAAGAATGTTGCGCCAAACATAGCAATAACATGCTGAGCGCCAATACCAGCAGTACGAGTCCAAGTTAAACGCTCATCTGGCTCTACTACTTCTCCTGGCTTCAAAGTTTTTCCGTCTCCATGAAGCTGCCATGTAAACAACGATTTCATCGTTTTCTCCTTGCATAAAACAAGTTTATATATACGTTTGTGATTGAAAAACAACCACCAAAACAAGCGCCAGCTTAAAAAAAAAAACAAGCACTACTTGTGCGCAGGTTTGGCAGATTTTGCAGAGGCTATACCAACCGCCGCCCCCTAGCCAAGTGGTCATTCTAATGTACTAATCACAAAGTGTCGAGACAATTTGAAAAATAATAAATTTATAAATTTGTTTTGTTGAAATATCAAGGAAAATCGGTGTGTCGAAAACGCATCAAACACCACTAATTATTACTCATAAAAGTTTATAAACATAAACTTTTGCTTATGTATTAGATTCGCTTATTACAATCTTAATTTTGCAAAACATTTTGAATGTAATCTTTTAATACAATTGCATGATTTATACGCGGATCTTTCGCTCCATATAAAAATGTTACTTTTTTATTTTTTCTACATATATCTACTATTTGGTTTACACAATCTTGATTCTCGTCTAGCTCTTCAACATAACGATTAGAAAATTCGTTAAAACGCTCAGGCTTATGGCTAAACCATTTTCGCAAATCACTTGATGGAGCAATATCTTTACACCACAAATCAAGATTTGCTTTTTCTTTACTTATGCCTCTAGGCCACAATCTATCTACTAATACTCGCAAGCCATCATGTTCATCAAATGATTCATAAACGCGTTTAATTTGAATATTGCACATAATTACCTCTTTAACTACATACAATGATTACACAATTATGATTTTTTTCAACAAGATTTAATTAAGCGCAATCTAAATGGAACTAATACAAAACTACGATATGTTTTTATCAAATATGTTTTATTCTGTGATTTTTAATATAGGCGTGTCGATTGCCATTGCAACAAAATGCTAGAAAATGTGTAATATTTTTGAATTTTTGTTCATTTTTGTCCGATTATGGGAGAATAATTGGCTAAATGGTTAATTTCTTTGATACATGGAAAAAGAAAATCTGCACAACAAACATGGCTCTTATAGCTGTGCTTACACTTCTAGCTTCCTTAATTGGCAGCTGGCTCAAGCAATTCCCAGGCCTAAGCCTTTTGGGAGCTCTTATTATTGCGTTGCTTATTGGCATGGCTCTGCAGCTGCCTTTGCACGTATACAAGTTGAACAATGATTCTAGACGAGCAGGCGTTAAATCATCTGCTGGCCTAATCGCAAATAAGCTACTTAGACTAGGCATTATTTTGCTCGGCTTTAAGCTAAATTTGCACGTTCTATTTACTCAAGGATTAAAGTGCTTGCCAATCGCAGCTGTACTCGTTGCTGTTATGGTTTGCGTTACATACAATATTGCAAAACTTCTTAAGGTTAGCCCTCAACTTGCAATGCTAACTGCAGGAGGCACAAGCATTTGCGGAGCTGCAGCTGTTATGGGTCTTTCGGGATCTATGCCCGTTCTTCCGCAAGAAGAGGACGAAAAAGAACAAAACGAAGTTATGGCTGTTGCAACAGTTGCAATAATGGGCACAATTTATGCTTTGGCAGAAATCTTTATTCTTCCTCATTTTGGAATGACTAAGCAGCAACTTGGAATTGCTGCTGGAGCGTCCCTTCACGAAATCGCACACGCCGTTGCAGCAGGCGGAGCTTTTGGAAGCATTGACATTGCAACAATCATGAAGCTTACACGAGTTCTTATGCTTGTTCCTACATCAATCTTTATTGCAATTTGGTGGAACGCTCGCCACAGCCAAGTAGAAGATAACGGAAAGCGCAAAATCAACTTCCCATGGTTTATGCTTGGATTTATTGCAGCATCCGTTATTGGTACGTATGTGCCTTTTGTTTCGTCTTACGCATCCCTCCTTGTTGACGCAGGATACGTCTTCCTTGGAATGGCTATGGCTGCTCTTGGAATCAACGTAAACTTTAGAGTTATATTTAAGCAAGGAAAAGCAGCATTCTTAGCAAGCTTCTTAGCTTCTATTCTTTTAGTTGCGTTAGCTTGTGGTGCAAGTATTTTGTTCTTCTAATAAACAAGAGAAGATAAAACAAACACAAACAAAAATCAGGGGATTCCATTTTGAAATCTCCTGATTTTTTATATCTATTGCTTACACAAATGCTTCTAGATAACTCCAAAACAGATTATTCAATATGCACTGCTGTTCCGTCTGGAATATTCGTATAAAACCAATTAGCATCTGGAACACTTAGTCGCACACATCCGTGCGATGCAGGAGCCCCAAGTTTTTGCGCTTCTTCTACAATATAATCGCCAAAATTAGCGCGAGTTGGAACAGAGTGGAACAAATACTTTGCTCCTATAAAACCAACCCAATAGTCTCCACCCATTCCTTCGATTCTATTGTAAAAGTGGTATCCCCTACGTCCTATTCTAAAATCGCCCTTAGGTGTGGAGTTATTCATTCCAGAGCTAACAATCATTGTATAAACAAGATTATTATTCGCATAAATATAAACACGTTGTTTTTTAAGGTCTACATTTATTTGCAAATGATTTGCATCTATCCCAAAAAGATTTGGATATTGACCGCCTGTGGATATTTTCCATAAGTTAGAAAAATCAATTGCATTCGCATTTTGATTTTGCGCATTAGAACTATCTTTGGACTTATCTTTGGACTTACGCTCTAATGGCGTCTTTTTTGCTTTCGACTTTGCGTCAAAATTATCGCCTTTTTTACTTTTTACATTACTTAAAGCGGAATCAAGCTTGTTTGACTTAAAATATTGCGCTTTTAGATTTACTAAAATACGCTTATTAGCTTCTTGAACAACATGCGATACTTGGAATCCAACAAAACTAAAGAAGACCAAAACAATTAGAAAAGCAATAACGCGCTTGTAGAAAATTTTGCGATTTTTTGGAGATTTTAAGCTAATAACATATTTCACTAATCGCGCAATAAGCGACTTTAGAACGCTTTTGAAAGCATAAAATATTTTCATAAAATCTCCATAATAAACAAAATAAAGGCGCTACTTCGATACTATACTATAGTGCCTAAGCAGCGCCGTTACACATTAATATGATTATTGTTTAACTAATCACACATTAAACTTAAATTCAACAATATCTCCGTCTTGCATAACGTAATCGCGGCCTTCCAGACGAAGCTTTCCTTCTTCTTTGATTTTTGCCATGGAGCCTTGAGCCTCAACAAAATCATTGTAAGAAACAACTTCTGCTTTAATAAAGCCACGCTCAAAATCAGTGTGAATAACGCCTGCAGCTTGAGGAGCTGTCCAACCTTTATGAATCTGCCATGCGTGAACTTCTTTAACGCCAGCCGTCAAATAGGTTTGAAGCCCTAGAATGTCAAAACCAACGCGTGCAAGCTGATCCAATCCAGATTCTTGCAAGCCTGCATCTGCAAGCATTTCTCTAGCATCCGCCTCATCAAGCTCAGTAAGCTCCGACTCAAATTGCGCGTTAAGAAAAATCGCCTTTGCAGGAGCTACAGACTCTGCTAGCTTAGACTTCAAAGAGTCATCCGAAAGCTCTGAATCGTCAACGTTAAACACGTAAATAAAAGGCTTAGCAGTAAGCAAGTGCAAATCGTAAACGTCGTCTTTATTAATCAACTTCTCATTATGAGCCTGATCAATCGTCTTACCAGATTCAAGAATCTCCTTAGCTTTATTTACAGCATTTACGTATTCTTGAGTAACTTTTTTGCCGCGTAAATCTTTTTCTAACTTTGGCAAAGCATTCTCGATTGTTTGCAAATCCGCAAGAATAAGCTCCGTGTTGATTGTGTCAATATCATCTGCAGGATCTACCTTGCCATTAACGTGCACAATGTCATCATCGTTAAACGCGCGAACAACTTCGCAAATAGCATCTGCTTCACGAATATTAGCAAGGAACTTGTTTCCCAAGCCTTCGCCTTCGCTTGCACCCTTAACGATTCCTGCAATATCAACAAATGTAACGGTTGCTGGAACGATTTTCTCGGTTTTAACAAGCTTTGCTAAAACAGGCAAACGTTTGTCTGGCAAAGGAACAATACCAGTATTTGGCTCGATTGTTGCAAACGGATAATTTTCCGCTAAAACGTTGTTTCGTGTTAGCGCATTAAACATAGTTGATTTACCAACGTTAGGCAAACCTACGATTCCAATTGTTAAAGACATATTACCTACTTTAGACCAGCTAGCGGAAGTGACTACACTACTATACTCGTATTGTTTTATTTTTGTTGAATTGCATCAACCGCGCTAATAACATCTCCCCTAAAACCACATGATTCTAGCTTTGCAACACCTCGAATCGTAGTGCCACCAGGAGAGCATACTGCGTCTTTCATAGCACCTGGGTGAACACGCGTATCCATATACAACGCACCTACCCCTTCAATCATCTTTGCAGCCAAACGATATGCGCAATCTCGCTTTAGACCATACTTTACGCCAGCATCTGCTAAAGCTTCCATGTACATAGCTGTAAAAGCTGGAGCGCAGCTAGAAATACACATTGCAATATTCATGTGCTCGCTATCTACTCGTTCAACTAAAGATATAGGCTCAAAAATCGCGTTAAAAGATTCTAGTTGACTATCTGTTAGCGTATTTTCATTTTCTGCTAAAGTGACTCCTTGGCAAACTGCGATTGGCGTGTTTGGAATAATGCATTGCACATTAGCATCTTTTCCAAGTAGATTCTGGTAACGCTTAAGAGTCCAGCCTGCTGCAACGGAAATAATTGCTATTTTTCTATCCACAATAGTTTTTGCAATAGGATGCAAAACTTCTTCAATCTGATTTGGTTTTACAGCCAAAATTAAAACATTGCTAGAATCGCAAACTTCCTGCACGCTTTTTAACGCTTTTACTCCAAATTTGCTTGCATTATTAACAAGTTTTTCAAAGTGTGCCGCGCTTGCAACCATATCTTTGCCTTGCAAAACATTAGCGCGAATCAAGCCTTGCGCAATCGCTTGAGCCATGTTTCCAAAGCCAATAAATCCAACGGTTCCAATTGAGTTAGAACTCATTAACCAATCCCCTTAATATCTAAACACTAAAACAAACACTAAATAAACACTAACTTTTTATTAAGCATCTAATCATTTGTATATATAACTTGTATATCTAATCATTTGTATATATAACTTGTATATCTAATCATTTGTTAGGTACTTTAATCAAAAGTTACTTATC
>CAMPUL010000002.1 GCA_946997215.1 Gardnerella vaginalis
ATTATGGATTTGTGCCAAGATCATCGCGGAGAAATGGGCACAATGGAATACATTAGTGCCGACCGCGTGGAAATGCACTACAGAATTCCTCTTGCGGAAATTGTTTTTGACTTCTTCGATCAGCTTAAAAGCCGCACAAAAGGCTACGCTTCGCTAGATTACCACGAAGATGGCGAGCAAGCTGCAGATCTTGTTAAGGTAGATATTCTTATTCAGGGAGATAAGGTTGATGCCTTTAGCGCGATTGTTCACCGCGATAAGGCATATTCTTACGGCGTTATGATGACAAAGAAGCTTCGCGGACTTATTCCTCGCCAGCAGTTTGAGATTCCAATTCAAGCTGCGATTGGCTCGCGTATTATTGCGCGCGAAACGATTAGTGCGCTTAGAAAAGACGTGCTTGCTAAATGCTACGGCGGCGATATTACGCGTAAGCGCAAGCTTCTTGAAAAGCAGAAGGCTGGTAAGAAGCGCATGAAGATGCTTGGACATGTTGAAGTTCCTCAAGAAGCGTTTGTTGCAGCTTTGGCTACAGACGATAATGCAAACGATAGAGACACTAAAGATAAGATTCGCGCTGCGCAAAAATCCGAAGGCTGAGGCTTATATTGAATTTTGAATCGAACAAGTCTAGTGAAGATTCGCGTTCAATCATGCCTTTTGAAGTGTACGTGCATGTGCCGTTTTGCTTGCGACGCTGCGGTTATTGCGATTTTAACACGTATACAGCTCGCGATTTGGGGAAGGGCGCAAGTCGAAGCGGATACGCGGATGTTGCAATTCGCGAGATGCGTCTTGTAAAAAAGTGGCAGGAATTTCACGGGATTTTCGAGCCTAAAGCGCAATCTGTTTTCTTTGGTGGCGGCACTCCGACTGTTCTTAAAGCGCAAGATTTAGTGCGAATTTTGCGTGAAATCAGCGAATTGTGGGGCATTATGCCTGGCGCGGAAGTCACAACGGAAGCAAACCCAGATACTGCAGACGAGTCTTACGTTGAAACGCTTGCAAAAGGCGGATTCACGCGAATATCTTTTGGAATGCAATCTGCTGTGCCACACGTGCTAAAAACGCTTGACCGCACGCATACTCCAGAAAACGTAGAGCGCGGAGTTAAAGCGGCGAATGCTTGCGGATTGCGATCTAGTGTTGATTTGATTTATGGCGCTCCAGGAGAGAGCCTAGACGATTGGCGAAAGTCAGTAGAAATGGCTTTGAGCCTGGGCGTTAATCACGTTTCCGCATATGCGCTAACAGTAGAGCCGCGCACAAAAATGGGTCGCCAAATTGTTGCTGGCACAATTCAAGCGCCAGATGACGATGATGAAGCAGCAAAATACGAGTTGGCAGATAGTCTTTTTAGTTCTGCTGGCTTAAAGTGGTACGAGATTTCTAATTGGGCGCGCACTGGTTTTGAGTCTCGTCACAATCTTGGATATTGGAAGAACATTGATTGGGCAGGAATTGGCCCTGGAGCGCATTCGCATTACAATGCGGCGAGCGGTCTTAATAAGCAAAGCATGGATGATTGTGCTGTTTTGGCGGATTCAAGCAAGTTTTATAATCTTAGATCTTGGGATATTTTGCATCCAAAACGCTGGGCGCAGGCGATTAATGCAGGAAACGTGCCTTGGCAAAACTACGAGTGCATAAATAGCGAGGACGCGTTAATAGAAGAAGTAATGCTTGGTTTGCGCATTAGGGAAGGGCTTAGCGTTGATGAATTGTGCACAAAAATGCGTAAAGCCAATTGCGGATTTGACGATTCGTATTTGCAAAAAGTGCTAATCGAAGTGTGTAAAGAAGAGTTGGCAGTGTTGAACGAGAATCGTATTATTGCAACGCGCAAAGGTAGGCTGCTCAACGATTTATTAATCGAAAAAATTGTTGATGCGTGCCAAAATGGCGTAGTTATGTGTTAAAATGATTCGTATTGTGTGAAAATTCAACGCAGAAAGGAATCAATCATGGCAAACCGCAAGGAGCGTAGAGCAAAAGCCAGGCAGAATCGTAGGGGAATCCCGTCTCAATACGATCAAACAAATGGCCGCGGTCGTGGCGGAATGATTGATGAATACAATCTGCAAGAACATTCAAGAAGACTTCAAGAAAACGGCGTTGATGGATGGAAGCCATCTTCTAGCGTTACGCAAAGCCAGAGCAAGATGGAGCGCAATATTAAGCGCGCGCAGGCTGGAGACGATACATGGAATGCTGTTCGCAAGGTTATTGGTGTGTGCTCTTGGGCTGTTCTTTTGCTTTCTGCGTTTGCGTTCTTGGTGATTATGTGGTTGCCAAGCCAGCCAATGGTACTTGTTATAGCTGTTGCAGTGTTGTTTGCTTTGGGCGTATTTGGCCTGTTCTTTAGCTTTAGCAACTCTAAGCAAAATCCGCGCCTCGACGAGCACGGCACTGCGCTTTAAGCGTGGATGCTAAAGATTCTAAATAAGAATACTTTTAATAATTAGGGCGAGTACTTTGGTAATGCAACGTGCTCGCCTTAATTGTTGTTGTATGCGACTTTATTCATGCAAATTCTAGTCAAATCATGCAAAATAAATTTTTTGGCTGAAAAGTTTTAATTTGTAAAACTTGCTAATCGATTAATAAATTTTCCTCTATTAACATTTAGTTGCATAAATTATTTCAAATGATTATAACAATATGTCATATATTTTTTATCGAAAATCAGTAATTTTCATAAAATTTTCTAAGATATTTAAAGAAAATCAACAGTTCTTTCTTAGCTTTTTATAAGGGTAAATCATATAAGCTACGAGATTGTACTTATTGTACCTATTTTGTAACAGACAATTTCATAATGACAAGTGTTCAATGAGGAAGGTAGTCGATGACATTTATTTCTCGCGCAATACGCTACGTTTTGAGAAAAAGAGTGAAAACAGCAATCGTGTTTGTAATATTAGCATTGATTTCAACGCTTTTGCTGGCATCTTCTGCAGTTGCGATTGCTGCAGAAAAAGAGGGCCAAAAGGTAGAAGAACAGGCAGAATCTAGTTTTGTTTTAGCAAATAATCCGCAAGTAAATCCTGGAACTCCAAGGGGAGCAGGAACTGTTAAGCCAAGTGATGTTAAAAAAATCGCGTCACTTAAAAACGTTGATTCGTATGTTTTACGTCAAAATGTTACTGCCGATTTAGTTGACGCAAAAGCAGCTAGGATCAAAGGTGTTCAAGACTACGATGCGCGTAGAGAAAAGCAATTCGGCAACGCTGTAAACCTAGAAGGAACAAACTCTTCTAAGGGCTTAAATGCGTTCAAAACAAAGTCAATTCACATGGTTAAAGGTAGAGCTTTGCAAGAATCAGATGAGCATGCTTCCTTAATCCACGAAGATTTAGCAAAACTAAATGGCTTAAAATTAGGGGATTCGTTAACACTTAAAGCAAACTCGTTTGATGCCGATAATCTTAACCACTCTACTGAGCAAGTAAAAACACGCATAGTTGGAATTTACGGCGGAGCTAATAATCGCCCAGTTGCAACGCGTGCAGAATTAACTGCAAATACTGTGTATACAGATTTGAAAACAACAAGAGAGCTTTACAAATATAAGCCTGGAAAAGAGATATATCAGGACGCAAGTTTTAAGGTTAAAAAAGGAGCGGACGCAGACTCTGTGATTGAAGAAGCGTCTAAGCTCCCGATTGATTTGCAAAGCTATCAGATTACTCGAGATGACCAGTTTGTACAAGGCATGATTGGTGCTGCAAAAGGCGTAAAATCCATGATGAACATAACTGTTGTTGCAGTAAGCGCGTTTGCTGTTGTGGCTCTTGGATTGGTTCTTATTCTTTGGATTAATGAGCGTAGAAAAGAAATTGGCGTTCTAACTTCTATTGGTATTAGCAAAGTTTCCCTTGTGTTGCAGCAGCTTTTTGAGCTTGTGTTGCTTGCGATTCCAGCTATTGCAATAGGCTATGGTTTTGCTAGTGCAATATCTCCTTGGTTTAGCGATTGTGCATTAGGTTCGGTAAAAAATTCCGCCGCTCAGCAGCTTAGTTCAATGGGTCAAGCTGGAGGAAACCTGGAATCAAGCATGGCCACTAGAACCTTAGATAAGATTGCTGTTCAAGTTAGCTCCGATTGCTTAATTCAATCGTCATTTATAGTTCTAGCGATTATTATTGTTGCGGTTGCGCTGTCTTATCTTCCTATTTTGCGAAAGTCTCCTAGAGATTTGCTTGGCATGCAAAAGTAGGTGTAAAATGACTCAAATTATAAAAAGAGCTTGGCTAGCTATAGTTAGAAAACCAAGGCGTAGTGCTATTTTAGCTTTGATTATTACGGTTGTTCTTAGCGCGCTTATTTGTCAAGCGAGTGTTATTGCTTGCGTAAAAAATCTAGAGGATCAAATAACCTCCAACATTGGTTTAGGATTTAGTGTTTACGCAAAAACGCAAGGGCAGACTTTGCCAGAGCCTGATTCTGCTGGCGATTCTGCTGGCGATTCAGCCAGTGACTCCGTCAGTGATTCTGCTAAGCAATCGCAGCAAGATATTCCTCAAGATTTGCAAAAAAACGAGGGAATTCCCGAAAGTCTTATTGCAAAGTTTAAAAAGATTAATGGAATAAAAACTATTGCAGAAGAAAAAGATGTTTTAGCAAATCCTGTTAACGCTAAAATTGTAGCGCCAATAAATGGTCCGCGTTTAGACAATGATGGAATGTTCTCGCTTGTTTCCATAACGGGAACAACTAAATCACAGTTAGCGCAGGGATTCCAAGAAGGATTATATAAGCTTGAGGAAGGCAATCATATTGATTCTTCGGTTGCTGGCGACTTTAAGCGCGCGAAATCTGCAATAATTCACAAGAGCTTTGCTAAACAAAATAATCTTAGACTCGGGTCTGTTTTAACTCTAAAACAAGGCAGCAAAAGCATTAATCTTAAGGTTGTTGGCATTTTTTCTGGAAAGATGCAAACAAAGGGTGCGCTTCCTTCCGACTCTTCCGAAAATCGCGTAATAACTGATTTAGAATCCGCTCTTTACTTGTTTGGAAGTAAAAATCGCAGTTCTATAAAGTGCGTTATGCAAAATTCAAATAATCTAGAAAAAGCTTTAAAAGAAGCCAATAAAATCGCTAAAAACTATGGCAACGGCATGTTTTCTGTAGAAAATAATGCGCAAAGATTTGCCTCTGTTCTTCAATCCGTAAAAACAGTTAAGCAATTAGTAACAATGATTTTAATGTGTCTTGCATTAGTCGGAATCATAGTGCTTGGCTTAGTTCTTGTTTTTTGGGTTCGAGGAAGGATTCACGAAGTTGGCGTTCTAATGGCAATTGGTGTAGAAAAACGTGTTATAGCTTTGCAAATGATTATAGAAGTTTTTATAATATCCGCATTTTGCTCGCTGGCGTCTACTGCGATTAGTGCCGCAATATCGTCTAGCGTTGGATCAATGCTATTGGCAAATGTTGCAAATGGTGCAATTACATACTCACCTAATCAGTCTTTGCTAACTGGTCAAACAGCGTTTTCTATTCTTTTAGGATTCGCTATAGCGTTTGCATCTCTATGCATTGCATTTGTGCCAATAATGCTTAAAAAGCCGCGTTCTATACTCAGCTCAATTAGTTGAGGAGATTAAAGTGGCGTATTTTTATGCACATAATGCTTGCGATTAGTGAGCAGAACAAGTGCATAGACAGAAATAATCATAAAAATAATAGGTAGATTTATAACACAGATTTATAAAAAATATAGATTCATAAAATATAGAGATTAATAGAATATTGGAGTTTATTATGACAACTTTATTAAAACTAAATAACGTTGATTACTCTTATGGAGCGACTAATATTGCGGTTCTTAAAAATGTTAATGCAGATTTTGAAGCTGGGAAAATCTATAGCATAACGGGTCCATCGGGAGCTGGAAAAACAACCATGTTATCTCTTCTAGCTGGTTTAGACTCGCCAACAAGTGGAACAGTATTGTTTAACGGTCAAGATATTTCCAAGAATGGCGGTTATGCTAATCATCGTAAGAACAATGTTTCCTTAGTTTTCCAGAGTTTTAATCTAATCGACTATTTGACTCCTGTAGAAAATTTGCGTCTTGTTAATCCAAAGGCGGATTCTGCGATTCTTAAAGAGCTGGGGCTTAGTGAAGACGAGTCCACTAGAAATATAACAAAGCTTTCGGGAGGGCAGCAGCAGCGAGTGGCTATTGCGCGAGCGCTTGTATCTTCTGCGCCTGTTATTCTTGCCGATGAGCCAACAGGTAGCTTGGATCCAAACACCACTAAAGAAGTTATAGCAATCTTAAAAGATGCAGCTCATAAACGCGGAAAATGCGTGATTGTTGTAACGCATTCTAGCGATGTTGCGGCTGCTGCAGACGTAAAATATGTTCTTAAAAATAAGCAGCTAGTAAAAAAGCAATAAAACATTAATAAAACATTAGTAAATCACCAATAAAACACTAATTATTAGCCATTTTTCCGTGCTTATGCGTAAAGTAAAACTTGCGTATAAACTTTGCGCATAAGCCGCGTATTTACGCATATACGGGAGGTTGTTGTGGCAGATATTTTAGATTCAAAACCTGTTGTGGCGGTTGTTATGGGCTCTTCTAGCGATTGGGAAACAATGCGCCACGCATGTGAAATCTTAGAAAAATTTAGGGTGCCGTATATGAAGCAAGTTATTTCTGCACATCGCACTCCAGAACTTATGGCAGATTTTGCTCATGGCGCTAGAAAAAACGGTTTTCGCGTGATCATTGCTGGCGCTGGTGGAGCTGCACACTTGCCAGGTATGATTGCTGCTCAAACAACGCTTCCAGTTGTTGGTGTTCCTGTAAAATCCCATGCTCTTTCGGGCTGGGATTCTTTGCTTTCTATAGTGCAAATGCCTGGCGGAATTCCAGTTGCAACAACCGCTGTTGGCAATTCTGGCGCTACAAACGCGGGCTTGCTTGCTGTAAGCATGCTTAGCACAACAGATAGTCGCCTAGAAGAAGAACTTGAAGAATACCGCAAAGAATTAAAAAAGAAGGTTGAGGAATCTAATGCCGAGCTTATGTGAAGCCACTAATGGTACTGTAAAGTGCTTAATGCCAGGGGCAACTATTGGAATTATAGGCGGCGGTCAGCTTGGTCGCATGATGGCGATTGCTGCTAGAAGAATGGGCTTTAAAATCGGCGTTTTAGACCCAGCGCATAATTGCCCAGTGTTCCAAGTTGCGGATTTTCAAGTCGAAGCTGAGTACGACGATTTAGAAGCCTTAAAAAAGCTTGCTAAAAGTTGCGATGTGCTTACGTACGAATTTGAAAACGTAAACGCAGATGCTTTAGATAGTGTGCGAGATTTGGTTGCTGTTCCTCAAGGAACCGACTTATTGCGAGTTACTCAAGACCGTGTTTTTGAAAAAAGCTTTATTAACAATCATGGTATTGAAACTGCTAAATGGCGTGAAGTCAACAATTTAGACGATTTAGATAAAGCAATCGAAGAAATCGGTCTTCCTGCAATTCTTAAAACGCGCAGAGGTGGTTACGATGGCCACGGTCAAGACGTTTTGCGCACTCAAGAAGACGTTAATAATGTTCGTAATCGCGTAGAAAATGGCCAAGAGATGCCGCCTTCTATTCTCGAAGGTTTTGTTGACTTTGCTTTTGAAGCATCAATTCTTGTTTCGGGCAATGGCAACGAATTTGTGACTTATCCGCTTGTAAAAAACGTGCATCACAATAGCATTTTGCACATGACTTTGGCTCCTGCAAATGTTGATACTATGATTCAAGAAGATGCGCATAGCTTAGCGCTTAGGTTGGCTCAAGGCTTTAAGCTTGCTGGAACGCTTGGAATAGAGCTGTTTATTACTAAAGACAATCGCGTAGTAGTAAATGAGCTTGCGCCGCGCCCTCATAACTCGGGTCATTACACGATTGAAGCTTGCGATATGGATCAGTTTGAAGCTCATGTTAGAGGCATTGCTGGATGGCCACTAAAAGAGCCTAAGCTGCTTTCTGCAGCCGTAATGGTTAATGTTTTAGGCCAGCATGTTGCGCCTACTCGTGCGCTTATTGCGGATCATCCAGAATGGCATGTTCACGATTACGGCAAGGCGGAGATTCGTAAGAATCGCAAAATGGGTCATATTACTGTTCTTTGCAATAATCCTGTTGAGGAAGCCAATGTGTTAGACTCTACAGGTTGTTGGGATGATGAGCTTGATTAAAAGTTTTTTGTGGTGAAAGGTTAAATAATGGTTGGTGAGCCAATACGCAGAAACACTAAGCAAAAGGAAACAGTCCTTGAGCATTTAAGAGCTTCGCGTAATTTTGTTTCTGCTCAAAATTTGCATCGCGCGCTTGTGGAAGATGGCGAAATCATTGGGCTTGCAACCGTTTATCGCCAGCTTAATACGCTTGCACAAAGCGGAGATGTTGATACTGTGCGTTTTAAGGGTCAACAGCTTTTTAGGATTTGCGATGAAAACACACATCATCATCATCTTGTGTGCGAAAAGTGCGGCAAAACTGTAGACATAGAGCCTCCAGACGATGAAGGTTGGATTCATAAGATTGCTGAATCTCACGGATACACGGTTATAGACCACACTTTGGAAGTGTTTGGGCTGTGCAAAGATTGCAATAGTGAGAATGAGAAACTAGAGCACATAAACTAGAGCACGTAAAAACAAAAGCTAGCGCATAAAAACAAAAGAACGAGGAACAAATCCAACATTGGGATGTTCCTCGTTCTTGTAAGTCTACGCTTAAAGGTTTAACCTACTCAGTAACAGCCTTCTTAAGCAAAGAACCAGCAGAGATTCTAACACCGTAAGATGCAGGAATCTTAATGGTTTCGCCAGTACGTGGGTTGCGGCCAGTGCGCTCTGCGCGCTTTACGCGCTCAGCGGAGAACAGACCAGTGAGCTTCAATCCTTCGCCAGACTGTAAAGCCTCAACGAACACATCCTGGAATGCGTTGACAGCGGCCTCGGCCTGTGCCTTGGTAAGGTTGGACTTCTGAGCGATCTTCGAAACGAGATCAGACTTGTTGTATGCCATACAAGCATCCTTTGTGTTAGGGGCCTTCTCTTCCAAAGACCACTTTCATTCATAGATACTAGTACATTTTCCCTACAAATGCGCGGTTTTTCAGCGTTTTATTAAGATTTTTTTACGATTTTTTACTTTTTTTAGTGAATAAAGTACATAAAAACCGCAAAAATGACCTATATAGGCGTATTTATGCGGTTTTTAACTAAATATATTCTTTTTTGATTTGTTAAATTTACACTAACTTGTTATTAGATTAATCCCTTATTGCTAAGACTTTTCATTGCAAACGCTCCGATTGGTATTCGTAACCAATAGAACATAAGACGGTAAAGAAGAGTTGCAGATAATGCGATTGTTGGAGGAACACCAACCGAAGTGAATGCAAAAGTCAAAGATGCTTCAACGGCTCCCAATCCGCCAGGTGTTGGAACAGCAGATCCTGCAGTGTTTGCTACTAAGAACAGCAGAACTGTTTCCCAAGGGTTTGCGTAGTATCCAAATGCCAAAAGAGCAACCCAATATCCTAGTCCTGTTGCAAAAACAAGAATCAAACCGCCCAAAGTGCCGTTAAAAAGCTGTTTTGGTTTAGTTACAAGTTCTTTTATCTGTTTGCCATAATCGGAAAGAATAGGAAGATATTTTTTGCGTATAAATTTGCGAATAGGAGTAATTGCCATAAACGCGCATAGGATTATAGTAACAATTCCTATTACTGTAATAAGCATATGTGTAGGAATCATTCCAGATAGAAGGTTCTTGCCAGTAAAAATTCCAACGCTAAATATAACAAGAGCGGTTACTAGCGATTGCAAAAGCCATACTGCGCTTGTAATCGCTGTTGCTTGAGATGTTGAACTACCATTTTTCTTTATAAGTTGCATGTTTACAAACGCAGGCCCTACTCCAGCTGGCATAGACACGGCAGTAAAGCCCGAAGCTGCTTGAGATGTAAATAAAACACCAGCAGTTGGCTTTGAATCATCCATAAAAGACCCGAGTGTAATAGAAGACCCAACCCAAGCAAGCATGCTGCACGCAAAGCAAGCAAAGACCATTATGCTATCTGCTTTTTTAAGCGCAAAAATAAATTCTTGCGGATGCCATTGCGTAACAATAGCCGAAATTGCTGCAATAATAAGGATTAAGCTAACAAAGAATCTAATATTAAAGCGTGCTAAGCGTACAGTGTCGTAGTCTTCTTCGTTGTTAAGCGTGCAAACTTTTTTGCTAATCTCATTTTTAAGATCTTCAAAAAGCTTTTTGTTGCAAGAAGAAAGTGACCTTGTAGACGCTGGAACGGCCGCTTTTTGAATAAATGGCAGAATTTGCGCAACCTTATATGCGCCCCAAACGTTTATTGCTGACTCAACAGCAGTTTTTGCATCAATGCAAGACGCGATTATTGTTAAAAGTTGAACTTTATCTAAAGCAATATTAGTTGAATCACTAGCAACATCGCCATTTTGCCAACCTGCAATTAGGGGAGTGCCATCTTCTAGTCGCGCAAGCGATTCTGGACCTATTCTTCTGTGCGTAATACCTCTAGAGTTTGCAATATCAAGATATTGCATAAGTCTTTGAGCGTCTTTAGCTGTAAGTGTGTTTAGATTGCAAGGAACAAGAACATTGCTAGTATGAAATACCATTATTGATGATTTTTCTAGGTCTGTTACTCCATACACGTTTGCTGTAGCAAGATGCAAGTTTCTAAGAGCAAGTAGCATAGAAAGATGGTGGTGTATTGAGTGCCTTGCAGAACGGTCTCGTCTAACTGGAATGTCAATTAGCTTAACCCATTGCCATAGCTGATTTAGATACCCAGGCAAATGCACTTGATTATCTAATACAGATATAACGTATCTTGTTCCGTGAATATCAATCGCATCGTATAGCCTTGAATTTTCAATCAAATCGTCGTCAAGACTAGACTTAAGAACTCCGCTATGGTCGGTTGTTAGCGTTCTTCTATTAAGCTGAACAAGATGAGTAATGCCAATGTTTTCTAGTGCTTCAACAATGTCTTTGCCCCACGCTCCTTTGCTTTGCGTGCCTTTAATAAACCGAATTAGTGTTCCAAGGGAGCGTCCAATACACCAAGATGTTAATGCGCCTGTTAGCGAATGCCAAGAAGTTACGATTAATATTGGAGACGCAATTAGCAGCGCTTGCCAAGATAATTTTACGATTTTGTTATCTCTTCTAGGACCGCTAACAGTTAGAAAAGCAACTAAAACAGCATACATATCTGGCAATAATTCTGTGCCATGACTATTGGAAATCGAATTAAACGATGCGAATATCGAAGGATTGTTTAGCGTTGTAAGAATGTAGGAAATGTACCATACAAGCGGATATGTTAAAAGCAAAGTTATTGTTGAAAGCGCTGTATTAATCCATTTTTTTGAATCAATCATTGATACGATTACGCCAGCAACAATTGCGATTGTAAGCGCTTGCTGAAAAAGAGAAGACGGCAGTCCTTTAACAATCCACTCAATAATTTTTCCAGCGTTTTTTGCATCGTGCTCTACGCCTGCTGTTGTTCCCGAAAAACACGTTGCAAATAACACCACTGCTGTAGCTACGCCAGCAGATACGATTGAGTAAATCAAATCTGCCCAATTGCGAACTAGCTTAGGCTCAACGTCGTTAATAACTAAATCATCTTTTACTTGCGATTGCATAGTACACCGTTTATTTATTTAATAGTTATTAATGTTTAATAAGTTATTGAACAAAATAGTTATTGAATAAAATCCACCAAACGTGATGCAATTCCAGTATAAGATTCTGGAGTAAGATTTTTTAGCCTACTTGCAGTTTGAGCATCGAAGTTTCTAGAAGATATAAAATCTTCAACATCTTGTCTAGAAATACTATGACCACGCATAAGCTCTTTAACTTGCTCGTACGGCTTTTCCATTCCTTCTACACCAGCAATCTCTTGAGCACGCATAGCAGTTTGGATTGGCTCTCCAAGAACTTCCCAATTGCTATTAAGCTCTTCGCTCATCATTTGCGTGTTTGGATGAATCGACTTTAAGCCGCCAAGAAGATTGTTCAAAGCAAGAAGAGCGTAGCCGAATGCGGATCCAACGTTTCTTTGAGTAGTGGAATCTGTTAAATCGCGCTGCCATCGGCTCTCGGTAAGTGTTGCGCAAAGTGTGTCTAAAAGTGCGCAAGAAATCTCTAGATTTGCTTCCGCGTTTTCAAATCTAATAGGGTTCACTTTATGAGGCATTGTGGATGATCCAGTAGCGCCTTTAACAGGAACTTGCACAAAAACGCCGCGAGAAATGTACATCCACACGTCTACTGCAAGATTGTGAAGAATGTGATTAATGTGACTTACAGTGCTATAAAGTTCCGCTTGCCAATCGTGGCTTTCGATTTGCGTTGTAAGAGGATTAAAGCAAAGCCCCATTCTGTTTTCTACGAATTCTTTAGAAACGCTAAGCCAATCAACATTAGGGAAAGCAGCAAGATGAGCACCAAAAGTTCCAGTAGCGCCATTTATTTTTCCAAGATACTCTTGGCAGTTAAGGTGTTTTAGCTGGCGATTTAGCCTATAAACAAACACAGCAAGCTCTTTACCTAAAGTTGTAGGAGTTGCAGGCTGGCCGTGAGTAAGCGATAGCATTGGCATATCTCTATACTCTTGCGCTTTTTGAGTTAAGTAATCAACAATAGCTTTCAAATTTGGTCTATAAACATTTTCAACAGCGTTCTTTACGCAACGCGCTATAGAAAGATTGTTTATATCTTCGCTTGTGCAAGCAAAATGAACCAATGTTTTAAGATTGCTAAGCTGGGTTTTATGCCCTAATACTTGTTCTGCTTTGTCTAACTCGTCGTCAATATAGTATTCAACAGCTTTAACATCGTGATGTGTAACAGCTTCGTGAGCAGCATGGCGTTTTATGCCTTCTGCTCCAAAGTTTTCTGGGATTGCGCGCAAATAATCGCATTCCTCGTCTGTTAAAGGCTTTACGCCATCTACAATCGTCTTAAAACCGTTTCCTTTATAACCGTTTGCTAGAAGAATCATCCATTCAACTTCTACACGCATGCGCTCGCGGTTTAATGCTGGTTCGCTTAAATATTCTACAAGGCTTGCGGTTTGGTTGTGGTATCTTCCATCTAGAGGAGTTAGAGCAATAGCAGGGCAAATATCAGTAAGCTTCATACCTTAAAGGTTACAGCATGGCATGAAACTACTAACTTTTGAGCGTTGCTATTTTACTTTTGTGCTAGTGCTGCATAACTCCTTGCCATAACGTTGTCTCTTCTAATTTTCCGCTTAATATCTTATTAAAATGCGATTCTTGAGTTCTAATTTCTTTAGATGCAAGTTGGTGAGCATCCGCATATGCTGCTTGATGATAGTTCAAATCGTGCGTGAGTGTTCCTTCTTCTGGCACATTTTTTACTAATATTCCGTCTTTTTCAAAAATATTTTTTGGTCTGCGATTTGTGTTGCGGTTTGTGTTGCCAATCTTATTACGATTTTGTTTAGAGACATTTTCCTCATCTTCTTCTTTTCTTTTAATTCGATTAGCGCTTTTACTTGCCACTGCTTTACTTGCCACTGCGTGAATCGTAACCCAATTATTTCTGCTCGGATTACTTGCTCCGTCTAATGTTGGAACAAGTTCATCTTCCATTTCTATGCTCGTAACCCAAGTTTTGCTTGGAATTGCGTGGTTTGCTATTGGAGACCCAGCAGTTACAACGTGTTTTATGTTGTATTGTTTTGAATAATCGCTAGCAATTCCTGCAGCTACAATTCCGCCTTGAGAATGTCCAACAAGAACAACGCTATCGTTTGGTTTAATGCCGCTTTTCTTCATTGCTTCTACAACCATTCTTGTGCTGTCTGCGTTCATTCTTACGCTTTTAGAACTGCTCATAACCTCTGCATTTTGAGGCCATCCAAAAGGAGATTTTGGCTTACCGTCGGTTCCAGGTATTGTAACAAGCCAAGACGTGCTACCGTCTTTTTGCCTAAAACGTTGAATTGCTATTGTTGCAGCATCTGGATTTGTTTTTGGCGGGTGCACAGAAAGATTTCCGCTAGAAAGGTTGTTAAGATTTTCAAGCGCTTGACCAATATTATTTCCTTTATGGAGGAATATTTTAGATTGTGCGTTTTCAGGCAAAACTAATTTTGTTACTTTAAGATTGTTCCCTTGGTTCGCATCGTTGATTTTTGAGCTAAACATGCTTAATGCGCTTGCAAAAGTGGAAACTGGTGCTTTTGAATGTTTTACATCGTTCTTTTCTTGAATGCTAGAAAAAAGACGAATAGGGATTCCAGTTACGGGGTTTATTAGAAAATGTTTAGAAAAGCCTCTAATAAATCCTTGTTGAATAGGAGCTGTTGCGTGGCTCCACTTAGAAAAGTTTTTCATGCCACTTTTTTGAGTCATGTCTAAAATCGCGCTGAATCCTACGCTTGCAAAGAATGGTACTGCAGCAATAGGGAAGATGGTAGTTCCAATCGAAACAAGGTTATCTAAGGTTTCTCTATTTTTGTATTCTGCTTGAGAATATAAGTTATTTGCTCTGACTATTAGATTTGCTAATTCACTAAGATTGTTAGACATTGATTCGCATTGGCTTGACTTTATTCTGCATTCATCTGGATCTAGAAAGTCTTGTAAAGAAGATTGGTCAAAGCTTTCACTAAAACAATTATTTTGGCTTTGTACAAGAGCTGCTTTTTGGCTTTCGATTTGCATTGCAGTTTGCATCCAACAGGCGCTTAGTGAGTGAAAATCGTTTGATAGTTCGCTTAGTCGTGCAGCTTTTGTTCTATACGCGTTAGAATCAGCAACGCTAAGAGGTTTGCCGCCAGTTATTGTGGATTTTACTCTCCAAGGCATTATTTACCTCCATAGTTAAGCATCGATCTAAAAGTAGAATTAGCGTTAATAAAATCACAGTCAACAAAACTAGTGTTAACAGAGCTTATTTGGCATGCTTGTCTAGCAGTTTTAGCCATCTCTTCGTTAAACGCGTTTGCGGCTCTTCCGTGCCAGTCTTTAAGAGTGTTGGAGTGTGCTTCGCTAAGCACGCTGTTAGAGCATTGTTCTGTCCTTTCTAACAGCCACTGGTAGTCGTTAAATATGTGCATACAAACATTACACACAATGTTTTTCAAATAGTCACGAAAATTCTTGCAATGTGGTTAAAGGCTATAAGCCTTGAAATATAAGGATTTTGTGTTTTTGATTTATTTTTTATTTTGATTTTATTTTTATCGCAATCTACCAAGGCTTATTACTGGAATCTTCTTTTTTAGAAGACTTAGTTTTTTCATTCTTGTTTGATTCGTCTTTAGTGGAATCATCGCTATTTTGATCTGATTGATTTTGCGAATTTTGGCTAGAATCGCTTTGATTATTTTGCTTTAGCAAGTCTTGAATCTTACTTTTTTGAGAATTGCTTAAGCTTGATTTATTAGATTTTTCTTGCGCTTTGTTAGGCATATTTTTGCGATTATTTTGGCTTGTTTGCGCATTAGAATTCGTATCTTTTTTATCTTGGTTAAGCTGGTTTTGCAAGCTTTTAGTAAGCTCTTTAGATATTATTGCGTTATGATTAATGCTCTTTAATAAGTGTGGCATTAAAATTGTGTAAGGCGATTTTGCTTCGTTAAATTGGTCATCAACTTGCTTTTGAGAAACAACCAACGTTTCTTTATCTGAATCAACTTTTTTAGATGCGTTTATGTTGTTTATAAGACTTTTTGTAGCAGCATTATACGTTGATTCTGCTTTAAGATTAGTTGCAATTAAATAGATTGAGACCATGCATAGAAATATAACAATAGAAGATATTGCAATAATAGAAAATCTTAGGAACGACTTAGGTGTGATTTTGCTAATCATATAAGCTTCCTCGACTTTGTAATCCAGCATGCCAATTCCCAAAGAATTAATACACTTGCAAGAATAGCAAACGGCCAAACGATTGGCTCAGGCCTAAGCCTTGGTTTAACAGTGTTGTTTTGTCTCCATTGTTTAGAAAGAATCTTTTTTGCTTCTACGCCAATAGAATGGTCTTTACTAGAATCAATATATTTTCCACTAAGCTCGTCTGCAATATTCTTAAGATTTCTTGAATCCATTTTAGATATTCCAGGCTTTTTTGTAGAAGGGTCAATAACCCATTTTTCAGACTGTTTTATAGAAGAATCAGTTACATTAATATCGTCTAAATTATCTAACTTAGTGCTTTTATTTGGTATTTTTCCGCCATTTTTAGAGCCAACACCAATTACGTAAGCATGATTTATGTAGCCGCGCAAAGATGAGAATGTTCTTCGCTTTCTGCTAGTAGTTTCTTCGCCATCGCTAATCAAATACAAAACAGTAACATCTTGCGGATGAGCGTCGTGAATTGCTTTAGTGGCAAGAAGAGTTTTATCTAAAGGCGCGTCTAAGCTAGTTCCATTTGAAACTCCAACAGGCTCTGTGTTAATAGTGTTAACCCAATTTTCAATGGCATTTGCGTCTGGAGTTAGAGGAACGTCAACACTAGAAGATGCTCCAAATCTGATTGCGCTAAAGCTTGCGTTTGCGTAATTATTCGTTACTTGCTTGATTATTTGCTTTGCGCTGTTAAACCTAGTAGTGAGATTGTTGTTTAAGTCTTTAGAATCATTAACGTTCATAGAGCCAGTAACATCTAAAACAAATATTACGTTTGTAGCGTTAAGAGAGCGTTGAAAAGTGCTTCTCATAATGCATGGGCATAATGCGCAAATCGCAAGCAAAACGCATATTAAAACTCTGCGAACACGCATATAAACAGTTTCATCTGTGCTATAAGAGTTGCGTTTTAGAGGGAAAATCTCAAATAGTGCTAAAACAGCAAGAATTGCAATTAAGATTAACGAAATCCAACTAAAATATATTCTCATCGTTTTATCCTTCTTGCAAAAATAAGCCAAAGAGACACAAAAATAACCGCCAAAATTGTTGCAATACTAGGGTCATCGCTTAAAGCTGATTGAGATGAATCATTTGGAATACTTGTATGCTGTTTCTCGATTTTACGTACCAAAGCCATTACAGAATCAGCGTTATGTTGCGTTAAGAAAATACCTCCGTTTTGAGTAATTAGATCACGCATTTGCCTAGTGGTTGCCTCGTTTTCGGTTTGAGCAGACCCAGAATACAATCCGTCAACTTGAATATTTGCTTGTTTTGTTAAGTCTAAAGCTGCTTTAAGTGAATAAGACGGCTTTCCGGAAACAACATTGTCTGTTGCTAAAACAATAGAAGCACTACGATTAAGGCGATTATGAGGCATTTTAGAATTGTTAGAAGAGCCGTATACAACTCCAGGAATCATTGCAGCACAACTAACAAGACCATCTCCGATTAAAGACGTTGCTTCTTTTCGATTTTGAGTTCCATCAAGCCATGTAGAAATTTGCTGATACTGCTTTTGTTGCATATTGTCGATTTTGTCTTGAGTTTGAACTCCGTCTAAGAGTTTAGAAGCGTATTGCAATTGCTTTTTAACAAGCGAATAATCGTCTGTTAGTGGAAAAACAGTTCTAGACGTTGAGTTAAAAATACTCAAGCCAATGCGCTCGCCTTGAAAATGCTCAACAAATTTTAAGTAAGCGTTAATAACTTCTAAATCGTAGGGAAGAGTGGAGCCAGAAACGTCTAAGCAAAGCACAATATCTCTAGAACTCGATTGCTCGTTTGCGTCTAAAACTCTAGAAGGTCTTGCGCTAATAGCGAGTGTGCATAAAAGCGTAAGAGAAAGCATTAAAGCGCATGTTCTTCGCAAAATATTCCATAATCGCCATCTTCTTGAGCATATGCTTCCTTTAAGGTCTTCGTCTAAAGAAAAAGACGTTAAAAAGCTTGTTTCTAATATTTGGGAAGATTTAATTTTGTAGTTTTTAGAATTACGTTTTTTAATCTCACTTATCGCAAACGCTAATATTGCAACAATTACGCTTATTAAAACGCCAAAAACAAAGATTAGTGGCCATTTTAATTGCATTGAAAATAGTGTTGAAGCAAAAATTTTGCTCATTTCTAAATCATGGATTGAAAACTCAGATATTGCAAAATTCGATATTGCAAAAATGAATGAGTCTAAATTGGAGAATGTCATTTTTTATTCTCCTTTGGCTTATTTTCCTTTGTTTTCCAACTTTCAAGAAGAACAAGAACCCACCTTGCGCCTTGATCAACATCCGTATTTTTAGCTTGATTATTATACTTAGTATCTGCAAATTCAGTAGGGTATAGTGCTGCAATAGTTTGGCGCAATAAGTCTGCTCCATGCGTGTTTTTCCAAGAGTTTCTAAGCGAACTTATGTCTGAAAGAGTATGTGATTTAATGTTTTCGCCACTGATTATCGAAACATATTGTCTTGCAATTTGAGCTAATTTTGCAAAAGCTTGATCTTTTTTAATCTTTTTTTGATTATAGTCGCTAACAACTTGCTCGATTTTTTTACGCCATTCTTGCTTGTTTGCATTTAGAATATGAGCAGCATTTTTTACATCTTTTTTAGCATTAACTTTAGGATTGATTTTGCATATAGCAAAGTAGAGCATTGCGCTTGCACAAAGTGCCACTATTATGCTTAAACTAATAAAAGCAAGTAGCATTGTTTCGTCGTTTAGAACCTTTTGAACATTAAGAATACTCACTGATTACACCAACCCAAACTAATCCAAAAGTAAATCTTGATTCTTCTTAACATTAAAAACGCTATTTTGCAAAGTTGCGTTGCAAATAAATTTAGCCAAAGAATGAAATATTTGGTTGCTGGAAGACCCTCGTATAAGGCAAGCTTTATAAGTATTTAAGCACTCGTGCAAAGCGTTGTTTATAAATGCTCTATGCGCTTTTACTTCCTTAGAGCATGAATCATCTACTAAGAATGATGGTATTTTGCGCATAGTTGTTCCGTCAACTATTGGAATATTTTTAGACGCACTAAATGGATTCACGGGATTTATTGTTACAACTATTAAAGAATGTAAACTTGCGATTTTTTGTAAATCATTAAAATGTTTTTGCAAAATAGCGTATTCGTCCGTAATTATTACGATTAAACTGTGTTTTTGAGTAATCGAATTAGCAAAATCAATAATTGCATTTGTGTTCCTAGGATTTTTACGTGCGTTGCATAATGAAATATCTAAGCTACGTTCAAAATCAGGAAGATTCCTGCAAGATGGGATTCTTAAAATATTATCTCCATCAAATAAAGTGCAATCAAGCGAGTCATTGCGTTTTAAGCTTAAAGACGCAAAAAAGCATGCTGTGTTAGAAGCAGTCTCATATAAGTACTCATTGCTTTTAGATGCGCAAGAGGCATTCATGTTTAAGCTAGAATCCACAAGAATCCAAGTTTTAGAAGAAGATTCGCGCTGTCTAGAAGAAACCATTGGCTCACCAACTCTTGCGCTGGCTTTCCAATTAATCATTCTTGCTTCGTCTCCAGGCTGCCACGCGTGAACGTCTACTAAGTCGCCATTGCCAAATTTTTGACTAGAAGGATGTTCTCCTTCGAAAATGCTTAAAGATTTTTTTGCAAGTGGCAAATTTAGGCGATTGTCTAACACTTCGATTTTTCTTCTAACTTTTTTAGATGAATCGGAGCATAGCAAACTTCTTTTAGCATTATTAGCAAAAAAAGTTGGATGAGAATAAGAGTTAAGCAGTTTTGCAAAAATCATGGTGCAGGAACCGTCTTCACTATTGCATCAATAACTTGATCGCTAGTAATCGAATCCGCTAAAGCTTCAAAAGTCAAAAGAATTCTGTGTCTAAGAACTTCGTGAGCAAACTTTTTAACATCTTCTGGAATAACGTAATCTCTTCCAGAAAGCAAAGCTTGAGCTTGACCAATGCGAATCAAAGCAATAGAAGCTCTAGGGCTTGCTCCCATTCTAACTAGCGAAGAAATAGTTTTAAGAGGATGACTTCCTTGGCCTCTAGAAGTTGCAACAATATCTACAGCATACTTCATAACAGCTTCCGAAACATGCACTCGCTTAGCAGCTGCGCGCAAAAAAGTAATATCTTGCAAACTTATTTTTTGACTATTAAGAGTTTGAGGATTAAAAACGTCACTTCCTCTGTTTGTTAGAAGCTCCAACATGCTTACTTCTTCGCTAGGTGAAGGATAAGTCATAACTGCTTTAAGCATAAAACGATCCATTTGAGCTTCTGGAAGATTAAATGTTCCTTCTTCTTCAATAGGATTTTGCGTAGCAATAACCATAAAAGGCTGAGGCAGATTAATGCGTTCTCCGCCGATTGTTGTTGCGCCTTCGGCCATTGCCTCTAGCATAGCGGACTGTGTTTTTGCGTTAGAACGATTGATTTCGTCTAGAAGAATCACGTTTGCGTGAATAGGGCCGATTTGTGTTGTAAATCTTTGAGAAGCAAAGTCAAAAACTTGTGTTCCAACTAAGTCTGATGGCATTAAATCAGGAGTACATTGAATTCGCTTAAAACTTCCAGACATAGCTGTTGCAAGAGTTTGCGCGGCAGTTGTTTTTGCAAGTCCTGGAACTGATTCAATAAGAATGTGGCCTCCAGCAATAAGCGTCAAAATAAGTGATTCTCTAAGTGAATCTTGGCCTACAAGCGTTTGTGTGAATCTGGAACGAAGAATGGCAGCTATTGCTTGCGCTTTTTTAATGCTTTCGTTAGACACGCCTGCAGATATTGGCTGATTTACTTCGTCTATTGTGCTAGAAGCAACACCATTAGAAGCAGGTATGCGCGGTTGAGGTGGAAGAGAGAAAACACCAGTATTTGCGCTATTATTTTGACTATTTGGTTGTGGAGGGAATAATGCCATGCGTCTTATTTTAACTGATGTGCGCTACCTTAGATGTTTTTAGTTTTTATTTTTTATTTTTGGCAAGTTTTTACTCGTTTTTCTATAAACTACAGCTTGCTATGTGCTTGCTATGTGCTTTAGATTTCTATAAACTCCAGTCAATTGGTGTTGCGCCTAGAGATATTAATGCTTGATTTGCTCTAGAAAATGGCTTTGATCCAAAAAATCCTCTTGAAGCAGAAAGTGGGCTTGGGTGAGGGGATTGAATAATTATTGCATTTGTAAGAAGAGGTGCTAGGCTTTGAGCGTTTCTGCCCCAAAGAATAGCCACAAGTGGAAGTGGTTTGCCATTAGCATCTTTACGATTATTTAACGCGGTTATTGCAGCATCTGTGATTTGTTCCCAACCTTTTCCTTGATGGCTATTAGCTTTTCCAGCTTCTACGCTAAGGCATCTGTTCAAAAGCATTACGCCTTGCTTAGTCCAAGGTGTTAAATCACCATTTTTAGGCATTGGAACATTTAAGTCGCTAACTAATTCTTTGTAAATATTAGTCAGACTTTTAGGTAAAGGCTTAACGCGAGCATCCACACAAAAACTAAGACCAACGGGGTGGCCTGGAGTAGGGTAAGGGTCTTGACCAACAATAAGAACTTTTATTTGATTAAATGGAATAGTAAAAGCTCTAAGAATATTATGACTTTCTGGCAAAAATCGCCTTCCGCATGCCATCTCTTCGCGCAAGAAGTCTCCCATTTTGTGGATTTGCGGCTCAACTGGTTCAAGAGCATTTGCCCAATCTAGGTCTATTAGTTCGTGCAAAGATTTTCTATGCTTAATATTCATGATTATCAACTCTAAAACAAGGGTGATAAATCCAAAATCAAATATAAAAATAAATAAATTTTTTACGCTTTGTGCGCGGCATTCGCTAATATGGATTCATATTGTTTAGATAGTTTTTAGAAGGGATGCAATTATGGCGCATAAGCAGAACGTGTCGTTTACGCCAGATGCTTTTGATAATCCACCAGAAGGCCCTGTTGGTGTTCATCGCGGAAATCGCGCTTGGTATGCTGTATTGCTCCCATATGTAGTAGTCGTAGTTATGGCTGTTATTTTAGGCGTTTTTGCATGGGCTATTATGTCTGGAGAAATCAACAATATTCGTTTGCCTTGGAGTACAAATCAGTCAACAACTGCTAAGTCTTCTAGCACTAAGAGCGGTAAGATTGATGAGCACAAGAGCAAGTCTGATAATGCTAATGACGATTCAGACGAAGATAGAGATCCAGTAAAAGAAGATAAGTCAAACAAAACAGATAAAAATGATAATAGCTCTAAGGATTCTAAAGACAATAATGCAAGCGACTCAAAAGCTTCTGAACAACCTATTAACAAGACTGTTCCAGTAAGAGTTGTTAACGCAACAAAGATTCAGGGTCATGCGGCTCAAGAAGCAGCAAAGCTTAAGCAAGCAGGCTATGCAAGCGTAGAAGCTGCAAATCCTTCTGGAAACGTTCCTGCTGATTCCGTTGTTTGGTATAAGGGAGACGAGAATCGATCTGCTGCTGAAGATATTGCTAAGACGCTTGGAATTAGCAATGTTGAGCCTGCAAATCAAATAGCAACCACTATTGTTGTTGTTTTGTGCAAGTAAATGTGCAATTAGATTGCATATGTGCGAGTGCATTAAATAAGTGACGCAACAAGTGATGTAATAAATTTAATTAATAAATAAATACTTAAATAGTCAATTGAAAAACTACAATAAGTAGCTTTTTGATTGGCTATTTTTGATTTTATACTATAGATTTTTTCTATAGATTTTTGATTATAGTTGGCACTCGGGCATGTAGAGTGCTAATCTTCATTTAGCACTCAGTTTAACGGTTTAGTCAACAGCTGACGGTTGATTAGCTAGAAGAAGCATGAGTGAGTGTCCATAGTTAATTTATGTGGAGGAATAATGGCAAAGATTATTGCCTATGAAGAGGATGCCCGCCAGGGTATGCTTGCTGGTCTTGATAAGCTTGCAAATACAGTAAAGGTCACTCTTGGACCAAAGGGCCGTAACGTAGTTCTCGATAAGTCTTACGGCGCTCCAACAATCACTAATGATGGCGTTTCAATCGCTAAAGAGATTGACCTTGAAGACCCATACGAGCGTATTGGTGCTGAACTAGTTAAGGAAGTTGCTAAGAAGACTGATGACGTTGCAGGCGACGGCACTACAACCGCTACCGTTTTAGCTCAGTCTTTGGTGCACGAAGGCTTAAAGAACGTTGTTGCAGGAAGCAATCCAATTGCTCTTCGCCGTGGCATTGAAAAAGCTTCCGAAGCAATTGTTAAGGAATTGCTCGCATCTGCTAAAGACGTTGAAACAAAGGATCAAATCGCTGCTACTGCTACGATTTCTGCTGCCGACCCAGAAGTTGGCGAAAAGATTGCAGAAGCTCTAGATAAGGTTGGTCAAGACGGCGTTGTTACTGTTGAAGACAACAACAAGTTTGGTCTTGATTTGGACTTTACAGAAGGCATGCGCTTCGATAAGGGTTACATTTCTCCTTACTTTGTAACTAACGCAGAAGATCAGACTGCTGTTTTGGAAGATCCATACATTTTGCTCACTTCTGGCAAGGTTTCTAGCCAGCAAGACATTGTTCATGTTGCGGAACTTGTTATGAAGTCTGGTAAGCCATTGCTTATTATTGCGGAAGACGTTGATGGCGAAGCTTTGCCAACTCTTGTTCTTAACAAGATTCGTGGCACTTTCAACACTGTAGCTGTTAAGGCTCCAGGATTCGGTGATCGCCGTAAGGCAATGCTTCAAGATATGGCAATTTTGACTGGTGCTCAGGTTGTTTCTGATGATCTTGGCTTAAAGCTTGATTCTATCGATGCATCTGTGTTTGGTCATGCATCTAAGGTGATTGTTTCTAAGGACGAAACAACTATCGTTTCTGGTGCTGGCTCTAAGGAAGACGTTGAGGCTCGTGTTGCTCAGATTCGCGGCGAAATCGAAAATACCGATTCCGATTACGATCGCGAAAAGCTTCAGGAGCGTCTTGCAAAGCTTGCTGGTGGAGTTGCTGTTATTAAGGTTGGCGCTGCTACAGAAGTAGAAGCCAAGGAGCGCAAGCATCGCATTGAAGATGCAGTGCGTAATGCTAAGGCTGCAATCGAAGAGGGCTTGCTCCCAGGCGGTGGCGTTGCTCTTGTTCAAGCTGCTGCAAAGGTTGAGAAGTCTGCCGAAATCGCAAATCTTAAGGGCGAAGAAGCTACGGGCGCTGCAATCGTGTTCCGCGCTGTAGAAGCTCCAATCAAGCAGATTGCTCAAAATAGCGGTGTTTCTGGAGATGTTGTTCTTAACAAGGTTCGCGAGCTTCCAGAAGGCCAAGGCTTTAACGCTGCAACTAACGCTTACGAAGATTTGATGTCTGCTGGCGTTACCGACCCAGTTAAGGTAACTCGTTCTGCTCTACAGAATGCTGCTTCTATTGCTGGCTTGTTCTTAACAACCGAAGCTGTTGTTGCTAACAAGCCAGAAAAGCCAGCTGCAGCTCCTGCAGGCGGCGCAGAGATGGGCTACTAAATTAAATTAACTCTTTGATTGAGTCTGTTTAGTTATCAATACATGAGCGGTAAAGTTTTGGCTTTGCCGCTCATGTTTTTTGTTTTTGTTTTTGTTTTTGTTTTTGTGATTTTTGATTTGTGACTTTTGTTTAGTTCATTGCAAACAAGGAAGTTGCTTGTGTTTCTGTATCCATGTAAATGTTAGAAACATTTTGCATTGCAAGCTGAATCGCCTCTAGAGATTGCTCCATTTGTTGGTGTGCTGCACGCCATTGCCCAGCCGTTGTTGCAAACTGAGTGGCAGCAGGGCCAGTCCACACGCTTTGCAGCTGTTGAAGATTTGCGTACATTCCATTTGTTGCGTCTCTAATCGCATTAATCGAAGATCCGACTGCTGCAGCTGATTGCTGAATTTGCTCTGAGTCTACTCTAAATTGTGCCATTTTTTACTCCTTAATGCTTGTAAATGTATGTGTTTTCTATGTTTTTTTTTATTTCCGCGTTCTCTAATGCTTGTATAAAATAATGCTTGTATAAAAAGATGCGTCTAAAACTCAATTTTGCTATTGTTTCTTGTAATCTAAAAACACGGTATTATGAATATATGCCATTAAGCGATTTTGACAAAGATTTTTTTACTAATGTGGTTAAAGGCTTATGCACACTTATAATGCTTGCGTTTTTAAGCCAAATTGCTTTATTTGCAAGCATTGCTTTTGCGGAAGATGAATCAAAAAATGGTGATCTAGCAAATAAAAGCTCTAATAATTATGGCATTGTTGCTACTGATTCAATTACAGATACGGAAAATCTTCTAGGGGATTCCGTTGCAAAAGTCTCCGATATGATTGCTAGCACAAAAAAGCAAACAGGCGTATCTGTGCGCCTTCTTTATTTAGCTAATTTTAGCGGCAGCAAAGACCCATCAAAGTGGGCTAGCGATTTATTAACAAGCACGAATCCAGCTCCAAACACTGTTCTTTTAGCAATTGCTACTCATGATGGAAGGCTTGTTGTTGCAGTTTCGCCTAATTCCGATGAATGGCTTAAAAGAAAAACAACGGTTGACTTATTGTCGGATGCAGCCTACAGGCCATTAGTTAACGCGCAAGGTGCTGACTGGGCTAAGTCTGCGATTTTGCTTATGAAGCAGATTTCTAGAGCTAAAAAAACGGCGGTTACGCCTTCAACAAGTATTATTGCAACTATTGTTATGATTGTTGTGATTGCAGCATTGTTTGTAATTGTTGCGATTGTACTTTATAGAAGAAATTATGTGCTAAAGCAAGTTAAACTAGGATTTAGAAAAGCTAAGCGTAGGCACGCATCGCATAAATAAAATTATTTTTTCCAGGAAACACTCAGGAAACATTCAGCTTTATAAGTGATGCTAAACAGTATGGGTAAGAATGTAGAAGCATCTATTGTTGTGGTCGATGACGAACCTTCAATTCGTGAACTTTTGGTTGCATCGTTGCACTTTGCTGGATTTGACGTAGAAACCGCTGCCTCTGGATCGGAAGCAATCGAGGTTATAGAGCGGGTTCATCCAGATCTTATTGTTATGGACGTTATGCTACCAGATATTGATGGTTTTACTGTTACAAGGCGAATCCGCCAAAATGGTGTAGTAGTGCCAGTGCTGTTTCTTACAGCTAGAGATGATACTCAAGATAAGATTATGGGCTTAACAGTTGGTGGAGATGACTACGTTACAAAGCCTTTTAGCCTAGAAGAAGTAGTTGCTAGAATCCGAGCAATTTTGCGCAGAACTCAAGAGCCAGAAGAAGACACTCCTGTTGTGCGCGTTGCAGATTTAGAGATTAATGAGGACTCGCACGATGTTTCTAGAGCTGGAGTTCCAATCGAGCTAAGCCCTACGGAATACAAGCTTTTGCATTACTTAATGGATAACGAAGGCAGAGTGTTGTCTAAAAGCCAGATTCTTAATCACGTTTGGCAATACGATTGGGGTGGAGACGCAGCAATCGTTGAATCGTATATTTCTTATCTTAGAAAAAAGATCGATGGTATTGAGATTAAGAATGACGATGGCTCTATAAAGAAAGTCGTTCCACTTATTGAAACTAAGCGTGGAATTGGTTACATGATTCGCGTACCAAAGGCAGGTCAAGCCTGATTATGAATAGTGGCAAGTCTGCGGAAGTCGCTATTTATAATCCAGAAGTTGCTAATGCAAATGCGGATTATAAAAGCAAAAACAATAATCCTAATAAAAAGCATAAAGCAGCAAAATGGATACGTAAACATTTTGATGCAATACCGTTAAGCACTCGATTAGTGGCATGTACGCTTGTAGTTTTAACTATTGCAGCATTTTGTATATCTTTGTCGATTAGGCAATTAGTTGGAAGCTATTTGTTAGATAAAACTGATGCTCAGTTGGCAGATCAAGCTCAGCTTATTTACGACAATATTGATTTGCTTAGAAAAAAGGATTCAAAAGAGCCAACTGTTGGACCAAACGACTATTTCTTGCAAATTCGAGACACTAATAACAAAATTATTACAACGCCTTTGGTTCCTCCGCTTAAAGGAGACGTTGTTTCTATGCCAACGCTGCCAGAAGATGGCGAAATCAACAGCGTTGTTATAAAAAGAAAGCCGTTTACATCTCCTGCTGTTGTTCATGGCGACCTTAAAAGCGTTGATGAAGCGACTGCAAAGGTTGCTCAGTCGCCGTGGCGCGTATTAGTTCTTACATGGGGTAATCGCAGTGGTTACAACTCCGAAATGCACGTTAGAGGTTACGTTTATATAGCGCTTTCTCTAAGCGATCAAATGGATACTCTAAATACTCTCACGCGCTATTGCTTAATGGTTAGTATAACTGTTATTTTGCTTGGTGCAGTTTTGTCTGCTTTGATTATTCAATCAACTCTTGTTCCGCTAAAAAGAATAGAAAAAACAGCTTCTAAAATTGCTTCTGGAGATTTAAGCAGACGAGTTCCATCTGCTCCAGAAAATACAGAAGTTGGGTCTTTGGCAGCAAGCTTAAATTCAATGCTTTCTAGGATTGAGCAAGGCTTTAACGATCAAGAAGCAATGACAGAAAAGATGAAGCGTTTTGTTTCGGATGCAAGTCATGAGCTTAGAACGCCACTAGCTGCGATTCACGGTTATGCAGAATTGTATTACATGTGGAGAGGGGTTGCTGGTCAGCAAGATAAGGCAGATGATTCAATTGCTCACATTAAGGCTTCTAGCGAAAGAATGACGGAGCTTGTTGAAGATTTGCTTTCGCTAGCGCGATTTGACGAGGGGCGAGGAATCAATGTTTCTCAAACTGTTAATGTAACTCCAATTCTTAAAGATGCTGCTAATGATTTGCGCGCGCTTGATCAAGTTAGAGTTGTTCAGCAAGGAACATTGTATTTAGCAGACGACTTAAAGCTAATGGATTGCTCTAAGCCTACAAATTGTAATCTTGATAGAAAGTTTATTTTTACTCCCGGCTCGCTTCCTAACGTTACTATAAAGGGCGATGGAGCAAGGTTACGTCAAGTTCTTACTAATATTGTTGGAAATATTCATCGTTATACTCCAAGTAATTCTCCTGTAGAAATAGGAATGGGCGTTTTTAAGGCTTCGATTACTCCAGAAGCTTTGCAAAAAATGAGCTCTGTTTCTAAGTCTCTTAAGGACTTTTTGGAAGCTGCAGAAGTTAGCCAATCAACAGGTGCTGGCAGCTCTTATGTTGTTATAAGGGTTGTTGATCACGGTCCTGGAGTTCCAGAAGAATCGCTGCCTCATATTTTTGAGCGTTTCTATATTGCTGATCCTTCTAGAGCTAGAGAAAAGGGCGGTACAGGCTTAGGCATGTCTATTGCACAATCTGTTGTTAAAGCTCATCGCGGTTTGATTTGCGCAACAACGTCTTGTACGTATAGAACTAACCAAGATGATTTTGCTACAGATATTTCTGCAGACATAACAATGAATGGAGATGAATCTTTGGATTCTAAGCCTCACGGTTTAACTCTTACAGTTGTGTTGCCAAATGTTATTATTGACGATAATAGTGATAATAACGATAATGCGAGCAAAGAAAGTATTGTAGATAAATCAAATAAAATGCTTACAAGTGGCTCTATTAGTGATGTTGAAAACAAGAAGATTGCTTAGATTGCTTAGATTATTTAGGTTGTTCTAGATTCATGCGCTACAATTAAAAAGTGTGAATCTGTAGAGTTATGTGGATGTAGTAGAATTGATGATTCGCATAAAGTTTAGTGAATTTGAGTGAGGTGTGTTATGCCCAACGGGCGTGTTCGTTGGTATGATTCCCAAAAGGGATATGGCTTTATAGTAGATGAAGATGGCAAGGATGTATTTTTGCCTTCTTCTGCATTGCCATCGTCAATAAAGGAATTGCGTAAAGGTACGCGTGTGGAATTTTCTGTTGTAGAAGGGCGCAAAGGCCCGCAAGCAATGGGACTTACACTCGTAGCTTCTGCTCCTTCGCTTGTAAAAGCTACAAGGCCAAAAGCAGAAGATATGGCTGCAATCGTAGAAGACCTTATTAAGCTTTTGGACTCTGCTGGCAACGGCTTGCGCAGACGCCATTATCCATCTAGTGCAGAATCTAAAAAGCTTGCGCATTTATTGCGTGCTGTAGCAGATAATTTTGACGTACAAGATTAATAGTTAACAGGATTTTTTATGGAAGATGAAGTAATAAATCCGCAGGAGCTTGCTTATGAAGTTGCTGTGGAAACTTCGGAGCGCAAAAACGCTGTAGGCGATTTTGTAGGCAAAACGGATCTTGGTAGCAATGTTACTGATTTCCGTTTTGCTTGCACTATGCTTGGCTATGAAGGCTGGCAATGGTCGGTAACGCTGTATCATGATGAAGATGCTGGTCGTTGGACTGTTAACGAGTCTAGTCTTGCTCCAACTGAAGATTCGTTACTTCCTCCTCCTTGGGTTCCTTGGAAAGATAGACTTAGGCCTACGGATCTTTCTGTTATGGATTCAATCGGCACTGCAGAAGATGACTCCAGGCTTGAAGATGGCGTTAAGCTTGAGGGTGCTCAAGAAAATAATGCATCCGAAGATGGTTCGCAATGTGCTAAAGATAGTGAAAACAGTAATAACAGCAATAATGGCGAAAACAGCGAAAACAGCGTTGATGGCGAAAACAGCTCAGATAGCAAAAGCGCATATAATGCAGATAACTATAATGCAGATAACGCAAGTGCAGAAGATGATGAAAATCTTGAAAATGGGGAGTCAAAAGAAGATTTTGAAGATGCTGTTGAAACTTTCCGCTTAACTCGAAAAAGAGTTATGACTGCTCAAGCTATAGCTCAAACTGCAAAAAGATGGTATGCGGGTCAGCATGGACCAAAGTCGCTTTCTACTAAGATTGCGGATGGAAAAGCTTGCTCGTCATGTGGATTCATGATTCCTCTTGCGGGAAGTCTTGGAAACATGTTTGGAGTTTGCGCAAATATGTGGAGCCCAGACGATGGGCGAGTGGTTGCGCTTGATCATGGATGCGGAGAACATTCCGAAATAGCGCCTCCTGAGCCATCGCAGCTTTGGGTTCAATCAGAGCCTGCTTACGACGACTATCACATTGAGATTGTTCCTCAAACACCTAGAGAAGAACGTGCAGATGTTGAGCTTATAGAAGAAGCGATTGAAGATAGTAAAGAAAATCGCAAGACAAGGCGTAAGCGCGTTTTAGTTGAGAATAATCAAGATAGCGAAGAGCGCAATGACGATGGTTTGCACAATGAAGACATTGCAAAAAATGAAGATATTGCAGAATCTAAAAGCAGTGCACAAATCGTAGATAGTGCAGAATCTGAAGATAATTTTGACTCAAATAATAATCCGCAACCAAACGATTAGTCCCACGGATTCTATAGAGAGCATTGCTCTAGAGTCATGGCAACTCGTTACCATGGAACAAGGATAAAAACGGAAGGCAATTATGTTTGAACGGTTCACTGACCGCGCTCGGCGTGTTATTGTGCTAGCGCAAGAAGAAGCGCGCGCTCTTCAGCATAACTACATTGGTACGGAGCATATTCTTTTAGGCCTTATTAGAGAAGGCGAAGGAATAGCAGCAAAAGCTTTGAGCGCAAAAGGCGTAGATTTAGACGGTACTCGCAAACAAGTAAAAGAGATGATTGGCACTGGAACGGTTTCTCCTAGCGGCCACATACCTTTTACTCCGCATGCTAAGCAAGTGCTTGAGCTTAGTTTGCGTGAAGCTTTGCAGCTTGGCCATAGTTATATTGGCACGGAGCATATTCTTCTAGGCCTTATTAGAGAAGGCGAAGGCGTTGGAACGCAAGTGCTTATTAAAATGGAGGTTGATTTAGGAGATCTTCGTAGCACGGCAATGGATTTGATTCGTGGCAATTCTGGCATTCCAGCAGACGGTCAAGGTGCCGATCTTGCAAATGCTGGTGGAGTTCAAGATAAACGCAATCAGTCTGGTTCTGCTCTTTTAGATCAGTTTGGAAGAAATCTTACTAACGAAGCTCAACAAGGCAAGCTTGACCCTGTTATTGGACGCTCTAAAGAAATTGAGCGTGTTATGGTTGTGCTTTCTCGTAGAACAAAGAATAATCCTGTTCTTATTGGCGAGCCAGGCGTTGGTAAAACAGCTGTTGTAGAAGGTCTTTCGCAAAAGATTGTTGTTGGAGATGTTCCAGAAACCTTAAAGGGTAAGCAAGTTTATTCTCTTGATCTTGGCTCAATGGTTGCAGGGTCTCGTTACCGTGGCGATTTTGAAGAGCGCTTAAAGAAGGTGCTTAAAGAGATTAAGACTCGCGGAGATATTGTTCTATTTATTGACGAGATTCACACTATTGTTGGCGCGGGAGCTGCTGATGGCGCTTTGGGCGCTTCCGATATGCTTAAGCCTATGCTTGCGCGCGGCGAGATGCAAACGATTGGCGCTACAACTACAGATGAATATAGAAAGTATATTGAAAAGGATGCGGCTTTGGAACGCAGATTCCAGCCAATTCAGGTTCAAGAGCCTTCTATTGCAGAGACAATCGAAATTCTAAAGGGCTTGCGCGCGCGTTACGAGAATCATCATCATGTAACTATTACGGATGGTGCTTTGCAAGCTGCAGCCGAAATGTCTGCTCGATACATTCAAGATCGAAATTTGCCAGATAAGGCGATTGACTTGATTGACGAAGCTGGTGCTCGATTGCGAATTAAGCGCTTAACAGAGCCTCCAGAGCTTAAAGAACTTGATTCTAAGATTTCTAAGCTTTCCGATAAAAAAGACGAAGCTATTAAGAATCAAGATTTTGAAAAAGCTGCCGACTTGCGAGATGAGCAAGAGAAGCTTGAAGAAGATCGCAAGACTAAAGAGCAAGCTTGGCGCGAAGGCGAATCCAATGTGAATATGGTTGTAGACGAAGATGTGATTGCATCTGTTGTTTCTAGTACAACTGGTATTCCTGTTGTTAAGCTTACGCAAGCAGAGTCTAAAAAGCTTCTTGGCATGGAAGCGGAACTTCATAAGCGCATTATTGGTCAAGATGAGGCTGTTTGTGCGCTTTCTCGCTCGATTCGTCGTGCTCGAGTGGGTTTGAAGGATCCAAAACGTCCTGCTGGCTCGTTTATTTTTGCTGGCCCTACTGGTGTTGGTAAAACGGAGCTTGCTAAGACTTTGGCTCAGTTCTTGTTTGACGACGACGATGCGCTTATTCGCGTAGATATGTCGGAGTTTGCAGAAAAGTATGCAGCTTCGCGTCTTTTTGGCGCTCCTCCAGGATATGTTGGCTACGAGGAAGGTGGCGAGCTTACGGAGAAGGTTCGCAGAAAGCCGTTCTCTGTGGTTTTGTTCGACGAGATTGAGAAGGCACATCCAGATATTTTCAACACATTGTTGCAAGTTTTGGATGATGGCCACTTAACAGATGGTCAAGGGCGAAAAGTCGATTTTAAGAACACGATTATTATCTTGACTACGAATCTTGGTACTAGAGATATTGCTAAGGCAGCAAACACAGGATTTAGCCTTGGTAATAACGCGGATGCGTCTTATCAGCGTATGAAGGATCAAGTTAATTCCGAGCTTAAGCGTCAATTCCGCCCAGAGTTCCTTAATCGCTTAGACGATACTATTGTGTTCCGTCAGCTTACTGAGCCAGAGGTTCGTCAAATTGTTGACTTAGATGTTAAGCGTTTGAACGACCGCTTGTTTGAACGTCATATGGCTTTGGAGCTTACAGATGAAGCTAAGAATCTTCTTGCGCAAAAGGGCTTTGACCCACTTCTTGGAGCAAGGCCATTGCGCAGAGTTATTCAGCGAGACATCGAGGATGCTATTAGCGAGAAGATTCTGCTTGGCGATTTAACAGACGGCGAGTGTGTTGAGGTTGATGCCGAAGGCGAAGGATTGCTTGGAGAATTTATTTTCCGCGGTAAGAAGTTTGATTCCGCATATAGCAGCCCTAAGTCGATAGAATCCGCTGATTCCAGCGATTCTTCTGAATCAACTGAATTAAGCGAATCAACCGAATCTGGTTCCGCTTCTAAAGTCGAATTTGAGTCTTAGTTGTACAATTAAGATTTCTATTAAGATTTCTTAAGGAATTTAATCTCCGTTAACATGCAAGCTATAATGCGTGCAAGTTAACGGAGATTTTTTTGATTTGCGTCTTTTTTAAGTGTTTTTAGCATTTCTAAAATTTGCTTAGGATTTGTTTCTGGCAAATATGAACTTGTAACAGCTAGCGATATTTGCGCAAGCTTTGCGGAATCCAAATAGCATATGTACACAGGACTATTAGTTGGTTGGAACTTTTTCTTAAAGAAGTACAACGACTTAAAGCCGTATGCTGGTTCCAAAATGTCGGACATCATCTCTAGTGCATGAACGATAATCTCGTTGGACTCATGGTGATTTACGCTATTTTGCGTATGTTCTACGCCTTCATTAGAATTATTGCGTATATCGTCCTTGCTGTTAATGTTGTTCGCTTCACTTTGCAAAGAAGTTGAGGTACTAGAATCGTTTGAGTCACAAATATCTGTTATTCCAGCAAGAGGAGCAGCAGAAAGACTCATAAATTCCACAGCAGATTCTGGATTCTCAAGTCCTTCGTCTCTTAAGCGTTCCGCCATTCTTGCAATAAGAAGCTCCATAATTCCATTAGGACTATCCGTACGGTGCCTCATAAAATCAAGAGTCCACCCAATTACGCGGTTGTTGCTATAAGTAGGCATCCAGCTCGTAATGCCAAGAACCTTGCCATTATCGTCAATTGCGTACAAAATCTTTACTCTAGGATCGTGCAATTCTTCTAATCCACCAAGAGTGAACTTCATCTCTGGAAGAGATTTAAGCTCTGCCCACTCTTCCGAAATCTCAATAATCTGTTGTTGAACTTCCCACGGAGCATCGTTGTATGTGCTAAGAACGTCTGTTATTCCATCGCGTTTTGCTTTGTTTATAGCGGTACGAATATCTTGCCACTTTTTACCACGAGTTTGCCATTCTTTAGGGTAAACAAGCATATCGCTTCCAACTTTAATAGACATAAAACCAAGAGATTCTAGGTTTTTGCGATCTTCGTCATGCACAGCGTAGAAAGCTGGAGACCAAGAGTTTTGCTCGCAAAGTTGAATAAACGCTTTCAAATCATTCTTATATTCTGTTTTATCTCCAAAAGGTCCTGTTAGTGTTAAAGCAATTCCGTACTTAAGCCTATATGCTATTGCGGAGCGTTCTGTGTTAGAGAACCAATAGTGATTGTCTGGCCAAGTAGTCATAAAGCTCATTGTGTCTCCGCCAAAATGAACTAATTGACTTGCTTTTTTTCGGTCTTCTTCGTTAATAGTAACTTTGTTCTTAAACCACATAAGGCAAACAACAAAAAGAACAATCCAAAGAAGAACGCCAACGCATTGAGCAATAGCAGAAGCAAGTGGAGTTAAAGGCATAAGCATTGCGTTAGATCTTGTTCCAAATCCCATAGGCATCCAACGTCCTGGAAGGTCACGGAGTAAATGATGCAAGTCTGCTGCAGGCTTAAACTCATTTGGCGCAATTAATCCAAAGCAAACATATCCTACTCCAGTGGAAAATAGTGCAAAAACAATTGCAACTAAGCCAATTCTGCGCTCAAACTTATCACTATGATTTGGAAAATGCTTTATGTTTATAAACAATAGTATTGCGATTAATAGTGGAGGCAAAGCTGTAAGCATAAACGCTATAGAAGTTGCATTATTCTTGTGGAAAAGCATAGTTTGCTTGGCTGCTATTAATGGCAAAATCGCAAAATACATAGTTGCATACACTGCAGTAAGTCCATTAATTGTTATAGCGGCATATGCTGCAAGTCTTCTTCCGCGTAAAAGTCCCCAAGCTATAATCATTAGTGTTACAATCGGCAAAAGAATGCGAATCCAAAGACCGCCAATTGTTGCGTGTTGCAATCCAGAATGAAGTAAACAGCTGCTAGAACTATAATTCGATATGCATCTTGCAAGCCAAGGTTTTGTGCCCATTTGTGGAGACATAAACAAGCCAAGAGTTGTTAGTATTCCAGCATGTGATTTTGAAGATAAAGCAAGAACAGGGCCAAGCGCCATAACAAGTTGAGTTATGGCAAATAGACGTCTAATCTCGTAGTCTGTTCCTTGCCACCAGCTTGCGCTTTTAACATTATTTTTTGACTTATTCATTAAATTGCCAATAATATGGCCGCAAATTGCTGCAAAAATTGTACAATAATCGCCAGGATTTCCACTATAAAGTAGCATTGCGCACGTGATTGCGTAGCCTAAAACAAGCATTCGTCTACGCCACAATATTGTTTCATATGTTGCAGAGGCCATGAATGCGCCAACAAAAAGTGTAAATGGAGAAAGTCGAATCGGTATTTTTGTAATCCAATGCATATTGCGAATAATCGCAGAAAGATTACCGATTAAAGTAAGACCAAGTACTATTCCAATAAGAGTGCTAAATATTGATACAAAGGGCAAGCGTATTTTTCCAATTTTTGTTTCTGCCATTCCAACCAAAATAATCAACAGAATCGCATTAACAATTAAAGATGAAAAACTATTTACAAAGAAAAGCGAGTGGAATAGTTTAATCAAAAGTTGTGGAATATTCTTATGACCAAAAAGGAATGGGGAGCCAATTTTTGGCTTATGGTACGAGAAGAACTGTGCAAGAGTAGCGTTTGTGCCGTAAGTGTAAATGTGCATTACGGTACGGGAAATCCAATGTACAAGGTTTATAAGCAAAAATACAAGAGTGATTTTTACTGCAAGAACTCGCTGAGACAGCCAGATTCTAACATCATTGCTTAGTATAGATAAATGATGTTTTGCTGTTGACGTGTGATTTTTTGATAAAAAGTTTGGCATGTTTACCGCCTCACCTTCTGATTAATAACCACTTGAATATTGCTATAAGAGCTTAAATCCGGATCATGTTTTGCTATTCCAGCGTCTTTACAAAGATGATCAATAGCAACCTTTAATCCGCTTTGAACAGTATGCCAATCGTGGCCTGAGCCTTTAGAAATCATTGTTATAACGCTTATTCCAGCTTTGTGTGCTGCTATAGCAATAGTGGATTGGTTTATTTGTGATTTTGGATCCCATGCTCCTGCTATTGAATAATAATTTTGATTTAATGGAGCGTTTTTTCTCATTATGTTTGCTGGAATATGTTTTTCGTATTCCTTGCGATTCCCGTTAAAATAGCGGTTTATTGTTTCGTTTTTATTCTTGTAAGTTGGCTCTAATTCTCCGCCAGCAGAATACATGTTTCCAAATAACTTTGGATATGCTGGAACTATTTGAGTTGCACAAGTTCCACCTTGAGAAAATCCTCCCATAAGCCAAAGTGCTGGATTTGTGCTTGCAGGAAGATTTTTGCGAATCCAGCTAACAACATCTTTAGTTAGGTACGTTTGAGCATTCCCATAAACCTTTGTGTTTGCGCAAAGTGAATTGTGTGTTGAAGTGCCATTTTGGTCTGGGGAAACAACAATCGGAGCTAAACCATTGTGTTTTTTAGCGTAAGCATCTAAAGTGTTCACTATTTCGCTTGCAGCAAATAGTCTATTAGGGCTTCCTGGCTGTCCAGAAAGAAGAACCATTACAGGAAGTTTTGGAGCAAATTTTGTTAGCGCAGCTGGAGGAAGATACACGTTTGCGATTCTAGCGCGGAAGTTTGATTGTGTTGCAGGAATTCTAACAGAGCGGCTAATGCCTTTGGATGGCATTTTAGGCAGTTTTTTCTGATCTGCTAGTAAGTTCCAATCTTTAATCTCCATAATGGCATTGTGTTTATTATGCTCTTCTAGCTTTGGGTAATTTCCTAATCCAAAAACAGATCCAATAGTCGTGTATTCTCCGTAAATCATATTTACGCGAATCATTGTTGCTAAAACAAATAAGATAATCGAAAAAATAGCGAAAGCTCTTCTGCATCCTTTAGAAATTATTGCAGCACTTAGAGCAAAGCCTACGGCAGCAAATCCTCCTGCAATCGAAAAAATCACAAGCCATCCAAGACTTACGCCAAACACAAGAAAAACGTCGGATATTAGCCAAGTTATGAATCCAAAAATAATGGCAAATAAAAATGCTGAGCCTAATTGAGTTAAGAGTTTTGAAAAATACTTAGACTTTTTAGGTTTTGTAATTAAAAGAACAGCTAAGCATAATCCAGATATTGCGAATATGCTTATAGGTAGAATGCCGTGCATTAAGTTAATTGTGGCAATAAATTGCTTCATTCTTACTGTTCCTTAAAACCTCGCTAGATTGAAGATAACAAACACAACCATTGCAAATATAGTATATAATCCTTAAAATTTTCTATATTTTGTCATCTATTATAATGATAAATGCTATAGAACATCTTACAATACATCAAAAGTATGAATATGCATAGTTTTATACGATTTTTGTATGACGATAGCGATACTTAAGATGTATATGTAACACATGCATGCGTTAAGAACGTAATAAACGTAATATGCATTAAACATTAGGCGTAAATCAGAAGGGTGCAAAATTGCCATTAAGCAATTCTCTTACAATTTTTAAGCAATTTGAGCGTTTTAAGATTAGGTTTGCTCGTTGGACGTACTCCGTTATGTTTGTTGCTTTTTGCGCAATAATGGTTATGATTGTGCAGCTTTCTGTACAGCGTTCTGGTCGAGTAGAAATGACTTCATCACTTTCGGCAAGCGCTTGGAACATAATCTCAAAAATGTGGCTTAAGCTTAATTTTGTTTTTGTGCTTAATCTTCTTATTCTTGCGTTGATTTATGGTATTTTGCTAATAATCATAAACCGTTTTTGGATTACGTCTGCTATTTTGATTAGCGCATCTATAATTGTTTCTGTTATTGAATATATGAAAGTGAATGTTCGATACGAAACGATTCTTCCAGCTGACTTAAACTTTTTAAGAAGTAATACTGGAAACATTGCATCTTTTCTTCCAGACAACGCAAATGCCGTTATTTTTAGCTCTATTGTTGCTGTTCTAATAACTTGGGTTATTGCGCTTTTATTGCATGTTTTAGATGTTAATCATGGAAAAATCGTTATTATTGCAAATTTAAGAACTTCGATTTTGGTTCGTGTTGTAACTTTAATCGCATTATTAGCGACTTTTGGATGGTATATTTGCACAGTTGGAACTGTTGATTCTAGCGCAAACAATTTTGCTAAGTTTATGGGAGATACGCCATCAATGTGGGACTCCGTTTACGACGCTCAAAGAAACGGCGCATTAGTGGCATTTTTAAGGCAAGTAAACCCAAAGGTTATGGATAAGCCTGCGGATTACAGTGAGCGAACTATGAGCGCTTTGCTAGAAAAATACAATAAAGAAGCAAAGAAAATAAACGCCTCTAGAAAATCAAAAATCTCCGATAATACTGTTGTTTATGTGCTTTCGGAATCATTCTCTAATCCAATAAGAGTTCCTGGATTGCAACTAAATAAGAATCCAATGCCATTTATAAGCTCTTTGAAAGAGAAAACAGATAGCGGTTTAATGCTTTCTTCTGGCTACGGCGGAGGAACTGCAAACCTTGAATATATGTCGCTTACGGGATTGAGCATGGTGAACTTTAACTCATCTCTTACAAGCCCGTATCAGCAACTTGTTCCAAATTCTTCTTGGACTCCTACGATTAACAGGTATTGGGGGAGTGAATCTAATTCCATAGCATTCCACCCGTATGAGCCGAGTATGTACTTGCGCTCAACAAACTATAAGAAGTTTGGTTTTAGTAAGTTCTACTCGCTAGAAGCTCCTAATGTTATTGCGCACAAAAATATGCTTGATAAATCGCCTTATGTTTGCGACGAGTCTGCGTATAAAAGCGCGTTTGAAAAAATCGCTTCTAGTAAAAATAACCAATTTGTGCAAATAGTCACAATGCAAAATCATATGCCATTTAGGAATTGGTATAAGAACAATGATTTTAAGGCTAGTTCAAAGCCTGGCTCGCCAAAGCTTGGAAGCTCGGAGATATCTTCGATTGAAACATACGCTAAGGGAGTGAATTATACTGATAAAGCAACTCAAGCGTTCTTAAATGATTTAGATTCTATAAATAAGCCAGTGACTGTTGTATTCTATGGAGATCATCTTCCTGGAATATATAGTACTGCTAGCGACGATGAGAATAATTCTCTAGATTTGCATTTAACGGATTATTTTATTTGGTCAAATAAAAAAGCTAGAGAAAATAAGCAAAAAGAAGATAATTCTAGTGGTAATAATGCTAGAGATAATAATGCTAATAAGAATAAAGTCAAAGATTCTTATTCTTCGCCAAACTTCTTTATATCTCAAGTGGCATCTCACACAAATTCTAAAGTTTCGCCATATCTTGCATTCCTAACACGATTGCACGAAAAGATTAGTGCAATGGAGCCTCCTGTTGTAAATAAGATTCAAGGTTGGGATAGAATTCCGCAAGGTCAGTCCATCTATTTGAATCCAAATGGAAAGCCAATGATTGCTAGTAGTATGAACAAAGAAACTAAGCAATTATTGAATGATTACCGTTTGATTCAATACGATATTACAGCTGGAAAGCATTATCTTAAAAACACAAACTTTCTTGGTTTTTAATTTTTCAATGCTTTAAGTGCTTTAGACGCAATGTCGTGCCTATAAAACATGTTAGAAAGATTAAGATTGTCTAATATGCTATAGGCTTTTGATTGAGCATCTTTAACATCTTTGCCATTTACTTGCAAAAGTGCCACTCTTCCAGAAGACGTTACAAGATTATTGTTTTCGTCTAATTTAACACCAGAATAGTAAACATTTTGATCTGCACTATTAAGAGTGATTTGTGGCAGAGATGTTCCTGTAACAAGCTTTCCAGGGTAGCCTTTGCTTGCTAACACAACGCCGAGAGTTACACCATTTTTAGCCCAAGTAAATGTTGGCTCTTTGCCATGCAAGATGTTAAAAATAGCTTCGCCAAAGTCGCTAGTAAGTCTTGGAAGAACAACTTCGGTTTCTGGGTCTCCAAAGCGAGCGTTAAATTCTATGACTTTTGCACCTTGCGCTGTGTTAATCAATCCAGCATACAAAATTCCTGTAAAAGGCATGCCTTCGCTTGCAAGAGCTTGCAAAGTTGGGCGCACGATTTTATCAATCGCTTGTTTTACAACGTAATCGCTGATTTGCGGAACTGGGCTGTATGCTCCCATTCCGCCTGTGTTTGGGCCAGTATCGCCGTCGTGAGCACGCTTGTGATCTTGAGAAATAGGCATAACCCAAAAATCTGTTCCGTTAGCAAAACTCATTAATGAGAATTCTTCGCCTTCTAAGAACTCTTCTATAACAACTTTTGCTCCAGCTTTGCCAAAACGGTGGTCTACAAAAATATCTTCTAAAGCTGCTAGCGCCTCATCAACGCTTGTTGCCACTGTTACGCCTTTTCCAGCAGCCAAACCGTCTGCTTTAATAACAATAGGAGCGCCTTGCTTTTTAACGTACTCAATAGCTGGTTCTAGCTCACTAAATGTTTTGTAGGCAGCTGTTGGAATATTGTGCCTTTGCATAAGTTGCTTTGCAAAATCCTTAGAGCCTTCAATCTGAGCAGCCGCTTTGTTTGGGCCAAATGCTGGTATTCCGTTCGCTTCAAAATCGTCAACAATGCCATTCATAAGAGGCACTTCAGGGCCAATAAAAGCAAAGTCGTAGTTGTTGTTCTTAACAAATTCGATTAAAGCGTTGTGATCCGATTCGCTAATGTTTTCAATTTTGATTCCGCTTTTAATCATGCCTGGGTTTCCAGGAGCAACTGTGACTTCGCTAACGCTTTTACTCGCTAAAAATGCAACTGCGATTGCGTGTTCTCGTGCGCCTGAGCCTACAACTAAAACTTTCATCTTTAATCCTTTATTGCTTTAAGATTTTGGAATTATAACAACTCAACTGCAACGTTTTCGCGCTTAATCATTTTGCCAATAACATACGCTTGTTCATTATTGCTTTTAAGGTTTTGCATAGCTTCATCGGCTTTATTTGCATCAATTGCTAATATCATTCCGATTCCCATGTTAAAAACATTGAACATTTCTGCGTGAGGAACTTTTCCAGCTTTTTCAATAATGCTGAAAATAGGTGGAACGCTCCAGCTTGACGTGTCAATTTTTGCAGCCAAATCGTCAGCGTACATGCGCGGAACATTTTCAATAAAACCGCCGCCTGTAATATGAGCCACACCTTTAATAAGATGATTCGCAAATAGTGGTTTTAGTGCTTTAACGTAGATTTTTGTAGGCTCTAAAAGAACTTCGCCAATCGTTTTTCCATCAAGCTCATCTAATTTTGTATTAACGCTAAATCCTGCTTCTTCAAACAAAGCTTTGCGAACAAGAGAGAATCCGTTTGAGTGCACTCCCGAAGATGCAAGTCCTATAAGAGTGTCTCCAGCTTGTATTTTGCTTCCGTCAACAATGTTTTCTCTTTCTGCAACGCCTACAGCAAATCCCGCAAGATCGTACTCATCTTGATTATACATTCCTGGCATTTCTGCAGTTTCACCGCCAATTAACGCTGCTTCTGATTGCACGCATCCGTCTGCAACGCCTGAAACCACTTGCTCGAGTATTTCTGGATTGTTTTTTCCGCAAGCAATGTAATCAAGGAAGAATAGCGGCTCGGCACCTTGAGCTGCAATGTCGTTTACGCACATTGCTACGCAATCAACGCCAATCGTATTATGCTTTTGCATCATTTGCGCAATCATCAACTTTGTGCCAACTCCATCTGTTCCAGAAATTAGCACTGGGTCTTTGTAACCAAGGCTTGCTAAATCAAATAGTCCGCCAAAACCGCCGATTCCGCCCATAACGCCTGGTCTTTTTGTGCGATTTACGTGGGATTTTATTCTTCGCAGAACCTCGTAGCCAGCTTCTACGCTAACACCAGCTTGTTCATATGCGTTTGGCATTTAAGAATCCTTTCGTGTTTGTTTTAAGTGTTTTAAGTATTTTAAGTGTTTAGTCGAAGTTTAATCGCAGTTTGAATCGCAAAAATTATATTTACTATTCTTTTTAATATTCTCTAAAACTTCCTTGTCTTCTTTAGAAAGCGAAGCTAAGAATTCATCTCGGTAGTCATCTAAAGCAGTAGGGTAGTCGCCATTAAAATACGCTACGCATAATCCTCCGTATGGAGCAGGCTTATTTAACCCAATAGACTCAACAAGACCGTCTAAAGACAAGAATGCTAAGGAGTCAGCGCCAATATACTCGCGAATTTGCTCAACGGAATGTTTAGCTGCAATAAGCTCTTTAGTAGTTTGAATATCGATTCCGTAGAAGCACGGGTATTTAAGAGGAGGCGAAGAGATTCGCATATGAACCTCTTTAGCGCCCGCTTCTCTAAGAAGACGAACAATCCTTTTAGACGTGGTTCCGCGAACGATTGAATCGTCAATAACAATTACGCGCTTTCCCTTAACAACACCTCTAACAGCCGAAAGCTTCATGCGAACGCCTTGCTCTCTAAGCTCTTGAGTTGGCTGAATAAAAGTGCGAGCAACATATTGATTTTTAATCAAACCCATCTCGTTAGGGATTCCACTTGTTTCGGCGTATCCTGCAGCGGCAGAAAGAGACGAATTAGGCACGCCAATCACCATATCTGCGTCTACAGGAGACTCTTTAGCTAAGCGTGCTCCCATGCGTTTTCGCGCAGAATGAACATTAATGCCGTATATGTTAGAATCCGGGCGAGCAAAATAGATAAACTCCATTGAGCAAACAGCGTGCTGAATATTTTTTGCATAACGCTCAATCTTGTATCCATCGTTATTAATAACGATTATCTCGCCAGGTTCAATGTCTCTAATAAACTCCGCGCTAACAATATCTAAAGCGCAAGTTTCCGATGCAAGAACGTAAGCACCATTACTCATTCTTCCTAGACTAAGCGGCCTAAAACCATTAGGATCCGTTGCTCCAATAAGTGCGTCTTCTGTAAGAAGCAAGTATGCAAAACCGCCATGAACAGTTAACAGCGCATCTTTAAGCTTATCCATAAACGAAGTTTTATTCGACCTTCTAATAAGATGCATCAAAACTTCTGTATCGGAGTTAGAGTGGAAAATCGCTCCACAATCTTCTAGCTTATTTCTAAGAGTTGTGCAATTAGTAAGATTGCCATTATGCCCTAAAGCAACATCTCCATCATGGAAAGAAAACAGAAAAGGTTGAATGTTCTCAACACTTCCAGATCCAGCAGTCGCGTAGCGAACGTGGCCAATCGCGCTGTTTCCAGTAAGATGCTTCATAATGTCTTCGTTCGCAAAAACTTTAGTTAAAAGACCTAAGTTTCTGTATCCTTTAAGATGACCATTATCGTTGGCAACTATTCCAGCACCTTCTTGGCCTCTATGTTGCAATGCGTGCAAGCCAAAGTAGGTAAGTCTTGCGGCATCGGAATGACCCCACACTCCAAAAACGCCACATTCTTCGTGAACTCCTTCAAGCTCAGCAGACATTCGCACCCCCTATATTTTCAAAATCGCAATAAATATTTTGATTAGAATAATTAAACACACAATCCCCAATCATGACGTAAAGTATTCAACTCCAGCGCTAAAAATGTTTTGTGTTCTAAAATCAGGAATATTTACGTACAAGCCGTTACCGCTGCGCTCGCAATGACCCATTTTTCCGAATACTCTTCCATCTGGGCTGGTGATTCCTTCTACAGCCATAAGTGATCCATTTGGATTTACTTTAAGGTTCATACTTGGAACGCCATTGCTATCAACATATTGCGTTGCAATTTGGCCGTTTTGTATAAGAGTATCCATAACTTCTGGTAATGCTACGAATCGTCCCTCGCCATGAGATATTGCAACACTATGAACATCGCCAACTTTGCAATTTGAAAGCCAAGGAGAAAGATTAGATGCAACTCGAGTTCTAACAATCTTGCTTTGATGCCTTCCAATAGTGTTAAACGTTAAAGTTGGGCATTCTGCATCCATTGGAATAATATCTCCAAATGGAACAAGACCGAGCTTAATAAGAGCCTGGAAGCCGTTGCAAATGCCAAGCATTAAGCCATCGCGATTGTTTAGCAAATCGCGAACAGAGTCGCTAACGGCAGGGTTTCTAAAGAATGCCGTTATAAACTTGGCAGAACCGTCTGGCTCATCGCCTCCAGAGAAGCCGCCAGGAATCATAACAATTTGGCTTTTATTAATCTCTTTAACAAGCTCTTTTGCGGATTCTACAACATCATCAGCGCTTAAATTATTGATTATAAGCGTTTTGCATTCTGCTCCAGCTTTTTCAAACGCTGCTTGAGTGTCGTATTCGCAATTGTTTCCAGGGAAAACTGGAATGATTACGCGTGGCTTACTCAATGGCGTTCTTCTATTAGATTTCATATGATTTCTAACAGGCTTGCGATTAGTGGAATTTATTTCGCGAACTGCGCTTCCTTTACCTCGATATGGGAAAATGCCCTCTAGTGGACTTTCCCAATCTTCCTGTAAGTCATCTAAACTAATGATTTCGTTGCAAGCATAAAGCTTAAATTCATTGCACGTTTGTCCAATAACTTCAACGTTTACAAGATCCTCGCTAAACTTGCTTGAAAAATCGTCAACGTTAAAATCTTCTTCCACTTCTACAAAGAAAGTTCCGTATCTAGACTTAAACAAGTCGTCTGTTTTAACAGAGTCGTTAAGCTTTAATCCAATATGGTTGCCCAAAGCCATCTTAAACAAGCTTTCCGCACTAGCTCCAAAACCTGGAGTGCTAATCGCTAGCGCGCGCTTGTTTGAAGTAAGATTTTCAACAATCCTAATCGCTTCTAAGAAGCTTTGAGCGTTAGGAGTGATTCCATCTTCCTTATATTTAGGCAATATTCTTAGGATTTTACTGTTGGTTTTTTTGAATTCTGGAGAAACAACATTTCGCGCGTCTCCTGTAGAAACAGCAAAGGATATAAGAGTTGGGGGAACGTCAAGATTTTCAAAGCTTCCGCTCATAGAGTCTTTACCGCCAATCGCGCCAACACCAAAATCAATTTGTGCGCTTAAAGCGCCAAGAACTGCTGCAGTAGGTTTTCCCCATCTTTCTGGAACATTTTGCGGTTTGCCAAAATATTCTTGAAGGCTTAAATAAGCGTTTTCGATTGTAAAACCACTTGCTACAAGCTTTGCCAAAGATTCTACAACCGATATGTATGCTCCCGTAAATTGATTCTTTTCCATAATGTATGGGTTAAATCCCCAAGACATTGCAGAAGCTGTGTTTGTTTCGCCAAATACTGGGAATTTTGCGCTCATCGCTTGTGCTGGAGTTAGCTGTCTGCGGCCGCCAAATGGCATAAGAACTGTTGCGGCTCCAATAGTGGAGTCAAACATTTCGCTAAGGCCTTTGTTTGAGCAAACGTTTATGTTAGAAACAAGATTTTTAATGCGCTCAGCTAAAGACTTGTCAGAGTAAACTCCACTTTCGTCTTGCCACTTTGTAGCATAATTTTTGCCATTTTCAACGTGAATATCTTGCGTTTTTGGAGCGCCATTAGAAGCTAGGAATTTGCGGCTTAGATCAACAATTGTTTTTCCTCGCCAAGTCATTTTCATTCGAGCTTCTTTTGTAACAGTAGCTACAATTTGCGCTTCCAAATTTTCTTGACGCGCGTAGCTCAAAAATTCGTCTGCGTCGCTTGCAGAAACATCAACTGCCATTCGCTCTTGAGATTCAGAAATCGCAAGTTCCGTTCCATCAAGACCTTCGTATTTTTTAGACACTTTGTCTAAGTTAATAATCAAGCCGTCTGCGATTTCGCCTGTAGCAACGCTTACGCCACCAGCGCCAAAATCGTTGCAACGCTTAATAAGACGGCATGCGTCTTTGCGTCTAAAAAGTCTTTGCAACTTGCGTTCAATAGGTGCATTTCCTTTTTGAACTTCTGCTCCGCACTCCTCAATGCTGTCTGCGTCTTGAGCTTTAGAAGCTCCAGTTGCTCCGCCAATTCCGTCTCTTCCAGTTCTGCCGCCTAGAAGAATAATCACATCTCCTGGTTCAGGTGTTTCTCTTCTAACATGGTCTGCTGGGGTAGCTGCTACAACCGCTCCAACTTCCATTCGTTTTGCAACATATCCTGGGTGGTAAATCTCGTGTACTTCGCCTGTTGCTAATCCAATTTGATTTCCGTAAGACGAGTAGCCTGCAGCTGCAGACGTTACGATTTTCCGTTGAGATAGTTTTCCTTCTAAAGTTTCGCTAATAGGCGTTCTAGGGTCGGCTGCTCCAGTTACGCGCATTGCTTGATATACGTAGGAGCGTCCCGAAAGAGGGTCTCGAATGCATCCGCCAATGCATGTTGCCGCGCCGCCAAAAGGTTCGATTTCTGTAGGATGATTATGCGTTTCGTTTTTGAACAAAAATAGCCAGTCTTCATCGTGACCATTAACGTCAACTTTTACTTTTACTGTGCACGCATTGATTTCTTCGGATTCGTCTAAGTTTTTAAGCTTTCCTGTATGCTTCAAATACTTTGCGCCAATAGTGGCCATGTCCATAAGACAAATCGGCTTATTTGTGCGGTTAAGCTCTTCTCGTAATTTAAGATAACGATTAAATGCATCTTTTACTTGCTCGTCATCTATTTGCACGTTTTCAAAATGCGTTCCAAAAGTAGTATGTCGGCAATGGTCGGACCAATACGTGTCTATTACTTTTATTTCTGTAATAGTTGGATTGCGATTTTCGCTTCTAAAATAGTCTTGGCAGAATTTAGCATCAGCCAAGTCCATTGCTAGCGCTCGGTCTTCAATGAATTTTTGTAAACCATTGGAATCTAAATCGTTAAATCCGTCTAATACTTCTACGTTCGCTGGAACAATCGTCTCGCTTTTAAGCGTATCAACACTATCTAGCGATGCTTCGCGAGCTTCTACTGGATTAATAACGTAGTGTTTAATTGAGTCAAGTTCTTCTTTAGACAAATTGCCGTTAAAAGCAAGAATTTGAGCAGTTCTAACTTTAGGACATTCTCCCTGGCTAATCATTTGTACGCATTCGCTTGCGGATTGCGCGCGCTGATCAAACTGGCCAGGAAGGAACTCTATAGCAAAAACATGTTCATTTGTGCTAATAGGCAAGTAGTCGTAAGTGTTGTCTACTGTAGGCTCGCTAAAAACCGTTTTAACAGCAGTGTTAAAAAGATCTTTAGATATTCCTTCTACATCATACCTGTTTATTATGCGCGTTGATTTTAGAGAATCAATACCAAGAATCTCTTTAAGCTCGTGATTAAGATGTTGGGCTTTTATATCGAAACCGGATCGTTTTTCAACATAAACGCGAAATACCACGGTGAACCTGCCTTGCAATTGTAGTTTTGGCTATTGTGTTTGGCTATTTTTTATTTGTTTTATTTGTTTTATTTTATTTGTTTAAGAACGCGCGTGGCTCGCACCTAAAAGATGCGAGCCACATTAAAATCATTGTTCAGCACAATCGTTTGGATTAACTTCATCGAAGTTTACTCCTTCGCTTTGCGCAAGAGATTTAAGCCTCGAGAATATTTCTTCGTAGGCTGGAATTATGTCTCCTAAATCGCGTCTGAACAAGTCTTTATCTAAATGACTTACTTCGGAGCTTGTATTGCGCTTATCCCAAAGTCGGCACGTATCTGGCGTTATCTCGTCTGCAAGAAGAATATTTCCTTGCGCATCAACGCCTTCTTCAATCTTAAAGTCAACGAGTTGAACGTCGATTTTGTTGAAAATATCCAAAAGTGCATTGTTTACAGCGTGAGCTTGCTTTGTAATTTCTGCCATTTCGCTTTCACTAGCAAGACCTAAAGCCACAACGCCTTCTGGGTTAATAAAAGGATCACCAAGATCGTCTGACTTTACGCAAAACTCCAAAAGAGGCTTTTTTAGAGCAGTTCCTTCTTTAACGGCATATCGTTTTGCAAAAGAACCAGCAGCCATGTTTCGCATTATTATTTCTAGAGGAAACATCTTCATGCGCTTTACAAGTTGCTCGGTATTCGAGATTCTGCCAAGAAAATGGCTTTTAACTCCACGAGCTTTAAGAAGATTAAACAGTAGAGAAGTGATTTGATTATTTAAGCTGCCTTTTCCAGCAATTTGAGCCTTTTTAAGGCCATTGCCAGCCGTAGCTTGATTCATGTATTGAACCCACAGAACATTATCGTTACTTGTGGCATACAATTTCTTTGCTTTGCCTTCATACAACTTGTCAAGTTTTTCCATTGACGTGCCTCTCTCGTTGTATCCATGGCTGAATGTTGCAAACCATCATTATTTGAAGGTTTATTCAACCGTCAGCAAGATTAGACTAACAATTGTTACCTACATTTTGTTTGGATTATTTTTTGATTTTTTGTCTAATAAAAGTAGTAAAAACCTTGACTTTTCAACGTTTTACGATGGCAGTTCTATTGTGCGTATTTTGCTTGCAATGCGTGTCGCACAAGATTTTGCGTCATTTACGCTGTTCGATACTGTCAAAATAACACCCATTCGTCTTGAGCCGTGAACTTCTGGTTTTCCAAAAATTCGTATATCGCATCTTGTGCAATCTTCTTCGTCTAATGCTTGCGCAAGATTTGTAAATCCTACAGCACCGTTTCCTTGCACAACAAGTGCGTGACTTAATGCGACTTCGTTATCTTTTAAGCAAAGAGAAGTGTGCTTTTGTGTGATTGGAACACCTAATATTGCTAAAACATGCAAAGCAAACTCGCTGTAGTATTGCGAAATCATTGTTACCATGCCAGTGTCGTGCGGTCTAGGAGATAACTCGTTAAAAAGTAAATCTCCATTCTTAAGAACAAAAAGTTCTACGCCGTAAATGCCCCAGCCTGTTTCGCCGTTTTCTTTTGCTATTTTGCTTAAACCTTCTACGGCTTGTTTTGCAATATTTTGAGCTGATTTTCTAACGTTTTCTGGTATGTTTGCTGGTTGCCATGATTGCCTGTAGTCGCCGTTTTCTTGGCATTGTGCAATAGGCTCGCATGTTATTATTCCAGCGCTTGAGCACACTGTTAAAACCGTTAATTCGTAGTCTAAAGGCGCTAACGCTTCCACTATTATGCGAGATATATCTTCACTATTTTCACTATCTTCACTTTGCAAGTTTTGTGTTTTATGCTTAGATCTTCTTCCATTTTGAGCTTTAAACCAAGCATCTTCAAGATTTTTAGGATCTTTTACAATAGATTGACCGTGACCAGAAGAGCTCATAACTGGTTTTACTACGCATGGATACCCTACGATTTTTGCTCCCTCTTCTAATTCTTCGTAGCTTGAAGCAAAACAGTATGGTGTAGTAGGAAGTCCAATTTTTTCGTGTGCGATTTTTCGCAAAGCTTCGCGATCCATTGCAATCGAAGTGATACTAGAGCCTGGAACGACTTGAATTTTTTTGTTTTTAACTACGTCTTTTAATACTTCGGTTGATATTGCTTCAACTTCTGGGATTATTATGTTTGGGTTTATGTTGTTTATTAGTTCTTGCAATTTTTTAGAATCGCTCATGTCTAAAACGCGATTTTCTTGCGCAACTTGCATTGCTGGAGCATTCGCATAACTATCTGCAGCAAATACTTTAATACCAAGTCTTATAAGCTCTATAGCGATTTCTTTTCCAAGCTCTCCAGACCCTAGAAGAAGAGCTTTTGTTGTGTATGACGTTGAATTTAGAATGCCAAAAGTGCGATTATTTTCAACGCTTTTCCAATGTTCTGCTTGCTCATTGAGCATGCTAGTTGCATTTGATTTTTGCAAAAAACTCATAGTCTTATTGTGTCATTAAGTAACGTCGTATTTTGTGCGACGCGCCGAAAATCGCAAGGGTAGCGCAAACGAGAAAAATCGTGTATAGTATTCCTCTGTTGTGCGATTCCCGAAGGGTTTCGCGCTGTAATGGTGGCTATAGCTCAGTCGGTAGAGCATCTGATTGTGGTTCAGAAGGTCGCGCGTTCAAGCCGCGTTAGCCACCCCACTTAATCGGCTGTTTTTCAGCCGATTTTTTTTTTCTTTGTTTATGTATGCGTTCTGGCTGCGTTTTAACTGTGTTTGTGTTTTGTTTTATATCTTGTTGCATGCAATGGAGTAGAATAAGTAAGGCTATTAATTAGATAATATTGATTGGATAATTTTAAGTAATTCGGTTGGTGTTTGTACTTAATGTGAATGATTGCTGGCGATTAGCTTGCTAGTTGTTAGCGGTTTCTGTACGCGCATTTTATGGAGGAGCGATTTATATGCCAAACAAGGGTGGTAAGCAGTCTAAAGCGCAGACTAATGAGCCATTTTGGGAGTCTGCTCTGCTTTTTGTTCCGCGTGTTATTGGCAAAGCAGTTCGCTCGCTTTTTGGAGTTGGTCAATATGATGAAGCCTACCGTAGAGACGGATTGTGCTTTGTAATGCTTATTCTTGCTGTTCTTTTTTGCGCATCTGAATGGTTTAGAGTTAGCGGATTTTTAGGCGTTGCTTTGCACTCTTTATCTTCCGCGATTTTTGGCATTATGAGCGTTGTTTTGCCAGTGTGGCTTAGTGCGGTTGCTATTAGGCTTATGCGAAATAGTGGTGCTAAATCTGGCAATCCTCGCGTTATAGGTGGTTTTGTTCTTCTTCTATGGTCAATTTGCTCAATTTTAGACATTTTAATTGCAAGCAAAAATCAAGAATTTAATATAGATGATTTGCAAAAATCTGGCGGATTATTAGGATTCTTCTTAGGTTCTCCTTTGGCCTGGGGATTGTCTAGGATTTTTGCTCTTACAATTTTTGTTATTATTGCAATTTTTGCTATTTTAATGATTCTTAAATTACATGTTGAAGATGTGACTCAATTTGTTTCATCTGTTTTCTCTAAAAAGTCAAAGAATAATCAAGACTTAGAGAATACAGATGATGAAAATTCGAGTAATAGCAGCGATAATCTTGAGTTTGCAGAAGGCGTTCCAGCTCACGACTCTTCCGATGACGAAAAGTTGCGTAAAGATTTGCACAATTCAATAATTTCTAAGATTTTTAATTCTTTGTTTGGTTCTAAAAAGAAGAGTAATAATAGTGAACTTTTAGATGCGTATGCTGGAGATGACGCTTTTCTTAGCGCTTCTTCTAAGCCAAGTCAAGACGGCTACTCTATTGAAGACTACGGCTCTAAATCGGACCCACAAGAAGATCAGAATCAAAGTAATCATCCGCGTGTTGTTGCTTCTAATGGTGTTTCTAATGGAATTCCTGGTGCTAATTCTTCGCCATCTTCTGGTCAAATGTATATTGACGAGTTTCCAAAAGCGCCAATTAGTGGCGAATCGCAATATAGCGGTGACCCATGGAGTAAGATGCCTGGTCAGCAGTTGGATCAATATAGATCATCGCAAGAAAATGATGAAAATAGTGTGAACAACGCCAATAATGCGAATGATTCTAGCGATTTTAGCGATTCTTCAAACAATAATTCCAATGAGTACAATGAAGAGCCGTACAGATTGCCAGATTTGAACATGCTCGTTCACGGAAAACCGCACGCAACTAGAACTCCTGCAAACGATCGCGTAATTCGCGCGCTAACTTCTACGTTTGAACAGTTTGAAGTAGATGCAAAAGTTATTGGCTTTTTAAGGGGTCCTTCTGTTACTCAATACGAAGTTGAGCTGGGGCCTGGAGTAAAAGTTGAAAAAGTCACAAATCTTCAAAAAAATATTGCATACGCTGTAGCAAGCACAGATGTGCGTATTTTGTCTCCAATTCCAGGCAAGTCTGCGATTGGTATAGAGATTCCAAACGTAGATAGAGAGATTGTAAACCTTGGAGATGTTTTAAGGTCAGATAAAGCTCGCCAGGATTCAAATCCTATGCTCACTGGAGTTGGTAAAGACGTTGAGGGTCATTTTGTAACTGCTGCTCTAGATAAAATGCCACATTTGCTTGTTGCTGGTGCTACTGGTTCTGGAAAGTCAAGCTTTATAAACTCTATGCTAACTTCGATTATTATGCGTTCTACTCCAGAGCAGGTTCGCATGATTTTGGTAGATCCAAAGCGAGTAGAGCTTTCTGCATATGCTGGGATTCCGCATTTGCTAACTCCGATTATTACAGACCCTAAGAAGGCAGCTCAAGCTCTTGAATGGGTTGTTAAAGAGATGGACTCGCGCTATGACGACTTGCAATTTTTTGGTTTCCGTCATGTTAAAGACTTTAACAAGGCAGTGCGCGAAGGCAAGGTTCATGCGCCAAAAGGCTCTGAGCGAAAAGTTGCTCCATACCCGTATTTGCTTGTTGTTGTAGACGAGATGGCTGATTTGATGATGGTTGCAAAAAACGACGTTGAAAGTTCTATTCAGCGCATTACTCAGCTTGCTCGTGCTGCAGGCGTGCATTTGGTTCTTGCAACTCAGCGCCCGTCTGTTGATGTTGTAACTGGCTTAATTAAGGCGAATATTCCATCTCGTTTGGCTTTTGCTACGTCTTCTGCTACGGATTCGCGCGTTATTTTAGACACTGTTGGCGCGGAAACTTTGATTGGTCAAGGAGATGCGTTGTTCCTTCCAATGGGTGCTGCTAAGCCTCAGCGAGTTCAGGGCTCTTGGGTTAGCGAATCGGAAATTCGCAAAGCTGTAGAATATGTTAGAACTCAGCGAAAGCCTAGATATAGGGAAGACATTGAGCAAATGGCTGCAAAAGCAGACGAACAGGCTCAAATTCAAGCTAAAACAACAGATATTGGCGACGATATGGATGAGCTTCTTCAAGCTGCCGAGCTTGTTGTTGGTGCGCAATTTGGATCCACGTCTATGCTTCAACGAAAACTTCGTGTTGGATTCTCTAAGGCAGGCAGACTTATGGATTTGCTTGAATCGCGTGGCGTTGTTGGGCCTTCGGAAGGCTCTAAAGCGCGTGAGGTTCTTGTTCAACCGCAAGATTTGCCTAAAGTATTAGCTTTTATTAAAGGCGAGTCTGATTCTTTGAATTAAGCATAATTAAACACTTTGAATTAAGTATTGTTAAAGCATTGCTAAAGGATTGTTGTTAAATTAAGTTTTGCGTTTGCTATACCATATTTGTGTAGCGGTTATGGAGGTATTTAACGATGTTGCAAAATGGTAAGTCTAAGTTGCTAGAAGGTTGGAATTGTGCTCCAAACATTGTGACTTACATAAGAATAGCTCTTTCTGTTGTATTCATCGTTTTGTATCTTATCTCTGGGCCTTGGGGCTATGCTTCTACTTCGGTTCGCTGGGCTGCGTTTGCAATGTTTATAATCGCAGCTTCAACAGATAAATTAGACGGTTGGATGGCTAGAAAATATAATCAAGTTACAGAGCTTGGAAAACTCTTGGATCCTATTGCCGATAAGCTTTTAATACTTTCTGCTCTTATTATTGCTTCTGCTTTTGGCGAGCTTTATTGGTGGATTACTCTACTGTTTATTCTTAGAGAAATAGGCATTACCGTTTTGCGTTTTTACGTTATAGATAAAGGCGGAAAAGTTATTGCAGCATCTTGGGCAGGAAAGTATAAGACGCTTTCTCAATCTGTTGGAATTTCAATGTTGCTTGCGCCTATTGTTCCAATATTTTGCGCTTACAATGTTTCTGTTTGGGTTGTGTGCTATTATTCGCTTTGCTACGGATTTATAGGCATTGCTCTTGGCTTTGCGCTTTATTCTGGATTCCTTTACGTGCGCGGTGCGTTTAAGCGATAGTAAAATGTGTGACTATTTGGCAAGTGCTTCTACGGATTCTTCTACGGATGCTTTCGCAAGTAAGATTCTCGATTTTTGTGTGAATAATTCTTTGCATATTTCTTGTGCAGAATCTTTAACAGGAGGACTTCTTGCGGATTCGTTTGTAAATATTCCTGGCGCTTCAAAGGTTTTTCTTGGTTCTGCTGTTACTTACGATATTCGCGAAAAATCTAAGATTCTTGGCGTGGATTGCAATTTGCTTAAAACTTGCGGTGCTGTAGAGCCTAGTGTTGCAAAGCAAATGGCGTTTGGTTGCGCAAGATTGTATAGCGGCGCAAAGTGGCAATACGATTGCACGGATTCTAGTAAAGATGTTGATAGCGCAGATTTTCCTGTTATTGGATTGTCTACTACTGGCGTTGCAGGTCCTGGCCCCGATGGCTTAAAGCCACAAGGATTGGCTTACGTTGGAATTTTTATTCCAAATGTTGCTTCAAAGCGCTGTTCTTCGCTCGATTTTGATTTAGTTTCGCTAAAAATTAACAATATTAAAGATCGTGTTTTTGATTGTGAATGTGGCAAAATAAGCAATCTTTCTTTAAGTAGATGTTGTGCTTATTCATTCGACCACGGTTTTACTCTTTGCGCTCAACTAAATATTTCTGGAGATAGAAAAGACGTTCGTATTGGTGTTGTTAGTACGCTAATTAGGATTTTCTATGCTCTTATTTTTGAAGATTGGATTTTTTATGCGCGAGCGTGAATTTTGGGAGCTTCTTGAAGAAGTTTTTGGTAGAGAATTTGGTAGGAGTATTGCTAAAGACCAAGAGTTGCAAAAACTTGATGGTATGAGTGCTCGCGAGGCGATTGATGCTGGCGTGGAGCCTAGAATTGTTTGGAATGTTTTATGCGATCATATGAATATTCCAGATAATAAAAGGTGGGGCAAAGATCATAATGCTCCGCCGCTTCCTGCAAAATAAGGTTATTTTATTTTTTAATTTGATTGCGTGTATGCGTTTTTGTTGGAATTTCAAGCCAACACGCATATCGAACAAATGTTCGTTTATGGTGTATAATATTTAATTGTTGGTCTTCTTGCAGCGTGTAAGTGCCTATTGGTTATTGGAAAAAAGCCTTTAACCACATTGCTCTAAAACGCTTGCACGGGCATCATGTATTGAGTATGGTCATCAATACATCGGCATGCGAAAGGAGTAATAATATGGCACAACAAGCAAAAAAGGGTGCTGTGGATCGTCTTATTGATGCCGACAAGGCAGATCCACGTAGAAAAGCAGCGCTAGAGATGGCTCTTGCAAATGTTGAAAAACAATATGGCAAGGGTTCTGCAATGCGATTAGGAGATAAGCCACTGCAAGACGTTGAGGTTATTCCTACTGGTTCTTTAGCTCTAGACATGGCTTTGGGAATTGGTGGTGTTCCTCGTGGGCGTATTGTAGAGGTTTATGGTCCAGAATCTTCTGGTAAAACAACGTTAGCTTTGCACATTGTTGCTAATGCTCAAAAGAATGGCGGAGTTGCAGCGTTTATTGATGCTGAGCATGCGTTAGATCCAGTTTATGCGCGTAAATTAGGTGTAGATACGGATTCTCTTATTGTTTCTCAGCCAGATAATGGTGAGCAAGCTTTAGAGATTGCAGATATGCTTATTCGATCTGGTGCTTTAGATGTTATAGTTGTTGATTCTGTAGCAGCGCTTGTTCCAAAAGCCGAAATTGACGGAGATATGGGAGATAGCCATGTTGGTTTGCAAGCTCGCTTAATGAGTCAGGCTTTAAGAAAGATGACAGGAGCTTTGTCTCAAGCTGGAACAACCGCAATCTTTATTAATCAGCTTAGAGAAAAAATCGGTGTGTTCTTTGGTAATCCAGAAACAACTACAGGTGGTAAAGCTCTTAAATTCTATTCGTCTGTTCGAATGGATATTAGGCGTGTTTCTACTATTAAAAACGGAGAAGAAGCTGTTGGCAATCGAACTAAAGTAAAGATTGTTAAGAATAAAATGGCTCCTCCTTTCAAAACAGCTGAATTTGATGTTCTTTATGGAGAGGGAATATCTACTGAAGGCTCTGTAATTGATATGGCTGTACAGTGTGACGTTATTAAAAAGTCTGGTTCTTGGTTTACGTATGAGGGTGAACAGCTTGGTCAAGGTAGAGAAAACGTGCGTCAATTCCTTAAGGATAATCCTGCTATTACGGAAGAAATTAGCGATAAAGTAAAAGTTGCTTTTGGGCTAATGAAGCCAGAAGATCAATTTGTTGAAGTAGAAGATGAAGACGATAGCGAAAAAGCAAAGTCGAATTCTAATGCAGAAAATAAGTCAGATGCTTCTAGTAAAGATTCCAAGAATAAATAGTGATAGATGAGAAGACTGATAGATGATTAGTGTTGAGAGTTTTCTTCGCAATCATAAACCCGTAGATGCTTCTGTTTTTAACAAAAATGATGTTAAGAACAAGAATGTGTGTGCAGAAGATGATTGTAGTTTAGAAGCTGTTAATTCACATTATTCAGAGAATAGTGTTGAAATAGGTGATTGCGAAGAAGGCTCATATCATCCGTCTTATAGATTGCAAAAGTATAGCTCTTTTAATAATAAAGCTGTTAAAAAAGTAGACTCTAAAAAAGCATGCGACTTTGATAGTTGCAAAGAGTGTGCTTTAAGAATGTTAGATTATGCTGCAAGATCTTCAAACGACTTAAAAAATAGGCTTATAGATAAGGGTTATAGAGAGAATATTGTTGAATCTGTAATAATTCGTTTAGAAGATTTGCATTTGATTGACGATGAGCAATATGCTCAATTTGTTATACGCTCATGCATAAGTAGAACATTAGGAGAGCGCGCAACTCGCATGGAGTTGCAAAAAAAGGGAGTTGCTTCCGCTATTGTTTGTTCATCTTTGCAAGATGCTAGAGAAAACGGTGTTTTTGAGCAAAGCGCATGGGATTTGGGCAAAAAGGTAGCACAGCGAACAAAAAATCTAGAACCAGATGTTAGAAGGCGAAGATTCTTTTCTGCAGGAGCTAGAAAAGGTCACGATTTAAGCACGCTAAACGAAGTATATTATGCTTTGTTTAAGTCTTAAACTATTAGGACTTAGCAGATTTCGTTAGCGCACTTAAGAACGTAATCTGGCATATCTTCAACGTTAATAACATCGTTAAATCTAGCTGCTTTATTCTTAAGCTCGCTAAGCATTTTAGGAGCGCTTGTAGAAGTTTTGCGTTCTAGCAAATCCATGCAAGCAAAATCATCTAATCCTTCAACATTTAAGCCTAAGGATTCGCAAACAACTCTAGGGAATTTATACGGGCTTGCAGTGCTTAAAAGAATGCGAGGAACACTAGGATCATGAGGAATATGGCTCATAACAAAGTATCCACAAGCAGTATGTGGGTCAATAACATAATTATGCTTATTCCAGCATTCTTTTATGGAATTGCGAATTTGGTCCTCGTTTGCCCATCCGCATCCAAAAAGTTCTCGAATTTTAGAAAGCACGTCTTCTGGTACTTCAAAAGCTCCCCATTGTTGCAAATCGCTCATAAGCATTTGCAAAAGTCGCGTATCTTTATTGCACATGTAGTAAAGCATGCGTTCCAAATTAGAAGAAACAAGAATATCCATAGAAGGCGCAACCGTTTGATGGAAAGGTCGAATCTTGTTATATGTTCCGCTAACCAAAAAGTCAAACAAAACATTGTTGCTATTGCTTGCAACAATCAAGTGTTTTACAGGAAGGCCAAGCATTTTTGCATAATATCCAGCAAGAATATTGCCAAAATTGCCACTTGGAACGCAAAATTCTACTTCATCGCCAAGCTTTATAGAGCCGCGTTCAACAAGCTTAGAATAAGCGTAGAAGTAGTAAACAACTTGAGGAATAAGTCTGCCTATATTAATCGAATTAGCAGAAGAAAGCAAAGCATTATTGTTATTCTTAATCGATTCATTGATTGAATCGTTAGTAAAGATTTGCTTAACGCTGCTTTGAGTGTCGTCAAAATTACCTCTAACAGCGCAAACTTTTACGTTACTTCCGCTTTGAGTTGTCATTTGCAATTCTTGAACTTTACTTACTTTGCCTTCTGGGTAAAAAGTAACCATAGAAGTGCCTTCAACATTTGCAAAACCAGCTAACGCAGCTTTGCCAGTATCTCCCGAAGTAGCAGTAAGAATCATAACGTTTTGGCTAGAGTCAGAAGTATTTTTTGAGTGTCTAATAAAGTGTGGCAAAATTTGCAAAGCAACATCTTTAAAAGCGCAAGTAGGACCGTGGAAAAGCTCTAAAACAAAATCATTGTTAGTGCCAAGCTGCTTTAATGGAGTAACTTCGCAATCTTCCCATTGATCTCCATAAGCATTTTCAACACACTCATCAAGCTCGCTAGAAGTAAAATCTGGAAGAAGGATTTGAAGAACATCTTTAGCAATTTGCTTGTAAGATTTTCCAACAAGATTAGAAATATCGTAGCGAGTTTCGCCAAGGCAATCTGTAACAAACAAGCCACCGTCTTCGGCTATGCCCCTACGAATAGCTTGTTTCGACGTATAGGTTTTAGAGTTAGACCTAGTGCTATGAAACATAACTGTATTCGTAGTGTTTTCTGCCATGATTCCTCCATTTGTGTCAATTGTTATACATAATACCCGAAGCATTGGAGCCTAAGCACTGCTATTGCTAATATGTTCAATATGATTAATCTCAATACAAAGTTTGACGAAACACATAATAGTGAGCAAGTCAATAGTTCTAAAGAGCATGGGGACTCTACAGATTCTATTGTTTTTTCTAGAGCAGATGATGCGCGAATCGCCCAAAGAGAATTTTCTAAATCTAATGCCACTTTTAAGAACAATCTTTTAAATGCTATTGCTGATTCTCTTGAAAATAACGCAGAATTTATTGAAAAAGCAAATAAGCAAGATTTAGAAAAAGCTCAAAAAAATGGTATGGATGCTGGAAAACTAGACAGACTTGTGTTTAACAAAGAAAGAATAGTTAAATCAGCTCAAAGTGTTAGAAAAATAGCGCAATTACAAGATCCTGTTGGCCAAATTGTTAGAGGATACACGCTGGAAAATGGTATTAAACTTTCTCAAGTAAGAGTGCCAATTGGCGTAATGGGAATGATTTACGAAGCTAGACCAAATGTAACTGTTGACGTTGCATCTTTGTGCATAAAATCTTCAAACGCTGTAATTTTAAGAGGCGGAAGCGCAGCCGAATGCACAAATCGTGCAACTGTTAGTGTGTTAAAGCAAGTCTTAAAAGATTTTGGTGTAAGTGAAAATCTTATAGAATCTGTTGATGATCTTGGCAGAAGCGGTGCAACATCAATGATGCACGCACATGGTCATATTGATGTTCTTGTTCCTAGAGGAAGCGCAAATCTGATTTCTGCAGTTATTAAAGAATCAACAGTTCCAGTCATAGAAACTGGCGCTGGAAACGTTCACATTTATGTAGATAAAACAGCAAACTTTAGTCAAGCAATTCCGATTATTATAAACGCAAAAACTCAACGAGTCGGAGTTTGTAATGCTGCAGAAAAATTACTTGTAGATCGAAGCATTGCTAAAGATTTTCTTCCAAAAGTCGCAAGCGAATTAGCGAATCGTAATGTTTTAATTCATGCTGATGAAGAATCATACAATATTTTATCATCCGCAAATATAAGTGGTATTAAACTAGAGCATGCAAATAATGAAGATTGGTCTACAGAATATTTGTCTTTGCAAATCGGAGTAAAAGTTGTAGATGGTGTTAAAGATGCCATTAATCATATTTCAAAATATTCAACGGGTCACACGGAAACGATTATTGCGCAAGACTACTTAACGATTAACGAGTTTGTTTCGTCAATAGACAGTGCGGTTGTTATGGTAAATGCTTCAACAAGGTTTACAGACGGCGGCGAATTTGGTTTTGGAGCCGAGCTTGGAATTTCCACTCAAAAGCTGCATGCAAGAGGGCCAATGGGCTTAGTAGAGATGACAACTACAAAGTGGATTGGCTACGGTCAAGGACAAATAAGGGCTTAAGAGTAAGGTTAAGAATATGCCTGATACATCACAATCACAATCGTCTAAAATTTCTAAAAATCAATCAAACGAGGATTTAAGACTGTCTATGTGCCTATCTAACGGTGTAGGTGCTTCTAATGTGCTTGATGCTTTAGATGTTGCAGCAGAAAGATTATCTATTGTTCGTTACGTGTTTTTAGTTCAAATAGAAGATGGGATTGCGTCTGCAAGTCAAAGGTCTTCTCTTGAATATGCTGACGCTGTTTTAATGGGGTGGCCAGATAGAGATAATCGAGATGTTGTTACGCCAGAAAACAGCGAAATAATAGATGAAGTTAATAAGAATTTGCAAAAAATGGAAAGCAATATAGCTGAATTTAGTAAGCTTGAGCGCGCTAGCCTTGTAGACAATATGAGCGAAGTTCTTGTAGAGATTACGGAGTGCGTTGCAAACATTAGAGGCGTTTTCCAGCCTGATTTTGATCTTCCAACGTTTGAAGAAATTAAGCGCGTTGTTCAAGATGAGTGGAATGAAGAAATGGGGAACATTAATCCAGACAAAGCAAATGTTGCTTCCAGCGTAATTGATGAAGCGAAAGCAGATGATGCTGCAGATGCGTCTAATGCGTCTAATGCAAATAACGCGCACAATGTACGCAATGCATCTAGGACAAATTAAATGAGCGATTCATCTACAGAACGCCGAATGTCGGATTTGTTCCAAGGTTCTTTTAATCAAAGCCAAGCTAGCGTGCCAGTTTCGTCAATATCTTCTAAACTTAAGCACTCTGCAAGAGGAAACGTTCATCAACACCCGCGCATAGGGATTATGGGTGGAACTTTTGATCCGATTCACAATGGCCACTTGGTAGCAGCTTCCGAAGTCGCGTGGGTTTATGATTTAGACGAAGTTATTTTTGTTCCTACTGGAAAGCCGGTTTTTAAGCTAGACAAAAAAGTCACAAATGCAGAAGACAGATATTTGATGACTGTAATCGCAACGGCTTCAAACCCAAAATTTACAGTTTCTAGAGTGGATATTGATAGGCCTGGTGTTACTTACACAATCGACACGCTTCGCGATATTCGCGCGCAACACCCAGACGCGGAGCTTTTCTTTATTACTGGAGCAGACGCTATTGCAGAGATTATGCAATGGAAAAATGCTAGAGAATTATGGAGTTTAGCTAGATTTGTTGCTGTAACGCGTCCAGGTTACGCAAGTCCAGAAAAGTTTACACAAATTGAAGCTCGTTCCGCGTCTTACGATTCGTGTGACGATATGGTTAATTGCCATAGTCATCGTTTTCCTGTTGACATATTGGAGATTCCAGCATTGGCAATATCTTCAACAGATGTTCGCAAGCGTGCAGAGCATGGGGAGCCAGTTTGGTATTTGGTTCCAGACGGCGTTGTTCAATACATTGTTAAACACGGTTTATATATACGCAATTTGTAATGATTTGTAATGTTTTTGTAAGGATTTGCAACTGTTTGCAAGCATTTGTTATGTATGAAACGGCTTAATGGTTATAGTCTGCGCAAATAGATAGTATTAGTTTCAGTCCGATTTTTGTGGACTGTTAGCGAACTAGCGTTTGGAGATATGGTGAGCATCGTCCTTGAAGGAAAGCCAGATAAAAACCTTGTTCTCGTAACTGGTCGCGCGCATCCTAAGCTTGCTAAAGATGTTGCGAATCAGCTTGGTATAGATGTATTGGAAACAACGGCGTACGATTTTGCTAATGGCGAGATGTATGTTCGTTACACTCAGTCTGTGCGAGGAACAGACGTGTTTGTGTTGCAAAGTCATAGTGACCCTGTTAATAAGTCAATTATGGAACAGTTGATTATGATTGATGCATTAAAGCGCGCATCTGCTCGTTCTATTACCGCTGTGTGCCCGTTGCTTGGATATTCTAGACAAGATAAAAAGCATCGCGGTCGTGAGCCTATTTCTTGCCGCTTGATGTTTGATTTACTTAAAACTGCAGGCGCAGATCGCATTATGAGCGTTGATTTGCATGCTGCACAATCGCAAGGATTCTTTGATGGTCCTGTAGACCACTTAATTGCTATGCCAGTTTTGGTGGACTATGTAAGGGATCGCTTTAGCGAAGATTTAGGAAACGTTACTGTTGTTTCGCCAGATGCAGGGCGAATCCGTGTTGCGGAGCAGTGGGCGCAAAGATTGGGCGGAGGTCCACTGGCTTTTGTTCATAAAACTAGAGATATTACGCGTCCAAATCAAGCTGTTGCAAACCGTGTAGTTGGTGATGTTGCTGGTCGCGATTGCGTTATGGTGGACGATTTAATCGATACTGCTGGAACAATCGCAGGTGCTTGCAATGTTCTTAAAGACGCTGGAGCAAAGTCTGTAACTGTTGTTGCAACGCACGGCGTTCTTTCGGGTCCTGCAGTTGAGCGATTGAAGAATTGCGGTGCTAGAGAAGTTGTGTTAACAGATACTGTTCCAATCCCACAAGAAAAGCGTTGGGATGGGTTGACGGTTCTTTCAATTGCTCCACTTTTGGCAAGCGCGATTAAAGCTGTGTTTGAAGACGGGTCTGTTGCAAAGCTGTTTGACACATACCCAGAACATCACGGAAAAGGGTTTTTGTTTGCATAAATTTGCATAAATCCTATTTCGCCACGCCAAGCTTGACGATTTTGATTGTTGTGGCATAATAGTGACTTGGCGGTTTTTTCCGCCGTTCCCTCATGGTGTAATGGCAGCACACGGGTCTTTGGAACCCTTTGTCTTGGTTCGAATCCAGGTGAGGGAGCTAGAATTAGCGCCGCTTAGTTTTAAGCGGCGTTTTTGTTAACGCGGTGATGAGTTTAGAAGTGATTTGTATTTGAGTACTAGTGCTTGAGCGCTGTGTTTGAATCAAAGAAAGGCTTAATATGTTGGAATCTTTAAGAAGTGGATTCAAACGTGTTATTTTGCCAATTGCAAAGCTTCTTGTTAAATTTGGATGTAGTGCTAACAGTGTTACGATTTTTGGCACCATTGCGCTTGTTGCAACTTCTGTTTTTATTTCTATAAGCGGCCAGCTTTTGATTGGCACTATTTTGCTTACGATTTTTGTTCTTGCAGACGCTTTGGATGGTTCTGTTGCTGCTTTAACAAATAAGAATGGTGGAACTAAATTTGGTGCATTTTTAGATTCTACTCTCGATAGAATTGCGGATTGGTCGCTTTTTGCGTGTGTTTGCATTTGTTTATATCGAGCACATAATCTAAACATTTGCTTATATTTGCCATTTTGTGTGAATAATTTTTTGCGATATTGCGGATTAGTGTGTTCGCTAGTATCTATGATGTTTGCTTTTGTAACATCGTATGCTAGAGCAAGAGGCGAGTCTGTTGGGGTAGATGCTAAAAAAGGTTTGATTACTCGCGCCGACAGAGTTGCAATAATTCTAGTTTCAATGGGGCTAAGCGGATTAACGGGTTGGCTATTGTGGCTTTGCTTAGCAATGATTATTCTTTGCATTGGTGGAGCTATAACTGTTTTTCAGCGTATTTTTGAAGTTAAAAATTTGCTTAAATAAACTTGTTTTGGCAATTTGTCGCTAAAGCGCATTAAAATCATCACGTTTACGTAACCGTACACTTTTTAGGAGTATCATGTCAGGTCATTCCAAGTGGGCGACCACAAAGCACAAGAAGGCCGCTATCGACGCAAAGCGCGGCAAGCTTTTCGCCAAGCTTATTAAGAATATTGAAATTGCAGCTCGTCTTGGTGGTGGAGACCCGGATGGTAACCCAACTTTGTACGATGCAATCGTTAAAGCTAAGAAAGCTTCTATGCCAGCAGATAACATTAAGCGCGCTGTTAAGCGTGGTTCTGGCGAAGAAGCAGGCGGCGCAAACTACGAAGAGATTGTTTACGAAGGCTATGCTCCTGCAGGCGTTGGTTTGATTATTGAGTGCCTTACCGATAATCGCAATCGCGCTGCAGCAGATGTTCGCTCAACTCTTACAAAGGGCAATGGTTCTTTGGCTACAAGCGGTTCTGTGAGCTTTAACTTTGAGCGTAAGGGCTTGATTGAAGTTCCTAGCGAGGGCGTTGACTATAGCAAGCTTTTTGATATTGCTGCAGAAGCAGGCGCTGAAGACGTTGCAGACGATGGAGATGTGTATTCCGTATACACGGATTCTAGCGATTTGGTAACTGTTCGTAAGGCTTTGCAAGAGGCTGGTTTTGACTACGATTCTGCAGAAATCGTTATGCATCCAAACAATGAGGTTGAGTTGAGCTTTGAAGATGCTCAAAAGGTGTCTCGCTTGATTGACAATCTTGATGATTTGGACGATGTTCAAAATATTTATAGCAACTGGACTGCTTCGGATGAAGTTATGGCTCAGCTTGAGGAAGCAGAATAGTTTCCAATGATGATTTTGGGCGTTGACCCCGGGCTTACTCGCTGCGGGGTTGGCGTGATTGAAGCCGGCGTTTCTCGTCGGCTTTCTTTTATTCACGTCGATGTTTTAAGAAGCAATCCAAAAACTTCTCAAGATTTACGACTTCTTGAGATTTACAATGGGCTGGTTGAAAAAATCGAAAGGTTTTCGCCAGATGTTGTTTCGATTGAGCGCGTGTTTGCTCAAGAAAATCGAAATACGGTGCTTGGAACTGCTCAAGTTGCAGGAATCGCTATGCTTGTTGCAGCTCAAAGGGGCATTCCTGTTGCTTTGCACACTCCAACGGAGGTTAAACTTGCTGTTGCTGGCAATGGCAGTGCTGGCAAGCAACAAGTAGAGCGCATGGTTGCGCGTCTTTTGAATCTTAATGTTTTACCAACTCCTGCAGATGCTGCTGATGCTTTAGCTCAAGCTATTTGTCATGCTCTTAGGCCTGCAGGCGCATTGCAAGGCGGAGAGCGAGAGCAGCATTTAACGGATGCTCAAAGAAAGTGGGCTGAGTCTTTGCGTGCGGCGCGCGGATCAAGTTCTGTCGGGCGAGGTATGTAGGATGTTTATAGAACAGATGTTCTATAGGTTGTAGGGATTTATTCAGAAAGGTAAGCGCTGATGATCGGTATGCTTAATGGCGTAGTGGAATCTATCGATTCGCGTTGTGCGCTTGTCTGTGTTTGTGGCGTTGGCTACGAAGTATATATGCCATCGTCAGATTTATCATCCTTACACGAAGGCCAAGAAGCTAAAATTTATACGTCTTTACACGTTAGTCAAGATGCTATTACGCTCTATGGTTTTACAAGTATGGCTGCAAAGCGTATTTTTCTTCAAATTCAACAAAAAGTTAGTGGAGTGGGTCCTAAAGTAGCTCTTTCTTTGCTTTCAACATTAAGCGTAGATCGTTTGATTAAGGCTATTGCGGATTCAGATGTTTCTGCGCTTTCTTCCGCTCCTGGGTTGGGAAAAAAGGGTGCACAAAAAATTATCCTCGAGCTTAAAGGCTCCATTGACGTTTCTAATCTAGACGATGAAGCTAATAAAAAAGTAAATGAAAATTCCAATACTATTAATGATTTTGCGTTACAAAAAGTTGTTGATGGATTAATGTCTTTAGGCTGGAAGCAGTTTGATGCTCAAAAAGCAGTGGAAAGCGTTTGTAAACAAGAGCATATTTCTTTGCCAATTAGAGATGAAGATATGCCAACAGTTTTGCGCATGGCTTTGTCTTCGCTGGATAGAGGCAGGTGAGGATTATGAGTTTTGGCGAGAAAATCAACAGCGAGAAAATCAACAACGTGCAATCTGTTAATACTGGCGTATCAGAAGATTCATTAAGAATAGTATCTTCTAGTGCTATAGAAAACGAGCAAATTAGTGATGAGGAGTTGCGTCCTCATGCTCTGGATGGTTTTATTGGTCAGCCTTTATTAAAAGCGCAATTGCAACTTTTTTTGGATGCTGCAAGATTGCGTAATGTTCCTCCCGATCATATGCTTCTTGCAGGTCCTCCTGGTCTTGGAAAAACAACATTGGCAATGATTGTTGCTAACGAATTAGGCGTTTCTATTCGAGTTACTTCTGGCCCTGCTATTCAACATGCTGGGGATTTAGCATCGATTTTAAGCTCTTTAGATACAGGTGAAGTGTTGTTTATTGATGAGATTCATAGACTTCCTCGCGCTGCTGAAGAGTTGCTTTACATTGCTATGGAAGATTTTCGAGTAGACGTTATGGTTGGAAAAGGGCCTGGAGCGTCTTCTATACCGCTTACTTTGCCTCATTTTACGGTTGTTGGCGCAACTACTAGAGAAGGCATGCTTCCTTCTCCTCTTAGAGCGCGTTTTGGTTTTACTGCTCACTTGGATTTTTATCCTCACGAAGAGCTAGAGAAGCTTATTGAGCGTTCTTCCGCACTTTTAGGCGTAAATCTTGCAGGCCAAGCGGCAAAAGAGCTTGCTTTGCGCTCTAGGGGAACTCCTAGAATTGCAAACAGACTTTTGAGGCGTGTTAGAGATTGGGCAGTAGTACATAATCTTAAAGAAGTAAATCGCGAGTCTGTAATCGAGGCTTTATCTTTGTATCAAATAGATACTCAAGGCCTTGATCGTTTAGATATTGCTGTTCTAAAAGCTATTGTGGTTCAATTTAATGGTGGTCCTGTAGGGCTTAATAACTTGGCTGCAATGGTTGGAGAAGAGTCGGAAACTGTGGAAACTGTTTGTGAACCATATTTGGTTCGAGAAGGCTTTCTTGTTAGAACACCTAAAGGCAGAGTTGCAACTGAAAAAGCTTGGCAACATTTAGGTCTTAAAGCACCCGATAATGTCAGATAGATAACATAAAATAGTTGATTTGGACGGTGTTTTGCCGTCTTAGGGTTGGATAACTTAAGGAGTTTATTGTGCCCCAATTCTTTCAACAGTATGGCATGCTTATTGTTCTTGTAATTGCCATGGTTGGTATCATGTGGTTCCAATCTCGTAACATGAAAAAGCGCCAAACTGAATTGCGTTCTTTCCATGATTCGTTAAAGCCTGGTGTTGAGGTTATAACCATTGGTGGAATTATTGGTAAAGTTGTTAGCGTTGATGCAGATCACGAAGAGATTGTTTTAGATTCAGAAGGTAGTCTGCTTCGCGTATCTTTCCGTGCTGTTAACAGGGTTTACGTTCGCGTAGATTTTAATAGCTACGATAAAGAAGATAGTGCAGAAGGCGCTAATAATAATGCGGATAGCGCAGAAGATAACGAATCGCAAGAATCCAATGAATCTAACGAGGTTCAAGAATCTAGCGAATCTAATGAAAATAAAGAAAACTAGAATAGAACGCTAGGATTATGACAACAACTGATATTACGGTAAAGCCTCTAAAGAATGTTAGTAGTGAAGATGCTAATTATTTAGCATCTCTTGTTCGCACAATTCCAGGATTTCCTAATCCAAAGATTGTTTTTCGCGATTTTCTACCAGTATTTGCAGATGCTCGTGGTATGAATATTCTTATTGAATCACTTGTTGATTCTTTGCCTGTTTCTAAAGATTCTTTTGATTTAGTTGCAGGTCTTGAAGCTCGTGGATTCTTATTTGGCCCAGTATTAGCTGCACGCTTAAATAAGGGTTTTGTTGCCGTAAGAAAAGCAGGTAAGTTGCCGCCAGAAGTTATTAGCGAATCGTATTCTCTTGAGTATGGAGAAGCTAAAATCGAGATTGAAAAAGGCTTGATTAAACCTGGTCAGCGTGTTCTTATTGTTGATGATTTGATTGCAACAGGAGGAACCGCAAAAGCTGCTGCAAGGCTTGTTGAAAGATCCGAAGGTGTTGTTGCTGGGTTCTGCTTTGTAATGGAGCTAACGGGCATTAATGGAATGAGCGACCTACAATCCTATAAGTGCTCTAGCTTAATGGAAATGCCAGCTTAAACACTGCAAATCGTAGTTTAAAGAAAAGCGTTAAATACGTAGATAATCCAAAATAATCCAAGTCTAAACTTTAAGAACGTAGGGGAGGAACAATTTTGAAAAAACTAAAATCTTCTCTTATTAGCGTTTTGAAGGGTTTAGCTATTCCAGCAATAACTATTTTTGTTTTTGCTCTTATTGTTGGGTTGTTTATGTCTTTAACGCTTTTAGTAATTTCGATTGAAGAAGGAACTGGTAATCTTTCTGATTCGTCAATGTCTTTAACATGGGCCGTACTTCTTTTTGCACAAGGTGTTGGGCTTGGCTTTGATGATTTTGTTCTTACGATTATTCCTCTTGGATTAACAATTCTTTTAGTTTCATCTCTTGCAATTGCAATGAGAAAGCTAAAAGGCGGTCAGTTGGCAAATACAATAGGACTACTTGTTTGGGTTTTTGCAAATTCTGTAATATCTCAAAATACCAATATTGAGTTGTTGGATTCTTTGCCAATAATATTGCTAAAAAGTGTTTGTGTGTATATTTTAGCTATGATGATTGCTGTTTTTCCACATTCTTCTACGTTTGCACAAATAAAACAAAAGTTATCAAAGCATTTTTCTGAGCGAACAATTAAATGTGCAAAAATCTGTTTTTATTGCTCTATAAGTGTTTTGGCAATTTACGCAATTGTTGCACTTTTAACAATCATCTTTTGGTGTGTAGTTGGTTCAAGCAACGTTGAGATTGCATTTTCTAAGCTAGGGATGCAAATCGGTTCTAGGATTTTAACATCTATTGCCTGTTTAGTGTGGTTGCCGAATATTGCACTATGGGCGTTATCTTGGATTGCTGGAGCAGGATTCAACATTGGAGATATTGCAAGTTTTAGTATTTTTTCTGTTAGCAAAAAATCATTACCGCCTGTTCCACTTTTTGCAATATTCCCAGACGCTATAAAAGATTCATTCTATAGAACAGCTTCGGTTAGTATATTGTTTGTTTTGTGCGCTATTTTAGCATTGTTTATAATTTTGTACTCAAAGTTGTGCAACCTTAGAATCATATTTGATAACAATAAAGTAGACTGGAAGAAAACAGCTTTTACGTTTGTTCAATCTGCAATAGTTCTAGTAGCATCTTGCATGGCAATAATACTTATTATGAGCGTATTACTTCTATTTGCAAATGGTAGTTTGGGAAGATTTAGATTAGCGCATGTTGGAGTTAATGTAAGTAGAAGTCTTCGTTCCTTAGGGCATTTAACAATATACGGTTTTGGCTTTTCTTGGCTTATTATTCTTTTTGTTTGCGCAATAATAATTGGTATTCGACTTTTAAGCAATAAAATTTTATCCGAAAATCAACCTTTGCTTGAGAGCAAAACTGAAACTAGTGATCTTAGTGCAACTAGAACAGTCAGCTCAAAAGCTAATAAAAAATAAATCCTCATCCAACACAAGGAGGAAGACCGGTGCAACAGATACATGAGCAAGAACAAAATGCAGATGTGCTGATAACCACAGGTAAAAAGTCAATAAAGCGAGTACTGGTTTCAGTATTTTGCAAAGAAGGACTAGAAACGCTGGCAGATGCTTTTAGAAAGTGTGGAACTCAAGTTGTTTCAACTGGTTCAACTGCTTCAAAGCTTCAAGAATTGGGTGTAAGCGTTACGCAAGTGTCGGATGTAACAGGATTCCCAGAAAGTTTAGATGGTAGAGTTAAAACACTCGATCCACATATTCACGCTGGAATTCTAGCAGATATGACCAATTCGGATCACGTAAAGCAGCTTAAAGATTTGAATATTGAGCCATTTGATGCTGTAGTTGTAAACTTGTATCCTTTTGTGAACACAGTTATGAGCGGTGCTAAAAACGACGCCATTATTGAAAAAATCGATATTGGTGGACCTTCAATGATTCGAGCAGCTGCTAAGAATCATAAGTCTGTAGCTGTTATTACAGATCCTGCAGATTACAAATTGCTTGCTAATCGAATTGCTTCTAGTGAAGGCTTTAGCTTGCAAGAGCGTGAATACTTAGCGCATAAAGCATTCGAGCATACAGCCGCCTACGATGCTGCAATATGCCAATGGACTAATAACGCTTGGCCAATGCCGCAAAGCATGATGGAAAACACAGATAACAATGATGATTCGCTTGATAAAACAAGCAAAGATTCGTTACTTCCACGCGACTACACAAGAACATGGACTCTTGAACGTAAGCTTAGGTATGGAGAAAACCCACATCAATATGCTGGGCTTTATCTTGATCCATTGCATAATGGCGGTTTAGCTCAAGCTGAACTTCTTGGTGGAAAGCCGATGAGCTACAACAATTATGTTGATGCGGATGCGGCTTGGCGTGCAGTATGGGATTTTGCCCCACAAATCGCCGTTGCAGTATGCAAGCATAATAATCCTTGCGGCTTAGCAATAGGTGCAACTGCAGCTATTGCTCATAAGAAAGCTCACGCTTGCGATCCTGTAAGTGCTTACGGCGGTGTGATTGCTTGCAATTCAACTGTTACACTAGAAATGGCTGAAAGTGTTCGACCAATTTTTACAGAGGTAATTGTTGCTCCAGATTATGAGCCTGAGGCTTTGGAGTTATTGCGCACTAAGAAGAAGAATTTGCGAATCTTAAAAGTTGCAAATCCTCCAGTTTTGGGCTTGCAGGTGCATCCTATTGATGGTGGTGCATTGGTACAAAGCGCAGACAAGATTGACGATTTTGGCGATAATCCTCAAAATTGGACTCTTGTATCTGGAGAAGCTGCAGATACTGATACTTTGAGAGACTTAGAGTTTGCATGGCGCTCGCTTCGTTGCGTAAAGTCTAACGCAATTCTACTTGCACACGATAATGCTACTGTTGGCATTGGCATGGGGCAGGTTAATCGCGTGGATTCTTGCCACTTGGCTGTTGAGCGTGCTAATACTCTTGCTGATGGTGTTGAGCGTGCTCGTGGAGCTGTTGCAGCATCCGACGCGTTCTTCCCATTTGCTGATGGTCCGCAAATCTTGATAGAAGCAGGTGTAAGCGCAATAGTTCAACCTGGAGGGTCTATTAGAGATGAGGAAGTGTTTGGAGCTGCGCGCGAGGCTGGTGTAACAATGTACACTACTGGAACGAGGCACTTCTTCCACTAAAACCACTAAAAATCAATCGCTATTTGCAAATTAGTCTTTATGTAAATAGCTGATTAGTCAGTTAGATTAACTCGATTAATCATATTAACGTAAAGCCTTGGATTGTGTTTAATATACTTTCCAAGGCTTTTTATGTATTATACAAGTATGACAATTAGCCAAAAGAGCCAAGATAACGAATTAAAAGTTGAGCATAAAGTTGAATTAATGAACAACGTGAACAGCAAAGCGGACAACAACTCAAACAATCATATCTACGTTTCGGAAGTAAAAGAGGGGAAGCCGTATGCGCAATGGATTGTGGCAATAATCGTATGCGTGTGCGCTGTATTAGCTTTTATAGGAAAAATAATGGCTGCTACAGTTATTATTTCTGCAACAGCCATCATTCTTGGAATAATACGCTTAATTTTCTCTCAACGAAGCCCTTGGAAAGTTAGATCCATTGCTTTTGACTCTTTTATAAGCATTGCACTAGGACTTGGTTTGCTAATAACGTATTTTTCTATTTTTGTTTTTATGTAACCTATTTTGTTTTAACTATTTGTTTTCGTTATAAAATGGGTTAACTTCTTTATTTTCGCTATTTTCTGATTCTTCGCTAGATACTGAAGTGTTTTTAGAAGAATCATCCGAGCTTAAATCGCCAGCATTATTGGATTCTTTAACACTGTTTGAGTCTTTTGAAGAAGAACGAACAAGCTTGCTAATAAGCATAACGAATCCAACAAGAGCTGCTGCAAAAACAGGAGCAATCCAAAATACCCAAAGTTGGCTTAATGGTGCAGTAGCTAATTTCTTAGACTGTGCAAGAATGGCAATACCCGTAGAACGAGCAGGATTAAGACCGGATCCAGTAATTTGGTATGTAATAAAAGCTCCAACCGAGTATGCAATACCCATGTGTGCTGCATAAGTGCATTTAGCACTACCATCTTCGCGCGTATACGTCATTGCTGTTGCAACAATAATAAGAACTGCAATAATCTCAACTATTAATGCGGAGATAACGCCAAAAGAAGCATTAACGCTTTTTAGCTGATTTGCAGAGATTGAAGCGCTTTCAAAACCGTTTACAACAGGAGCAAACCATGTTTTTTCTGGAACCATTTTAGTTTGAGGAAGAATAAAAACAGTTATTGAAGCAGCAACGAGTGCGCCAAGAACTTGCGCAATAATGTATAAAATTCCAGAGATATAAGAGGTTCTTCCAGTAAGCATAGAAGCGATTGTTACTGCTGGATTAACGTGGCCTCCAGAAACCTTAGCTGCTATACTGATTGCTGCTGCGTAAGCTAAGCCTGTTCCTGCAGCAATCAAAAGAACATTCACGCCGTACATCGCTGTTACAACAGATGAGAACGTGTAAATAGTAAATATTGCAAAAACGCTTGCAATAAATTCAGCAAAAATCCTAAAAACAAGAGGTGCAGGAGCAGTTGCTTTTTGCTCATCATTTGAACATTTATTTTGCAAAGTGTTGTTCATAACAATTCCTTACGTTAATGTGTACGTGTTGTGTTGTTTTTATGTTGTTTTGTTATTAGCAACACAACCAAACGTCTGCTATAGTATCACGGCTATGCCATACGCTAACATAGAAAAACGTGGCAATTTGCTGTGAGTATTAAAAAATGATTAAAAATTATTAATAAATACGCAAAAATGGCCATAAATAAAACATCAATAAGATTAAATTAATACAATAGGTCACGTTGGGAGAACGATGCCAAACGCATATTCCCGCGCCAATCAGGCGCATTCAGATGACAAAAACGCCATTCGACTGCAGAAGCTGCTTGCTGAAGCGGGATTTGGTTCAAGACGCAAATGTGAGGAGATTATTCTCGATGGGCGTGTTGAAGTAGACGACGAATTGGTTACAACACTTGGTACTCGCGTAGATCCAAAGCGTCAGAAAGTGCGCGTTGATGGGTCTCGAGTAAAGTTCAACACGAAGCTTGTAACTCTCGCATTGCATAAGCCTAAGCGAGTTTTGAGCGCTATGGACGATCCTAAAGGTCGTTTTACTTTAAGGGATATTGTGGGAGACAAGTACGAGCGAATCTTCCACATGGGTCGCTTGGACTACGATTCGGAAGGTCTTATTCTAATGACCAACGATGGCGAGCTAAGCCAGCATGTTATGCACCCAAAGTATGAGGTTGAAAAAACTTATATTGCAACGCTTGAAGGCAAGATTAACGGCATGGTTTGCCGCCGCTTGGTTTCTCAAGGCGTAAATCTTGAAGATGGTTGGATTAAGTTCGACCGCTGCGCAATAATCGACCAGAATCACGACACAACCATGGTAAAAGTCGTGTTGCATTCTGGCAAGAATCGTATTGTGCGTAGGATTTTTGGAGCTGTTGGATTCCCTGTAAAGCGCTTGGTTCGTACGCAAATCGGCCCTATTAAATTAGGGGACTTAAAAGCTGGATCTTACCGCGTTCTTTCTCAAACAGAAGTGCGCTCGCTTTCTAAGGAGGTTGGCCTGTGATTTGTGTAGCAATTGATGGACCAGCAGGAGTTGGTAAGTCTTCTACTTCTCGCGCTTTAGCACAATACTACGGTTTTGCGTATTTAGATACGGGTGCAATGTATAGAGCTGCAGCATGGTGGTGCTTAAAGCAAGGAATTGATTTAAGCAAGCAGCTTGAGTTGGATGAAGAAGGAAATCCAACAAATTCTGCAGATGCGGAACGCTTTAATCAAATTGTTGAAGCTGTTGGAGCATTGTTCACGGAAGATCATGCTGAATTTAGTGTTGATCCAAAAAATCCTGTAGTCGTAATTGATAGTGAAGATATTAGCGAAGAATTGCGTTCTGTTGAAGTTTCTTCGCACGTGTCTACGGTTTCTTCGATTCCTGCAGTTCGACGCATGCTTATTGCTGCTCAGCGCGCGTATATTGCAGCAGAGTCAGCTGAGGATTCTTTCTCTAGCGGAGAAGGAATTGTTGCAGAAGGCCGCGATATTACTACTGTTGTAGCTCCTAACGCGCAAGTTCGAGTGCTTCTTACTGCACGCGAGGATGTGCGTCAAGCTCGCAGAAATAAGCAAGATATTGCGCAAGAAAATTCGCAAAATAGCGAATCTAAGAATATTGAATCTAAGAATAATGAATCTTTAGAAGAAGACGATATTCGCGCTCGTGACGCTAAAGATTCTAAAGTTACTCATTTTCTTCAAGCAGCAGAAGGCGTTACAACTCTCGATAATTCTGATTTAACTTTTGAGCAGACTCTTGATGCGCTTGTAGAGATGGTTGACGATGCAATTGAGCAGGATGAATACGACCGTTATGCTGCAAATCTTGAAGGCTACGATCTTGACGATGAAGACCGTGCGCTTCTTAGCGGAGATTTAGCAAGCGAAGATGAATCGAAAGACACTAAAGCTGTTGGAGTAATTGCCGTTATTGGCCGACCAAACGTTGGAAAATCAACGCTTGTAAACCGTATTCTGGGTCACAGAGTTGCTGTTGTAGAAGATACTCCAGGCGTTACTAGAGATCGTGTAAGTTACGACGCTGAGTGGGCTGGAGCCAACTTTAAGCTGGTTGACACTGGCGGCTGGGAAGCAGATGTTGAAGGAATAGATTCTTCTATTGCACAGCAGGCGCAAGTGGCAGTGCGTTTAAGTGATGCTGTTATTTTCCTAGTAGATGGTCAGGTTGGTTTAACGGCTACAGACGAGCGTATTGTTTCAATGCTTCGCGCTGCTGGTAAGCCTATTACTTTGGCAGTTAACAAGGTTGACGACGCTAGAAGCGAGTATTTGACTGCAGAGTTTTGGAAGCTTGGAATGGGCGAGCCTTATGGAATTTCTGCAATGCACGGCAGAGGCGTTGGAGATTTGCTTGACGCAGCTCTTGCATCTTTAAAGAAAGCGAATAAGACTTCTGGATTCTTAACTCCAGAAGGTTTGCGCAGAGTTGCTTTAGTTGGTCGTCCAAACGTTGGTAAGTCTTCGCTTTTGAACCATTTAGCTCACGAAGAGCGTTCTGTTGTGAACGATTTGGCTGGAACTACTCGAGACCCTGTTGATGAGGTTGTGCGAGTTGATGGAGAAGACTGGCTGTTTATTGACACTGCTGGTATTAAGCGCAGGCAGCACAAGCTTACGGGTGCTGAATACTATTCTTCACTTCGTACACAGGCTGCGATTGAGCGTTCAGAACTCGCCTTGATTCTTTTTGACTCTTCCCAGCCTATTGCAGAGCAGGATTTGAAAGTTATGAGCCAGGCTGTTGACGCTGGTCGCGCAATCGTACTTGTGTTTAACAAGTGGGATTTAATGGACGAATTTTCCAGACAGCGCATGGAACGCTTGTGGAAAACTGAGTTTGAGCGCGTAACTTGGGCTGAGCGCGTTAATCTTTCTGCAAAAACAGGATGGCATACGAATCGTCTTGCTCGTGCCATGAGAACAGCTTTAGAAAGCTGGGATAAGCGCATTCCTACAGGCAAGCTTAACGCTTTCTTAGGCCGTATTCAGTCTGCTCATCCGCATCCTTTGCGAGGCGGAAAGCAAGCGCGAATCTTGTTTGCAACGCAAGCTTCTACACGCCCTCCGCGTTTTGTAATATTTGCAACTGGCTTCTTAGAGCACGGCTACCGTCGCTTTATTGAGCGTTCTCTTAGAGAAGAATTTGGATTCGAGGGAACTCCTATTCAAATCTCTGTAAAAGTACGAGATAAAAAGAAGCGCAAGTAAAATCGCAAGTAAATAAATTTTCGATTAAAGTTGCGATTAAAGCTGCGATTAAATTTGCGATTAAAGCGTAAGTAAAGTAGGAGCGGAATATGGCTGGATTAGGCGAGTTAGCTCTTGATTTGCATCATGCTAGCGAAGACGAGATTTTTCAAGCATTTGTTGATTGGGTTAAAGCTAACAAGCATGTAGATTTGTGGCCGCATCAAGAAGAATCCGTTATGGATTTGCTTGCAGGAGACCACGTAATCTTAAACACTCCAACAGGTTCTGGAAAATCGCTAGTAGCGCTCGGCATGCATTTTGCGGCACTTGCCACTGGCAGACGCTCCTACTACACTGCGCCAATCAAAGCGCTTGTATCCGAAAAATTCTTCGATTTAGTTGCGATTTTTGGGCGAGACAACGTAGGTATGATTACTGGCGACTCGCATATTAACGCGGACGCTCCAATAATCTGCTGCACGGCGGAAATCTTAGCAAATCAAGCCTTAAGAGAAGGCGTAAACGCAGAAGTTGATTGCGTTGCAATGGACGAATTCCACTATTATGGCGATCCAGAGCGAGGATGGGCTTGGCAAGTGCCTCTTCTTACGCTTCCAAATACGCAATTCTTGCTTATGAGCGCAACTCTTGGAGATGTGTCAGATATTGCACAGCGATTAGAAAAATCAACAAATCGTAGTGTTGATATTATTGCAGACGCTCCAAGACCAATCCCGCTTGAATACGAGTATACAGATAAGCCACTTGCCACAACTGTAGAACTCTTATTTAACAAGGGTTTAACGCCAATCTACGTAGTTCATTTTTCGCAAGACGCAGCTCTAGAAACAGCTCAAGCGCTAGCTAGTACGGGAGTTTCTAGCAAAGAGCAGCGAGACAAAATCGCTCAAGCGATTAAAGGCACTAAATTTACTACAGGCTTCGGCAAAATTTTGCAAAGGCTACTGCGCACAGGCGTTGGCGTACATCATGCTGGCATGCTTCCGCGCTACCGCAGGCTTGTTGAACAGCTAGCCCAGCAAGGATTGCTGCCCGTTATTTGCGGCACAGACACTCTTGGTGTTGGTATTAACGTGCCAATTCATTCGGTTGTGCTTACAGCGCTCACAAAGTTTGATGGGAATCGTAGTCGCAAGCTTCGCGCTCGCGAGTTTCATCAAATTGCAGGTCGTGCAGGCAGAATGGGGTTTGATACAGAGGGCTTAGTAGTTGCAGAGGCTCCAGAGTTCGAGATTGAGAATGCGCGAGCTGTTGCAAAAGCTGGCAATGACCCTAAAAAGCTTAAAAAAGTTAAGCGTAAGAAGGCTCCAGAAGGCTTTGTAGTTTGGGGTGAGCCAACGTTTACTAAGCTTATTGAAAGCGCTCCAGAAACTTTGAATCCACACATGGTTGTAACGCATTCAATGATTTTGAACGAAGTTACGCAAGGCGGAGACGCTAGAGCACGCGTTGAAAAACTTATTGAAGATAGTGCACAAAGGCCGCAAGATAAAGAAAAATTGCTTGAGCGTTGCAACGATATTTTCCAAACTCTGCTCGATACTCAAGTGATTGAATGCAGAGAGTTTTCGGATGGTTCTTGCGATTATGATCTTGATGTTGCTATGCCAGAGGGTTTTGCTCTAGATCAGCCACTTTCTCCGTTCTTGCTTGCAGCTTTGGAACTTCTTGACCCAGAATCTCAAAGCTACGCGCTTGACGTAATTTCTATGGTTGAAGCAACTTTAGATGACCCTAAGCCTGTTCTTCGCACGCAAGAGCGTAAAGCTCGCGATGCTGCAATAGCTGGCATGAAAGATGATGGCATTGATTACGAGGAGCGCATGGAACGCTTGGCGGAAGTTAGTTACCCTAAGCCTCTTGAAGATTTGCTTGAGCCTGCTTTTGCGCAATATCGCAAGGATGTTCCGTGGGCAAACGACTACTGGCTAAAGCCTAAATCTGTGCTTCGAGACATGGTTGAAACTGCTTCCGATTTTACTGGCTATATTTCGCGCTATGGCATTGCTAGAAGTGAGGGAACGCTTCTTCGCTACCTTTCGGACGCTTACCGTTCGCTTGCTCGCACTGTGCCAGAAGATATGCTTAACGAAGAATTGCGTGATATTATTTCGTGGCTTCGTCTTGTTGTGCGCTCTATTGATTCAAGTCTTGTTGACGAGTGGGAGAGCGCAGGAGGGTCTGACGCTGAAGCTAGTGCAGTAACTACAGCTGCGCCTTCAACTTCTGAATCTGTAGTTGAGGATCGTCGTGGACTTATTGTGTTGATTAGAAACGCAATGTTCCGCCGCGTGCAGCTTATGGATTTGGAAGATGCGGATGCTTTGGGAGAGCTTGACAAAGCTTGGGGTTACGGCGTTCATGAGTGGAATGATGTGCTTGACGACTATTATGATGAGCACGAGTATGTTGGAATAGATGCCAAAGCTCGTGGCGGCGACTTGTTTATTTTGGATGATTCTCTAGAAAAAAGTGAGCATTCTTGGAAAGTTCGGCAAATTATTGACGATTCGGACGGAGACCATAATTGGGCTATTACTGGAATTGTTGATTTGGATTCCACACAAGATACAGGCGAAGTTGTGTTCTTTGACTACAGTGTGTCGCACGTTTAGTGTTGTTTTACTTAAGCTTTAGACCAAAATACAAAATATAGTCGAACGTTTGTTCTATGGATTGAGTATACTTAGATTATGGTTCAGGATTTATTTACAGCAAGTAGTGCGCCTAGCGATGTAACGCGTCCGTTGGCTGTGCGTATGCGACCGAGCGTTATAGAAGACGTGCTTGGGCAGTCTCATGCGTTAAAAGATGGTTCGCCTTTGCGTAGGCTTGCAAATCCGCAATCTAAAGGTTCTCTTACATCTCCAAGTTCTGTTGTGTTGTTTGGGCCTCCTGGAGTTGGTAAAACTACGCTTGCTTATATTGTGGCTCAACAGTCTGGTCGCGTGTTTGAAGAGCTTTCTGCTGTAACTTCTGGAGTTAAAGATGTTAGAGCGGTGCTAGATCGTGCGCATGAGCGCTTGGTTAGTAAAGGTCAAGAAACAGTTCTGTTTATTGACGAAGTTCATCGTTTTTCTAAATCTCAACAAGATGCTTTGCTTCCAAGCGTAGAAAATCGCGATGTAACTTTTATTGGTGCCACTACCGAAAATCCAAGTTTTTCAATCATTAAGCCACTACTTAGCAGATCAGTAGTTGTTAAACTTGAGTCTCTTAGTGTAGAAGATTTGCGCACGCTTATAGAACGCGCAATTTCAAGTGAAAATGGTCTTAATAATCAGCTTAAAATTGATGATAATGCAATAGATTCAATTATTCGTTTAAGCGGGGGAGATGCTCGCAAAACTCTTACTATTTTAGAGGCTGCAGCAGGCGCGGTAACTGGAGATGTTGCGTTGCAACATGGCAAAAAGAAGCCTGTTATTACTGCTGATATTGTTTCTAACGTAATGGATACTACTACAGTTCGCTACGACAAAGATGGCGACGACCACTACGATGTGATTTCTGCTTTTATTAAGTCAATGCGTGGAAGTGATGTTGACGCTTCTTTGCATTATTTAGCGCGAATGCTTAGAGCTGGGGAAGATCCGCGTTTTATTGCAAGGCGGATTATGATTGCTGCTGCGGAAGAAGTTGGTATGGCAGCTCCACAAATTTTGCAAGTAACTGTTGCAGCAGCTCAAGCGGTTGCTTTAATTGGCATGCCAGAAGCGCGGATTATTCTTTCGGAAGCTGTGATTGCTGTAGCAACTGCTCCAAAATCAAATGCAAGCTACAATGCGATTAATAAGGCTTTGCAAGATGTTGATGCTGGAAATATTGGTCAAGTGCCTCTTCATTTGCGAAATGCTCCAACTGCTTTGATGAAAAGCTGGGGGAATCACGATGGGTACAAGTACGCTCACGACTACCCAGGAGCTGTGGCTTCTCAACAATATATGCCAGATGAGCTAGTTGGCCGCGAATATTATCACCCAAATAATCGCGGCTACGAGCACGAGATTTCACAACGCTTATCTCAAATCCGCAATATTCTCCACAATCCTGAAAATAAAAATAAATAAAACTAATAAAACTAATTCGTAAACGTTTTATTATTTTTATTTATTCACGAACAAGCATAATGTGTTCAATATCTTCGCGGGTTGAAACGCGGAATAATACAAAACGATTGCCAATTACTTGAACGACTTCTGCACCAAGATGTTCTGCGAGTTCTTGTGCAGCTTCTTTAGCACTTAATCCAGAGCCATCTTGTACAGCGCACTTCATAAGCTCGTGAGATTGCATTGTTTCGTCTGCTTGCTTAACAGCAGCATTGCTAATATCGTTTTTTCCAACATAAAGCAATGGGCTTAAAGTGTTAGCGAGCGCACGCAATTGCTTAATCTGCTTTTTAGTTAATGCCATTATTTTCCTTCCAAATCGCGCTCAACATGCATAAAACGCTAAAACGCTATATTGTTAAACGCAATTATCGACAACCAACTATCGACTATTGATTATCTACTTGTAACGCTTAAATTTTCAATGCTTATCGGATTATACATTAACCGTAAGAATCCGCGCTCAACACGTTCAATGAGTTCAATACGTTAAATGCGAATATACAAATATTCCAGTTATCAGTTATACAAATATTCCAGCAGAAATTATTCCGCACACAATGCCTAATGTAATTATTAAAAGCGCAAAGTCTTTTAAGCGCATTTTCTCCGTATGTAAGTGTGTGCGTTTTGCTCCAGGAACGTAGCATCTAGAATCTAGCGCAAGTCCCAGTGTGTTTGCGTGCCGAATCACACTTGCAAATCCTGGAACTATAAGAGATGTTATTGCTTGCAATCGCTTTTTTATAGACCCGTCTTTTATGTTTCCGCCTCTTGCAATTTGAGCTAAAGCTACAGATTCTGCTTCTTTTGCAAGAGTTGGCAAAAATCGCAAAGCAAGGCTCATAATAAGAGCAATTTCTTGACTTGGCAATCCTGCGATTTTAAGAGGTGAAATAATAGACGCGCATGCTTCAGTCAATCGCGTTTGGCTTATAGTTAGTACAATTATTGACCCGATTAGTATAACAAGCGAAAATCTTGAAGCGAAAAGTATTGCAAACTTTATTCCATCGTCTGTTATTAATATCGGTCCGATTCTAAAAAGTCCTCTTCCAGAATGCACAACTAGAAGATTAAACAATCCAGAAAATACGAATATTGCAATAAACATGTGCAATGACAACAATAATTCTATAGGCGATATTCTAGCGAGAAATATTAGAGCAAGCGTTGATAGAGCAAGGATTCCAAGTTGATAGAAGTTCGTAATACTAAACGCGCTAAACATAAGAATTAAGCATGATATTAGTATTATTCGCGTATTGAATAAGCTTAGCAATGACTTGTTTTTGTTCTTGTTTTTACTTGTATTTTCGCTACCATTTGTACTGACGTTTTTACTTGTATTTTCGTTTGTATTCGCATTGCCATTCGCAATACCATTATCGCTAGTATTTTCAGGATTTTCGTCTTGTGCTTGTTCTTGCGCTTGCTTCTTTTCGCGCGAATCTAACGTAACTATGCGCGCTCCGAGTGCTTTTGCTTCACTAAAATCGTGCGTAATAACAATAATTGTTACGCCTTTATTGTGTAAATCGCTTAAAATTTTTAGCACGATTTTTGCATACTCAAAATCTAATCCTGCTGTAGGCTCGTCTAAAACCAAGATTTTTGGATTGCAAGCCAAAATTCCCGCGATTGCTGCTAATCGTTGCTGGCCTCCAGAAAGCTCGAATGGGGATTTTTGCGCTAAATGCTCAATATGCAATGATTTTAGTGCGCTCAATACTCTGGAACGCAATTCGCATCCCTCTAATCCAAAGTTTTTTGGACCGTATGCTACGTCTTCAAAAACAGTTTGCGCAAAAAGTTGCTGTTCTGGCAATTGCATAACGTAACCAATGTTTTTGCGAATTTCGCGCATTTGCGATTTGCTTGTTTTTTCGCTAATTTTTATTCCGTTTACGCAAATAGATCCAGAATCGTATTTAATAAGACCGCATATTGCTTTTGAGAGCGTGGATTTTCCACACCCGTTTTTTCCCATTATTGCAACGATTTCGCCTGCTTTTATGCTTAGAGAATAGTCTCTTATTATTGGATTTTGACTATTTGCATAGCTCACACTTAAATTAGATATTTCAATTGCTGCATTCTTACTTGCTTTATTCGAATCACATTTATTTTTGCTTGCTGCATTTGATTTTTCTACATTTTCCGTCATGCTTTTTGATTCAATAACAGCTGGCGATTTTTCCGCGTAAAATTCGTCTAATTCCAATAAGCTTACATCACGCAATTTTCCATTTTCTAGCATTAATATTCGATCCGCATTTTTGCATTCGCTAATCTTATGCGTTACTTGCACGATTGTTGTGCCGAGCGTTTGTAATTTGTCAAAAAGCTTATTTACGTCTGCTTTTGCGCAAGAATCAAGCATGCTTGTAGGCTCGTCTAATACAAGAAGTTTTGATTGTGTGGCAATCGACGACGCAATCGCCACGCGCTGCTGCTGGCCTCCACTCATATTGCTAGGGTCGCTAAAACGGTGATTTTCCATGTTTACAGCGCATAAAGCATTGCTTATATTTTGCTTCATAAATTCTTTAGAAGCGCACAAGTTTTCAAGCCCAAAAGCAACATCGTCCTCTACAACTGTTGTAACGATTTGGTCTTCTGGGCTTTGAAACAATGCTCCAATAGATTCTCGTGCTTTTTGGTACGCTTTTGAATCAACATTGTTTGTTTCAAAAACTTTTATTCCGCATAGCGTAACAATTCCAGAATCTGGGGAAGAAAGTCCTGCAATAATTTTAGATAGCGTAGATTTTCCGCTACCATTTTTGCCTATTATTGCAATTCTTTGACCGTATGCTATTTCAAGATCTATTCCGTCTAGAATCCAAGTTTTTCCGCCATCATAGCTAAAGCGAACTTTTTGCAAAGAAACAGCATTATCTTTTTTA
>CAMPUL010000003.1 GCA_946997215.1 Gardnerella vaginalis
TTAAATCAAGATATTAAATCAAGATATTAAATCAAGATATTAAATCAAGATATTAAAAATGTGACCTACCACCAGCTAAAATCAGCAAAGCCGTAGGCCACAATTAATTAATTTGCTTATATTATTCTTAATATTATTGATATTATTTTTTTATATTATTCTTGCTTCTCGCTCATAAGAAGAAGGAAGCTTCTTGATTGAGCAACAATATTAAAACCAGATTCGTAATGCAATTGCGGACCTTTTGGATTATGAGTATCTACAACAAGAGTCCACTTTTCGCCATAACGCTTATCTGGCAAAGTGAAAGTTATAGGCTCATAATGCGCGTTGAAAATAAGAATAAAGTCATTATCGACCATTCTGCTTCCGTACCAATCGGTTTCTGGAATATCTGAACCGTTCAAATAAATCATCACCGAAAGCGCGTGAGTATTAGTCCAAGCTTCCATATCCATTACGGAACCTGTGTGATCAAACCACTCTACTTGCGGAATCTCTGAAGCATCGTCCGAAGGCATACGACCAATAAAGAACCTACGCCTATGTAAAACAGGGTGATCCAACCTTAAATGAATAAGCTTAGAAACAAAGTCAAACATATCTTTTTGAGTGGAATCAAAGTCCCAATTAATCCAAGAAATAGCATTATCTTGGCAATATGCGTTGTTGTTTCCATTTTGAGTACGCATAATCTCGTCTCCAGCGCAAATCATAGGAATGCCCTGGCTCATTAGCAAAGTGGAGAAAAGATTTCGCATTTGACGCTGACGAAGCTCGTTAACATCGTGAATATTTGTAGGGCCTTCTACTCCGCAATTCCACGAACGATTGTCGTTAGCACCGTCGTTATTACCTTCTTTATTAGCTTCATTATGCTTTTCGTTATAACTCACCAAATCGTTCATAGTAAAGCCATCGTGAGCAGTAATAAAGTTTACAGAAGCTACAGGCTTACGACCATTTTGCTCATATAAATCGGAGCTTCCCATAAGTCGGCTTGCAAACTCAGGCAAAGTCGAAGGCTGCGAGCGCCAAAAATCGCGTACACAATCGCGGTAGCGACCATTCCACTCGGACCAGCTTGGAGGGAATCCACCAACTTGGTATCCGCCAACGCCAATATCCCAAGGCTCTGCAATAAGTTTTACGCTAGAGATAATAGGGTCTTGCTCAATAATGTCGAAGAATGCAGAAAGCTTATCTACTTCTTGGAATTGACGAGCAAGCGTTGCAGCCAAGTCGAATCGGAATCCATCTACATGCATTTCCGTAACCCAATATCGCAAGCTATCTGTGATTAATCGCAAGGCTTTAGGAGATCGCATAAGAAGCGAGTTTCCTGTGCCAGTAGTGTCAAAATAATGACGCTTATCGTTGTCTACTAAACGATAGTATGCACGGTTATCGATTCCTCGGAAGCTTAAAGTTGGGCCTCTATCGTTTCCTTCGGCAGTGTGATTGTAAACAACGTCTAGAATAACTTCCATTCCTGCAGCATGATAAGCCTTAACCATTGCCTTAAACTCGTTTACTTGCTCGCCGCGCTGACCAGAGCTTGAATACGAGTTTTGAGGAGCAAAGAAGCCAATTGTGTTATATCCCCAATAGTTGCTTAAGCCTTTATTTTGCAAGAAAGAATCGTTTACAAATTGGTGAATAGGCATAAGCTCAATTGCAGTAATTCCAAGCTTTTTTAAGTAAGATATTACACTTGGATGAGCTAATCCAGCATACGTTCCGCGAATTTCGGGAGGAACATTACGATTTAGATTCGTCATTCCTCTAACATGAGCTTCGTAAATCACGCTATCGTGATATGGGATCATTGGGTGCTGGTCGTTCCCCCAATCAAAATATGGGTTTATAACAGCAGCTTTCATAGTGTGATCTGCAGAATCCAAAGTGTTCATTGCTGCTAAATCATCTGGATTTGCAAACCAATAAGAAAACAGGCTCTCGTCGCCGTCAATATTGCCCTCAATCGCCTTAGCATATGGATCCAAAAGCAGCTTGTTTGGATTACACCACAATCCATGATTTGGATCATACGGACCGTGAACTCTATAGCCGTATCTCTGGCCTGGCTGTATTCCAGATATGTAGGTATGCCAAACATAAGAATTCTGCTCAGTCATATCGATGCGCGTTTCGTTGTCTTGCTCGTCAAACAAGCACAACTCAACATGCTTTGCTACTTCGGAAAACAATGCGAAGTTTACGCCCGCGCCATCGTAGGTAGCTCCAAGCGGATACATAGAACCTGGTCTAATTTGCATAATTCAAGTATTGCATATATTTATATAGTTTTCATCAATACATAAGGCGATTCTTAAAAAAGATTAAACTTTTACATAATGCAAGCTTTTTTAGAAAATAAAAAAATCCTTTATTAAACAGTATGATTTTTCCCTAGATTAAAGGCAACACGCCGAAGTATAGCCTTTAACCACATTGCTCTAAAAAGCTAGAAAAAAGATTTTAAGCTTGATGAAATTGCATCATGATAAACGAGCAAAACATGATATTAGATATATCGCAAGAAGATATACAACAAGAAAATATACAACAAGAAGAGCTGCTAAGACGCGTAGCAAAAGTCGAAGAACAACTATGCGACTTTTCAATACCAAATAAAACAATAGGCAGCCTTGGCGAAGAATACACATCACTAAAACTAATGCTTAAAAATTGGATTTTGCTAGATAGAAATTGGCATAGCCGTTTTGGAGAGCTTGACGTTGTAATGATGAACACAGAAGGAATAATCGTATTTATTGAAGTAAAAACGCGTAGAAGCATACGTTTTGGTACTCCGCTAGAAGCAGTAACAGAAGAAAAACGTATAAAAACGCATAAAGCTGCATTCAATTGGCTAGAAAATCACAAAATGTTTAAGCATAGAAGAATACGATTCGACGTTGTATCAATCCTTATTTTAAAAGACAAAAACATTCAAACACACCACATTTTAGGAGCATTCTAATGATTATTGGAAACGCATTATCTGTAGGACTACTCGGGTTAAAAGCCTTTACAATACAATTGCAAGCATTCATATCTAGCGGCCTGCCTGGATTCTCAATTATTGGCCTTCCCGACACTTCTTTAAGTGAAGCAAGGGAACGAGTTAAATCAGCATATATGTCTTTGCGATGCGACTGGCCAGACACAAGACTAACAGTAAATCTTTCACCTGCATCTATGCCAAAAAGTGGAGCCTCTTACGACCTTGCAATCGCAGCAAGCATACTAAGCGCTAGAGGAATTATTCCACTTAGTGAGCTAGAAAACACTATTATTTTAGGCGAACTTAATTTAGACGGATCCGTTTTGCCAATTCAAGGAATGCTGCCAATCGCACTATACGCTAAGCAAAAAAATATTACAAAAATGATTATTCCATACGGAAATCTTGAAGAAGCAAAACTAGTAAATGGGATTGAAGCAATTGGTATTAAGCATATTTTAGATTTAGTAGACGAGCTAAACGGAAAATTAGAAGACGAAGCTAGGCCGATTGCCGAAAAGAACAGAGAACGCGCGTTAAATGCGATTAAAACGTACGACCACATTAGAGTAGAAGAAAGAGAAAAAGCTGGCGATTTGCACAATTCTAATAGTAACAGCATTAAATACTCTAGCAAAAATATGGCAGATAACGTTGAGCCTGTACATAACGATAAGCCATTAAACGAGATTGGAGATATGTCGGAAGTATTAGGTCAAGAGCACACAAAGTGGGCTTTGCAAGTGGCGGCAGCTGGAGGACACCATGTTATGATGATAGGTCCTCCTGGGTCTGGAAAAACAATGCTAGCTTCTAGAATGCCAAGCATAATGTGCCCTCTTAACGAGCGAGAGCAGCTAGAAGTGGCATCTATTAGGTCGCTTTGCGGAACACTTCCCTACTACGGAATAACGGACGTTCCGCCTTTTGAAGCGCCTCATCACACTTCTTCCGCAGCATCTCTTATAGGAGGAGGCGCAGGTTTAGCCAAACCCGGAATCATAACTCGCGCGCATTGTGGAGTTTTATTTATGGACGAAGCTCCAGAATTTTCACCACGAGTTTTGCAAACACTTAGAGAACCATTGGAATCTGGCCATATTGCTGTTTCTAGATCTAAAGGAACAACACTGTATCCTGCTAAATTCCAGCTCGTTATAGCAGCAAACCCATGCCCATGCGGATATGCGTACGGAAATGGAGAGCGATGCACTTGTAAAGAGAAGGAACGCATACGCTATTTTTCTAGACTTTCTGGCCCAATTCTAGACAGGATTGATATTCAAATGGATGTTCCGCCAGTAGAAAAAATCATAACTAAAAAAGCCATGTTAGAAAACGGCGCAAGTCAAATGTCGGAAAAAATTTTGACTAGTGCAATGATGCGTGAAAACGTAAAAAACGCAAGACTTGTTGCGCAAGATCGTTTTAAGAAACTTGGCTGGAGTTGCAACGCTCAAGCTTCTGGAACATGGCTTAGAAAATACACATCTCAAAAAGCGATTGAGCTTATAAATAAGTCTCTTGAAAAACACAAGTTGAGTTTACGCGGAGCAGATAGAGCACTTAGACTTGCTTGGACTTTAGCAGATCTTTGTGGTCACACTTGCCCAGATTTAACCGATATGGCTCAAGCAATTAGCTTAAGGACAAGAATATGATTAGCACAAATAACGCAAATATAACAAACCCGCGAACAAGCGATATTTATACAATAAATGACGATACTTTAGCGCGAGCAATCCTAACGTTTTGCACAGACGGAGCAGACGCAATAATGTACACGCTTACTATAGGAACTGTTAATGCTGCAAGCATTGTAGATGCGCTATATTCTATTTGCGAATCAATTACTAAAAACGCAAGCAAAATAAGCAATAAACAATTAGAACTTGACTTTCCAGCAAATTGCTATAAAAAAGATTCGAGCGAAAATGAACAACAAGAAGGCAATACCAATTCAAGCACAAACGATTTAGATAATGTGCTTATAAACATTGTAAAAAATCACCCACAAATCAAAGTTCTAGAAAAATGCTTTTTGGAAGGTCTTAAAATTTGGGGCGGTAAAAGTGCAAATAATAAAAACGAAGTAAATAATTTTGCTGTATTGCATAAGTCTGTTAAAAAATGGTGCCTACGAATGCAAAAACTACCTTTTTGGGATGCAAGCAAACTCAAAAAATGGTTTAGCTCAAGCGGATCACAATGGATTATATCTCCAAAAAGCAAGTATTGGCCTAAACAATTACAAGATTTAGCAACAAAATGCAAAGTTGCTCCCCCACTTTGCTTATGGGGAATTGGAGATCCAAACGCTCTTATTCAATGCAAACAACCACTTGCAATCGTTGGATCTAGAGGATGCAATGACTACGGGTACGAGCTTAGCTTTACTTTCGCAAAATCGTGTGCTAAAAAGGGGCACACAATTGTTTCTGGCGGAGCTTATGGAATTGACGCTGCAGCGCATTGGGGAACATTAGACGCACTGGACAGCCACGCAATAAACGCAAGCCCTGTGGGTAAAACAATAGTCGTTTTTGCTGGAGGACTAAACAATATGGGTCCAAGTAGCAATGCTCAGCTTTTTAACGCAATACTTGCAAGCGGAGGAGCGTGCATAAGCGAGCTTTGCCCCGAAACTATTCCAGAAGCACGCAGATTCCTGCTAAGAAACCGCCTTATTGCAGCCCTTGCTAGCAAAGTCATAGTTTCTCAAGCTAGATTAAGGTCGGGAGCGTTAAACACAGCAAATTGGGCATTGGAATTAAACCGAGAATTGTACGCAGTTCCTGGAGACGTAACTTTGCCAAATAACGCTGGATGCAACATGCTTATTCATGACGGAAAAGCTATGATGATATGCTCACACAGAGATATAGAAGACATCTACCCTAATTCACATCACTATTTGCCACATTCACTAAGTAATAATGAAAGCATTCCAGACACTTGCAATGATTTACAAAAGCTTATATTAAAAGCGATTTACAAGTGCAAGCACAACAAAGTATGTTCAAACATAGACAACATTCATGAAGTTATTGCAAAAACGGAAACAAATGGCGATTTTTCAATATCGCAAATATCAGGAGAGCTTGCAATTCTTGAGCTAGATGGATTAATCAAAAGTCAAAATGGCGTTTTTAGCATAAATCGAAAAAAGACTTAAGTCTTAAATAAAAAAGTCATAAAGTCTTAAATAAAAATGCGAAAAATATGAGAAAATAAGTGTTATGCAATCAAACTTTGAGCAAAGCGAATTAAACGCAAAAAGTCAAGAAAAAAGCGAGCAAATAAAAATAAATAACTCGTTTTACAACGTTTTAATTATTGGAGCTGGAGCTGCAGGACTTTCGGCAGCATTAGGCTTAGTAAAGTCTAAAGAGTACCAAACGCTAAAATCTCAAGGAAAACAACCTAAAATATTAGTGATTTGCAAGCTTCAAGCATTAAGATCTCATACAGGCTCTGCCGAAGGTGGAATTGCAGCATCATTAGGAAACGTAGAAAAAGATTGCTGGCAATGGCACTATTACGACACTGTTCACGGAGGCGACTGGCTAAGCGATCAAGACGCAGCAAAAATGCTAGCAAAAGAAGCTAGAGACACAGTTATTGAACTTGAGCACTTTGGAGTTGCTTTTTCTAGAACAAAAGACGGTCACATTAATCAAAGATTCTTTGGAGGCCACACTGCCGACTTTGGAAAACAGCCAGTTAGGCGAGCTGCGTACGCTGCAGATAGAATCGGCCACCAAATTCTATACAGTTTGTGGCAAAAATGCTTAGAAGAAAACATTGAAATTAGCGAAGAAATTTACGTTACAGACATTGCAATAAATAGCGAAACCAACAGCGTAGAAGGAGTTATAGCGCTAAACGAAAAAACAGGAAACGTAGAAAAAATAAGCGCAAACAATGTTCTTATTGCAACTGGAGGCGCTGGAAGACTATTTGCAACAACTTCCAACTCTTGGGATTTAACTGGAGACGGAATGGCTTTAGCGCTAAACGCTGGATTGCAATTAGAAGACATAGAGTTTATACAATTCCACCCAACTGGATTAGCGCACACTGGAATATTGCTTTCGGAAGCTGCGCGTGGAGAAGGCGGAGTGCTTAGGAATTGCAAAAACGAAGCATTTATGAAGAACTACGACAATACGCACGCGGATTTAGCTCCAAGAGACGTTGTAAGCAGAGCGATTATAGCAGAAGTAGACGCAGCGCGAGGAGTGAAAGACACAACTAGCAACATTGATAAAAAAGATTGCGTTTGGCTAGACATGACTCATATAGAAAAACAGCACATGTTAGAGGCTCTTCCGCAAGTTGTTGAGACTATTGAAAAATATGCGCATTTAGATCCTTCAAAAGATCTTGTGCCTATTAAGCCTACTGCACACTACACAATGGGTGGAATACCAATCACTCTTAACAGTCAAGTCTATAAATTAGATAGAGGAGAAAAACAAACTATAAATGGGTTGTATGCTGCTGGAGAATGCGCTTGCTCGGGAGTGCATGGCGCTAATCGCCTTGGCGGAAACTCACTTCTTGACGCTTGCTTATTTGGAAAAATCGCAGGAAAATCTATTGCAAAAAACTTGCAAAATCAAGATGAAGCTAAAAATCAAGAAGAAACTCTAGAACAAAATAATCAAAATAATCAAAATAATTTACAAAATAAAACACAAGAAATAGACGAGCTAGCTAAAAAGCGAATACAAAAAATACGCGCTCTTATGCAAAGCGAGAACGATTCAAAAGATGAGCAAAATCCATACATGCTTTTAAATGCGCTAGAAGAGATTATGGAAACAGCTGTTGCAGTAAGATGCAGCGAACAGAGCATTAAAGAAGCTTTGCAAAAAATCGATACGCTTATTATTCCAAAAGCTAAAATGCTTATTTTGCATTCTAAAAATCTTGTTTTTAATCAAGAACTAACAGCTATTTTGGAATTGAAAAACTTGATTACATTTGCAAAAGCAGTTTTGCAAGCATCGTTAGCAAGACATGAATCTAGAGGATCTTTTACAAGATTGGATTATCCTCAACATAACAACAGCCAAAATCCGCAACATTCCATAGTGGATTTAAGCGGAAAAGTGCAAAATATTCCAGTTGTAGTAGTGGATTTTGACCCAAATCGTCCAATTAACGCTCAAAATGCTAGCGAAATTAAAAAAATTATTACAAAAATCAATTAATTTGCAACACGCCGAAGCAAAGAGTTAAAAAAGATGTTATAGTTCTATCTGTTGTCTAAAACACCCGTCCGGGTGGCGGAATGGTAGACGCGCTAGCTTGAGGTGCTAGTGCCTATTTGTACAGGCGTGCGGGTTCAAGTCCCGCTCCGGACACAAAATAAAGTCTTGTTGAGAAATCAGCAAGACTTTTTTGTTTCGTATTCGCAAACACTAATTGCAAACACTAATCGCACTAGTTAATCACGTAATTCCAAGGGTCAAAAGCTCTACCAATCCAAGAAACATCTAATGATTCACCAAAATTCTTACATATAGAATCGTGAATATCTTTAACAGCATACTTAAACCACAAAGATTCAATAGCGCTATGAGGAGTGTTTATAAGCATAGGCTTAATAATATTAGAGTGCGTTAATTGCGATTCATAAATAGCTTGCTCGTACGCGTCCGTTGCAGGATGATGTCTTAAATCACTTGTTACATACACGTCTGCTCCGCAAGCGCGAACTTCATCAAATAAAGAATCGCCCGAACCTGGAAGAACAGCTATTTTACTAACCATTGCATCAACATCTCCGCACACTTGAACGCCTAGCTTAGTAGCAGGTAAAGCGTTAAAAACGCGCATAGCAAACTCTTTAAGCGTGATTTTTTGCTCAAGCACTCCAACTCTGCCAAGCCCAAGAGAAGGGTTATTATTTGCTGGAACAAGAGGGTGCAAATCCTTAAGACCAAAAGCATTAGACGCAGCATCTGCTACTCCCCTAAAAGCCGCATCCGCATTAGTGTGACCAACCCACAATCCGCAACGATTTTCAATAAGAGTTTGAACTATTTTTCCACGAACAAAAAAACCAGAAACTTCGTGAACCGACTTAAAAAACAAAGGATGGTGCGAAACAATCAAATCCGCTCCCATTTTGCATGATTCTTCAACAGCTTCTAAAGTTGGATCCGATAAGCAAACAATTTTATTAACTTTATGCGAAGGATTGCCAACGATTAATCCTGGATTATCCCAAGGCTCAGCGAGACACAGAGGATACAAGTCTTCTAAGACCTTAACAATATCACCCAAAGTTGCCATATTCACACCTTTACAATAATCCTACAGTGGTCTTTACAATACAAAATCAATGCGCAGCAAGCTGCCAATCAGCGCCAACTCCAGTAGAAACACTAAGCGGAACAGAAAGCTCAACAGTATGTTCCATAGCATTTTTAACAATATCTTCTACAACATCCGCCTCGCCATGAGCAATCTCAAGAACAAGTTCATCGTGGATTTGCAAAATCACGCGACTCTTAACATTAGCTTTTCGCAAATCATCGTCTACTCTAATCATTGCAAGCTTCATAATGTCTGCAGCACTTCCCTGAATAGGAGCGTTTAGAGCAGCTCGTTCTGCAGCTTCCCTAGATGCCCTGTTCGTAGAATTTAACTTTGGGAAATATCTTCTTCTACCAAACATTGTTTGAGTGTATCCAAGCTTTCTAGCTTTATCTACTAAAGACTCCAAATAGTCGTGTACTGCACCAAAAGTATTGAAATACTTTTCCTTAAGAACTTCTGCAGCAGCAGGACTAATTCCTAGTTGCTTTGCAAGACCATACGTACTGAGTCCATACGCTAACCCGTAGCTCATTGCTTTAACATGGCTACGCTGACCTGCACTAACTTGCTCTATTGGAATTCTATAAACTAAGCTCGCTACAAACTTATGAAAATCAACACCAGACTGGAAAGCATCAATAAGCGTTTTATCTGCAGAAGCATGAGCCATAATTCTAAGTTCCACTTGCGAATAATCGCAGCTCATAAGCTGCTCATAGTCTCTTCCTGGAACAAAAGCCGCCCTAATCTCCCTACCATCAACATTCTTGTTTGGTATGTTTTGCAAGTTTGGGTCCGAAGAACTTAATCGACCAGTAGCAGCAATAGTTTGCTCAAAAGTCGTGTGAATCCTACCGTCTTTATATCTTGCAGCATCAATAAGGCTTTGAACAATTTGCTTTAACTTATTAGTTTCTCGATACTTAAGCAAAGCACCTAAAAATTGACTTGACTTTTCATCTGGATCAATTTTTGCATACAACTCTTGCAAAGCTTCTGCATTAGTAGTATACGATCCACTTTTTGTTCTACGAGTAGGCTTTAGACCCATGTCTTCGAACAGCAATTGCTGAATTTGCTTAGGACTTTGCAAATTTATTTGCTTAGCTGCAACGTCTAGCGCCATTTTTTGAGCAAAATTCGCTTCACTTGCAAAATTATCTTTCATAGACGCAAGTCGTAGCATATCTACAGCAGCGCCCGTATCTTCCATCTTCCTTAAAACTCTAGAAACAGGCATTTCAACGTCTATCATTAAGCCAGTTTGCTTGCGCTCATCCAACTTTTTCGCATATTGTTTAGAAAGCAAACGTATAGTCAAAGCTGTTTCTAGCATGCTTTCTTCTAATTCTTGGTTATCTTGACTTTGCGAATCTTGCTCTTTAGAATCTTGGCTGCTATCAATATCAAAATCAAGTTTGCCTTGCGTCGGTTCATCGTTTAATTGCGAAGAGCCTATATGAATATTCAAAACATGCTCAGCCATATCGCAAAGATTTTCGTTCTTAAAATCTGGCTCAATTAAGTAAGATGCTAAGCGAGTGTCGACTAGTGGGCTAAAAGAATAATTATCTTCTACAACTTTTAGAGACGCTAAAAGAGCAATATGCTTTTTATAATCATGCAAAACAACTGAAGACTCATGCTTTTTTATAAAATCTCTTAGTTTAGAAGCGATTCCACTATTTTCATTAAGAACATTTGCATACACAATTGCAGCGTCGTTACCAGCTAGGATTATTAATGCTTTTGCAAAAATACCAAACTGATTAGTGTTGTTTTTTTCTTCTACAGCAAATACTACTAATTCTTTATGCTCTTTTATTGTTTTTGCGCATTCTAAGTCGTTTCTTATAAGATTTGCGCTATTTATATACGAGTCGGAAAAGTCGCAAGAATCCGCAACACAAGATTTTGCAATACTAATCCAATTATCTGCATCAGACTCAGAATTAATATTATGCACGTTTATTTTATCTAACAGAGTTTTAACGTCTTCTATATCATCTGAATCATTTGATTCCATAGAACCACTATTTTCTGCATGCGCACTTCCAGCAGAAATCATTGTTTTAATATTCTCATCTAAAAGCTCTTTGCTCCCGCGCGTAAACTCTTTTAGAATCTTTCTTCTAGTACGTGTACCAAATTCAAGATTTTCGAACAGCTCTCCAACAGACGCAGCGTTTACATTGCCAAAATCAAGATCGTTAACACTAACTCCAAGGTCTAAATCTTTAACAAGAGTATTAACTTTTTTATTTAATCGAATCTGATCAATGCTTTCTCGTAAAGACTCGCCTTTTTTACCACTGATTTGACTTGCGTTTTCAATAATGCCTTCTAGACTTCCAAATTGATTAATCCACTTAGCAGCATAACCATCTCCAACTCCTGGAACTCCTGGAATATTATCAGACGTTTCCCCGCGCAATGCTGCTAAATCTGAATACTGACTAGGCGTAACATTGTATTTTTCAACAATCGCATTAGGATCCATTTGCTTTAGATCCTTAAAATGCCTGCCTGGGTACAGCACGTTAATAGTGTTATTAATTAGCTGAAAAGCATCGCGATCTCCAGAAAGCACAAGCGTTTTATAACCAGCATTAGCACCCATAGTTGCCAAAGTAGCAATAATATCGTCGCCTTCGTAGCCCTGCTTTGTAATGTACTTAACACCTAACGCACTAAGCATTTTTTGAATAACGGGCAACTGAGCTATAAGTTCTTCTGGAGCAGCTTCACGAGTACCCTTATATTGCGGCAAAAGCTTGTTTCTAAAAGTTCCACCTTTAACGTCGAAAGCAACCGCAAGCTTATCTGGCTTCTCTTTTTCTATGACTTGCGAAAGCATAGTAGAAAAGCCCCATATTGCATTAGTAGCAAAACCAGATTTTGTGGAAAAATTATCTGCCGATATTGCGTAAAAAGCACGAAACGCAAGTGAGTGGCCATCTACCACCAACAACGTTCCCTTATAATCCTCGTTATTTAAAGAATCCTCGCTTGAAACGATGTTGGTATTCACTTAGCACCCACCTGCGTTTTCGTAAAACAATCTTCGATTTTTCTAAACTTAAGCTTCACCTTGAGGCTTTTCTTCTCCATATTTTGCAATAATAGCCAAAGCGAGACGCTTCTTTGGAATACGCTGATCCATAGAAGTTTTTTGAATCCAGCGGAAAGCACCCTGCTCCGAGAACCCAGCTTTATCCATAAGTAGACCTTTTGCTCTATCTACAAGCTTGCGCTCTTCGAGAGTATCTTCTGCTTTCTTAAGCTTTTCTTCCGCTTTACGAAGCTGATCTTGAGCATCTTGAAGCTTGTTTTCTGTGCGCTCAACACTATCGAGCAAATCGTTAATCTCTCTAAATCTGCCCATTGCAACTTCTAGAGCTGGCAAAAGCTTTGACTCTTCGTAAGGCTTTGTAACATACGCCATTGCTCCAGCGCCAGTAGCGCGCTTAACTAAGTCAGATTGAGAAAAAGCAGTTAGCATAACAACAGGTGCAATATTTTCGTCGCAAATCGTAGCAGCCGCTTGAATTCCATCCACACCAGGCATTTTAACGTCCATGCAAACAACGTCTGGGCGATGTTCACGAGTAAGGTCAATAGCCTCCTGCCCATTTGCAGCTTGACCAACAACCTTATATCCGTTATCTTCTAGCATTGCTACAAGATCCATACGGTTTACTGCTTCATCTTCTGCAACAACAACAGTTTTAACGCTGTTTTCTTTTTTATCGCTATCGTTATTATTGCTTTCTACGCTATTCGACGATTCATATGCATTACGCAATTCATCATCTGTAAGCACAACAGGCGCATTCCCCATCTCTTCATCGCTGTTTTCAGCCGACATTCTAACCTCATTTCCTTACCAAAACACAAGGCAACAGCGCTATGCATTCCACTAACACATACATTCGCACACTTAATACTCATACTCGCCATCTTTGCGTTTATTTTTTAGGCTAGCATCATGCAAGTTTTATGCACAAACACTAAAAGCACACTGTGCGCGTCGCCAACGATTTTACTCGCATGCGTGTATAAAAATACGCTACAAACCGCTTTTTAATGCGGTAAAGCACATGCAAATAATGACAATACAAAAGTCAAAGCACCGAGCATTGCTAACTGTACGCACAATGGAAAAGCACTAGCATAATTCCCATTAATAACTGCGTATATTAGCGAGCACGCTTTTTTAATAAACACGCAAGTAGTCAATAGTAACAGAATGCAAGAAACAACAAACACACCATTATTAAACAATGTATTGCTTAATGCGAAAACAGTTTTATAAGGGTTATCAATACTTAAAAATACGCCTATAAATCGCGAATAGAACACATATAAAAGCACGTACGCAAATTGTAAAATCGCCACTAAAACAGTAACACAAGTAAACACAACACTGCCCTTGCGCTTGCCAAGCAAAGCCATTGCAGTAATCTTTTTATGCTGCATATCACTTTCTATGTCTCTTAAATTGTTAATCATCATAAGGCAAGCAGAAAATCCACCTGGAATAAAGGATAATAATACGCAAAACACAATTTGCTCAATGCTTGATGCATTTATTGAATCTTTAGAAAAACCACTTGCGTAAAAAAGCGCGCACAATGTTCCCAAAAACGCTACTGGTCCAAAGAACAAAAATGCGCTAAGCTCTCCCCAACCCCTATATCCGTATGGGTGTGATCCTCCTGCATAAAACCAAGCTGCTATAACACAAATTAATCCAAGCGGAATAAACATCCAAATTCCACTTCTAATCGTAATAACTAATCCAAAAACACACGATATTAGAGCAGATATGCAAGCAGCATACAACACTGATTTTGGCTTAATACCAGCATTTGCAAGCCTCCAAGACACGTCACATAGCGCTTTGTTTTCTGCGCTTACATCTCGCTTAGACCTTTGATTATCTAATCCTCGCAAACCATCACAATAATCGTTTGCGTAGTTTACGGAAATTTGCATAAAAACAGCAACACACAAACACAAAAACGCTTGCAAAGCAAAATTTTCAACATTATAAGTCTTTACAAGTATTTGACCGCTAAATAAATACCTTGCAAAAATCGAAATTGCCATAACAACTGGAACAATCCCGATTGGAAGAGTATAAAGTCTTGCACCTTTAAGCCAAAACTTAATATTAGTCATTAAAATCGCCTAAATTCTAGAATTTTTTAATTGATTCTAGATTAGTTTAGACTATTTTAGATTATTTGTGGAGCAAACATAGACGCAAGAATTGGCAAAGCAATCATTAAAACAGATATAACAAGAAGAACAAATCCACGCCAGCCAAAAGGATATTTTCTAAAAGAAGACTTACGTGTGCGCAAATAGAATCCTCGCTCTTCTGCAGCTAGCGCACAACTATCTGCTTTACGAACAGACAAAACTAAAAGAGGCACAATCAAAGGCATCATAAGCTTAATCTTTTTGAAAGGATTCTTTGTATCGAACTCCACTCCTCTTGCCATTTGAGCTTCTGTAATTTGAGACATTTCGTACGCAAAAATAGGAACAAATCGCACAGCTGTAGTGATCGTAAAAGCATAGCAATATGGAATGTGTAAGTATTGAACAACAGCATTAGCTAAATCGTTTAATTTTGTAATGCTAAGAACACTTACAAGAGGCAATGCAAAGCAAAAAAGCCTTAAAGATGCTCGCAATGCAACAGAAATTCCTTTTGTGCTAAACCATAAGAACATGTAGTTTCCGCCTTGAGCAATAACTGTTTGCAAAAAGAACATTACAACGCCAAGAATAAGCATTGCGCGCACAAGAGGAAACAGCGCTTTAAGAATCCCAGCCATAGCCATGCCAGCAAGAATAAGAACTGCAATAAATACAAGAATGCTAAATTGTTGAGCTATAAAAGCAGACACAACAACGCTTATAGCTAATATGAGTTTTGCAATAGGATTTGCTTTGTGAAGAAAAGTTGAGCCTTCGTTATACGTTAAGATTTTAGTTTGCATAATTACACCTTGCTTTACAAATTGCAACTCTTTTTAAGAGCATCAACCAACATATCCCTCTTATACAAGCCTTTACAAGCATCAAAACCATTCTTGACTAAGCCTTGAGATACTGCGCATAAAAGCGGAGCGCATAATGCAGCTTCATCGCAAATCGCATTGTTTTCAAAAACGCAACTTATACTTCCGTCTTCTAGAATTTTCCCATCGTTTACTACGATTAAGCGCGTTGCAAAGTCAAGAACCAATTCCATATCGTGGCAAACCATTATTATGCAACAACCGTGATCTCTAAGGTCTTCTACAACTTGCATAATGCGCAAGCATTCCATGTAGTCTAAGCCACACGTTGGCTCGTCTAAAACAAGAATCTTAGGCTTAGTTACAACAGTTGCAGCCAATGCAACCATTTGACGCTGTCCTCTAGAAAGCATAAACGGGCTTGCTTTAGGGTCTAGATTTAGCTTTTCAATCATTTGCATTGCATGATCATTAGCATCTTTAACAGACTCTCCTAAAAGAATGCAACTAAACGCTACTTCTTCTAAAACAGTATCTTTGCAAAGCTGGCGATCTGGATTTTGGAAAAGCGTAGAAACATAGTGAGCAATTTGGCTAATCTTCATGTTGCTAGTGTCTTTACCATCAATAAAAATGTTGCCACTGCTCGCCTTAAGCAAACCGTTGATTAGCTTAGTAACAGTTGTTTTTCCAGCGCCATTTCTTCCAACAAGAGTTACAAGCTCCCCAGCGTAAGCTTCAAAAGACACGTTTTTTAGCGCACTAACGCCACTTGGGTAGGAAAAACTTACGTTTTTAAGCGAAAGACACGGAGAAGTGTTTTTTGATTGATCTTGTGCGGAAGATTGTGCGTAGGCTTGCGATTCGTGCGAAAAGTCGCCAGCAACCGCCGATGTGTTTGAATCGCATTCGCTATTATCAAATTCACCATGAGAATCACCATGAGAATTACTATTAGAAGTCAAAGATTTTCTACTATTAATCGTATTAACAATAGTATTTACTGTATCTTCTACAGACACAGGCAAATCGCTTTTATAGCAAATATTCTCACGCTGCAAATCATTAACCAAATGCGTAGTACGCGGATAATTTATTCCAATAGAATAAAGCAAATCCATGTTTTTCAACGCTTTCGGTAAAGGTAAATCAAGCGCCAAAGTGCCATTAGAAAGCACAACTAAACGCTTGCAATACTCGCTTAAAAGCGCCACTTTTTGCTCAATTACAACAACAGTTATTCCAAAATTCTTATTCAAATCTTTAAGAATCGAAAAAATCATTTTAGAAGAAACAGGATCTAAAGCGCACGTAGGCTCATCTAACACCATAACTTTAGGCTTTAGCGCAAGAATAGCAGCAATCGCAACTTTCTGCTTTTGGCCTCCAGAAAGAGTATCTAAATCGCGGTTGCGCAAATCACTAATGCCAACAATTTGCAAAGCTTCATCTATTCGACTTGGTATTTCGCTATGCGCAACGCCAAAGTTTTCTAAGCCAAAAAGAATCTCATCTTCTACGTTTGCAGCAACCATTTGCGCATCAATATCTTGAATAACAGATCCAATTAAGCAAGCAATGTTAGTTAAAGCAAGATTTTTAGTGTCTTGACCTGCAATTTTAACGCTTCCTAAGAGTTCGCCAGAATAATGATGCGGAATAGCACCAGAAAAAAGCGAAGCAAGAGTTGTTTTTCCAGATCCTGAAGGGCCAATAATTCCCACAAATTCGCCAGATTCTACGCTAAGACTTACATCTTTTAGCGCAAAAGTAGAATCTTGTGCCTTTGAAGAGTCCAAAGAATCATCTTTATTCCGATTCACATACTTAAAAGACACATCTTTTAACTCAAGCAAAGGCACAATAATTCCTAACTCTTAAAAACCTAACAATTACTATTACTAATGATTATTCTATGATTATGCTTATTCTACGATTTATTCTTTGATAATTATATGACTTGCTAAATATTATCCAACACAAATCATCTAGAACAAATTCAAACACTTACTTGTGTAGAACGAGTCGAATTGGAGTGTAAAGAACTTCAACAACAACAGCATTAAACACAGCAGTTCCCAAAATGATTGGAAGCATAACAAGAATCGTCTTAGGAGAATGAAGAACAAAGAAAGATGCAGTAGATGCAAATATTAAACCAGAAACAACTGTAGTTATAAAAGTTGCTATAAGTGGGAAAATACTGAACTTTCTAGCAGCATCCTTAGGGAAAACGCGAACATAAGCCATAATCATCAAAGTCATAACAATTGCTGCTGGAATATCGCAAACATAATTAAGACCAGGAATAGATGCGTTAAATTGCATTAAAGTTGCAGCCAATGCGCCAATAATCGCACCTTGAATAACATTTGGACGAACCAGCAAAATCGCAAGGCAGAATGATGCGATTAAAAAGTTTGGTTTAATATTTCCGATTGAAAGCGCTTTTGCAACTGTAAAATCAAGAATACATCCTGCTGCAAAAAGAACAGCAACCAACACCAAAGACGTAACATCTAAAGAGTGCTTTTTAATACTTACAGCATTAATCATGCTACCTGCATGTCCATTAATTCCCTGATTCATAATCTTCTCCTTTATGTTGCGATAATTAAGTTTTAATTATCGACTTTTGATGTTTATTTACGTTTATTTACATTCATTTATGTTTGTTTATATTTGTTTACGTTGATTAAAGTTAATTTATTTCTTATTCTTCAATTTCTTCAATGTTGATTTACTTGTGCAAAACGAGTCGAATTGGAGTGTAAAGAACTTCAACAACAACAGCATTAAACACAGCAGTTCCCAAAATGATTGGAAGCATAACAAGAACAGTGTTTGGAGAGTGAAGAATAAAGAAAGATGCGATTGTTGCAAAAATCATTCCAGAAATAACAGTTGCAACAAACGTAGAGATAAATGGGAACACACTAAACTTTCTAGCAGCATCCTTAGGGAAAGCTTTTAAGTATCCCATAAGCACTAACGTCATAATGATTGCTGCTGGAATATCGCAAGCGTATTCAAGACCAGGAATCGAAGTATTAAATTGAATTAAAGTAGCAGCTAATGCGCCAATAATCGCACCTTGAATAACATTTGGACGAACAAGCAAAATAGACAAGCAGAACGATGCAATAACAAATTCTGGCTGAATATTTCCAATCGAAAGCGACTTTGCAACTGTAAAGTCAAGAATGCATCCTGCTGCAAAAAGAACAGCAACTAGCACCAAAGACGTAATATCTAAAGCGTGCTTTTTAACATTTACGCCTTTTAGCAAAGTAGCTGCTTGATTAATTTCGGACTGTGCAGATGTTGCATCTACGTTAGTGGACTCTACGTTAGTGGACTCCTGATTCATGATTTTCTCCTTTACGTAAATTTTTACGTTGTTTTTCAACAATTTTGATTTGAAAATTGTTATTGGTTTTTGATTGTTATTGGTTTAGATTGTTTAGATTGTTTTAGATTTGGATTAAAACCAAATGGATTTTGCGTTTTAGGATATAAAAAAGACCCCTAGGTTTACCCTAGAGGTCTTTTATAAGCCTAAACAAGCAGCTTCTAAAACTTTAGAGTAAACTACGCCAAAGAGAAGTCTGCCACCACCACATACGAGCAGCATCAAAAGTATCGCGAGCTTGAGCATTCATGTTACGCATGATAGCCGCCTCCTTAAATACTTTAGCTGCAAAAGCTAAATGCTTACGTGGTCAATCACAAACCTAACACCGTAAAATTTACGATATGCGTTTGTGTTGTGTTCGATGCTAACACCATAAAAGTACAAATGCAAACAAAAATATAAAATTAGCAAAAAATCACGCAAAAACACGTAAAACAATTTCAATCAAATCCGCACAATTCCAAGCAAAACGCCGTAAGCACATAAAACGCATAGTTTAAGTTTTTACACGCTTATAAAAATCTTAAACAAAGCTTATATAAAACAACCTCAATCCCTAGCAACGTGTATACTTTCACAAGTTGCGGGCTTGTAGCTCAGTGGATAGAGCGTCTGCCTCCGGAGCAGAAGGCCGTGGGTCCGAATCCCATCAAGCCCACGTTTTGCGTTAATTAATTTCCACCAAGAAGCGCAAACGTGCCATAGTAAACAGATGCAATTAATGCAATTGCAGGAATAATTAAGCACACAACCATAAACACATAATCGCGCTTATTTACGTGACTTATGCGCGCATGAGATCTTGGATTTTCTCCTCCAAAACCGCGCGCTTGCATTGCTGTTGCTAAAGTACTAGACCTACGAATCGAAAGAACAAGAAGCGCAAAAGCTTGAGGCATAAATGCGCGAATCTTACTATCGTCTCCAAGACCGCGAGAACTCCTAGAAGCGCTAAGAGCTGCCCAATCGTCTTGCAAAACGCTAAAAAGCCTCATTCCCGCTAATCCACCATAAACAAACTTATCTGGCAAATGCATAACTTGACTAAAAGCATCTGCTAAATCTGTAGCATCAATACCAATAACAGTAACAATTGCAGGAACACCAATCGCTAAAATACGAATAAACGTTGCAATTGCAAGAGTTGTTGAGTGCTCACTTACGTGAATAATTCCCCAATCAAACAACGTTTGACCGCCAGATTTACCGTACAACCACACTGCTAGAGCCGATCCAGGCGCACCAACCCAAACAGGCCAAGAAAGCTTAACAACACGCCAAGGATTCATTCCAACAATCCATAAAATTACAAACTCTAAAACAAGTGCAATAGTCGAAGAAAGCCAATCTAGAGTAAATAGCAAAGGAATGGAAAGTAGAAAAGCTCCAAGCATGCGGTAAACAGGATTTAGCGAAGCTAAAAATGGCGAGCAACTTGCAGCTTTTTCTTGCTCATCACGCTTATTTACGGCACTAACTTTTATTCGAGAAATATTCGTTGCATTAGTTGTAGAAGACAACGCTTCCGATGATTCTAAAGCTTCTTTTGCTTGCGATTCGCCAGCGCGTGTTAAATCGCCAGAATCAATATTTTTATGCTCGCTAGTATGCTCGCTAGTCGGCTCGCTAATCGGCATAAGTTCAACCAAACGCGCTCCAAGTGCGTCCACTAGCTCTTTATCGTGAGTAACAACAATAACACTAACGCCTTCTGCTCTAAGGCTTGCAATCAGCTTTATAATTTGCATCCAAGTTTTTCGATCTTGTCCAAAAGTTGGCTCGTCTAAAATCAAAACTCTTGGAGCTGCAGCCAAAGATGCAGCAACTGTAAGTCTGCGCTTTTCTCCACCAGAAAGCGTGTACGGATTTGCATTGGCATATCTGCCTAATCGGAATCGCTCTAGCAATTCTTTAGCTTTTGATCGAGCATCCTCTTCGCTCATGCCTGTTCTAATAGGGCCTAACATAACCTCTTCTAAAACAGTTCCGCAAGCAAATTGGTGTTCTGGATTTTGAAAAACATAAGATATTCTTTTAGCGAGTTCAGTTGACTTCCACTTTATAGGATCACTTGAGTCTAACTCTTTACAAAGATTCTCACTTGCTACAACTTCGCCTTCTATTGACGGAATTAGCCCTGCCAAAGTTAGAGACAAAGTTGATTTTCCAGCACCATTTGCACCAACCAAAGCCGTTATTTGACCAGAATTAAACTCAAGATTAATGTTTTTGGCTATTGGAGTATCCGTATGACTAATCGCAAGGTTTTTTGTAGATAAAACTACTTTCCCATCTCCTACAGAAGGATCGTAATCAGGCTCTCCTTTAACATGAATCCTACTTATATTGCGATTTTTTGAATCCTTATACTTGTCTGGAAGCCATATTCCAAGATCTTCAAAATCAAGATCCTTGCGAGTAAACACCTGATCAGGAGTTCCATCAGCTACGATTACTGTTTTAGCATTCTCGTCTCTTGCAATATCGTCATCGTGAACAAAGTTTTCGCTATCTTCACTATTACTATTACCGCTATTTTCAAGCCCAAGAACAATCACTCTGTCTATTAAATCAATCCAAGGCTGCGCATGATGTTCCACAAGAACCATTGTTGCATGAGTATCGTCAAGCACTTTTCCAACTGCTGAAACAATTTGCTCAACACCGTCTGGATCAAGATTTGCTGTAGGCTCATCTAAAAGAAGAACGCTAGGCTTCATTGCAAGCGCGCCTGCAAGAGCCAATCGCTGCATTTGACCACCGCTTAAATGTGCAGTAGAACGATGAAGTTGCAAGCCATCTAAGCCAACCTCTTTAAGACTTTCGTCAACAATATTCCAAATCTCTTTACGCGGAACATTCATGTTTTCTGGACCAAACGCAACGTTATCTCCTAAACGTTGAAAAATCGCTTGCGCTTCTGGGTCTTGTAAAACTAAGCCAACACGTCCGCGAGCCTTATGAACTGGTACATCGTCTACTAATACCGCGCCTTCACTCACTCCGCCATCTTCGTCTTCAACTAAAACATTATGCGAAGAAGAGTTACTATTTTTATCGTTTGAATCACTTTTAAGAATAATATCGCTGCCTATTAATCCAGCAGCGCCTTCAAGAATAGTGGATTTACCTATGCCTGATGCACCTAATAGCAATACTCTCTGCCCTGCTTCAATAGTCAGGTTTAAACCACGAACAGCAAACGCTTTGCGAGAGGCATGACGATAACCCCAATTCTCAAAACGCAACTGAGCAGCATTAAAAGACGACGGAAGGAAAGTTTCAGCTTTATGCTTGTTGTTTTCGTTTAAAACCTGCGTTTTAGATGCATCGGGCATAGCAAATCCTTTATGGCAATGATTTTTATTTAATTATTTTCTATTTATAAATAATTTATAAATATCTGATTATTTAGCATGAACTATTTGTGTATTTCTCTGCCAGAAGCAAAATGGTCTAAAGCTCCAGTATTCGCTACAGCCTTAAACAAATACCACATTAAAACACCTGCTATAACAGCACCAGAAACAGCTGTTGTAACAAGATATGCAATACCGTAGCTTCCAACAAGATCAATACCTTGGAAATGCTTAATAAAGCTATAAGCCCAGCATCCAACGCCAGAAAGAACGCCAGAAAGAACTATAGAATCAAGAGTCCAACGCTTATACATAAATGCAGCAAATGCAATTTCTGCACCAATACCCTGTACTAAAGCTATTACGAAAGTAGACCATCCACCCCACTGATTTCCAAGAAGAGCTTCTAGGACTCCAGCAACAACTTCAGCGTAGATTGCAGCGCCAGGCTTACGGACAATAATAGCAGCCAATGGACCAGCAAAAAGCCACAAGCCATTCATCAAGCCGCCAAAACCTGGAAGAACACTTTCAAACAGCGCCCATGGAGCTGAAGAAGTAATAGCTACAACCCAATAAACAAGAGCAGAAGCAACAGCAATTACAGAAGCAGCAGCAATATCTGCAACTCGCCATCGCAAATTAGCTTGGATAGAAATTTTTTCTTCTACCATTGTGTGCCTTTCATTCCACGCTGTGAATTAGAAAATCACCTAAATCACAGAATTACCGTAGGCACGGGAAAAACTGACCTCCGTGCGCCAGTATTACCTGGATTCACGTTCAAGCGGTTTCTCTCAGCTTTACGAATTAGCGCAAAGCACCCGTGTCGAGTGAAGATTCTACGGCATTGTGTAGACTCGCGCACAAAATACATCAAAACCCATATATCCAGGTACTTTATGCGCGAGTTAGAACTTACAATATTACTTCACTGCTTTATTACTTCGCTAAACGGCTAAGAAGCAAAGCTTCCGTTACAATATTTGACTTCAAGCCAAAAAGAGAAATCGACTCGTTTGGGCTATGAGCATTAGACTTTGGATCTTCAGGACCCGTAACCAAAACTTGAGCTTTAGGGAAGATTCTTTGCAATTCTGGAATAAATGGAATCGAACCACCTTCGCCCTTGTTAATAGGATCCACACCAAAAGCGTCTTTCATAGATGCGAGCGCATCTTTAGTTGCAACAGCATTTGGATCCATAGCCCAACCCATGCCATTATCTAAAGGCTCTACAGTTACTTGCGCGCCAAACGGTGCATTTTTAACCAAAAAGTCACTCAATGCTTTTTGCGCTTCCTCCGGGCGCTGGCAAGGCGCAGTTCTAAGCGAAAGTCGCAAGCGTGTCTCGTGAGCAATAACGTTAAAGCTTTCTTCTACTGGATGCGCGTCCATTCCAATAACAGTCAAGCTTGGCTTAGTCCACATTCGTGCAGCAAGCGATCCCGTTCCTGCGAGCTTGTATGAATCAACAACCGAAGAATCGGCTCTAACTTGAGTCTCATCTAAATCGCGTTGCAAACCGCCAACAGGCTCTTGCGATTCAACTCCAGGAACATCTAAATCGCCGTCTTTGTTGTAAAGAGAAGCAACAAGCATTGAAGCAAGCGTGTATGCGTCTAAAATAGGACCACCAAACTGTCCAGAGTGAACTTGATGATCAAGAACCTTAACCTTAACGTCTACTGTAGTGTTTCCGCGCAAGCTAGTCGTAAGACTTGGAACTTCGGCAGACCAATTTCCAGAATCTGCAACAATAATCACATCGGATTCAAACTCATCTTTGTGAGACTCAATAAAAGGAATAAAGCTTGGAGAACCCATCTCCTCTTCGCCTTCAATGAACACTTTAATGTTTACGCCTAAATCTTCGCTTAAAGCTCGCAAAGCACCATAGTGAATAGCAATTCCACCACCATCGTCCGCGCTGCCGCGACCATACAAGCGCCCATCTATCTCAGTTCCTTTAAAAGGATCCGTATTCCACTCGCTTGCATTTGGAACAGGCTGAACATCGTGATGAGCGTAAAGCAAAACAGTTGGAGCACTTGGGTTTACAATCCTAGATCCAACAACCTCGAATGCACCTGGAGTGCCATCTGGATTTTGCGACTGTTCAACTCGAGCATCAACACCAACTTCGCGCAATACACTAGCAACGTATTCAGCAGAAGCACGCATATGATCCCCAGTAATGCCTTTAGCAGAAACAGCTCCTAAAGAAATCTTCTTATTTAATACGCTAATAACGTCTTCCCAAGCGTTTTGCACACGTGAGCGCACATCATCAACCTCTAAACCAGCCATAAGTCCTCCAAAAAACAGTAGATTAGTAAAAACATTATTTGAATTACTATTATCAGACTATTCATAACCAACGAAATTGCTAATAACGCGTCTAGTCTGTTGAGTAATCTGCAAACATGACATGGAATCCATTCGTAAAAAGAGACGCTGATAATAACGCACAAAATGGCGATCAACCATCAGCCAATAAAAATAGCGAAAATAAAGTAGAAAATAAGCCAAAAACTCGCACAAAAAACGCTCCAACGCCAAAGCAAAGCGAAGCTGCAGCGCAAAATCTTAGACCGCTAGTTCCAACAGATAGAAAAGCTAGCGCAAAGGCTGCTCGAGCACGATTGCGAGAAAAAGAAAACGCACAATACGAAGCTATGAAAAGCGGCGATTTAGCGCATATGCCAAAGTCGGAGCAGCTTCCTTGGAGAGTGTATATTCGCGATTATGTAGATGCGCGCTTTAATATTGGCGAGTTTTTTGTTCCATTTGCAATCGTGATTATGATTTGCATCTTCTTTACGCAAAACTTCTTGTCTACTAAATATATTGCTCTTTATTTTGCGCTTGCGATTATTCTTTACGCGTATCTTTTTGCTGCAATTATTGACGTTTTAATAATGTGGCGAAAGCTTAGAAAAGAACTTGTTAAAAGATACGGCCAAGCTGCTGTTGCTAAAAGCTCTAGATCGGCAATGTATGCTTGCAGCCGTGCAATACAAATGCGCAGGTGGAGGCTACCAAAGCCAAGCACGCCAAAACGCGGTAATTGGCCAAAGTAAAACGCTAGTATACCAACAAAGATATGATTTATAGAAATGTGTGTTTGCAGCATGCTACTTAAGCAATAGTGGCAAAAACGTGGTAACAAACCCGTGGTATAAAACCTTGCAATAAGCACAAAACAAAATTAACGCGAATATCGTATAGGGGATAAACGCAAAATGGCAAACGAGAAGTCAAAGAACACTAAGAAATCGGGCATGATTTCACAAATTGTGCGCATTTACAAGTACACGCATACAGACGATAAGCAGCTTCCGCTTTGGCTTGGCCTGGCTTTTGTAGCCCCTGTAGTGCTATGCGCTATAGTTGGCGCTATTTTACGCTGGTCCATTTTTACATGGATTATGATGGTTGTAACAGCGCTTATGCTTGGTCTTTTGCTTTTTACTGTTGTTTTAACAAAGCGCGCAGATAAAGTTGGATACGCAAAACTAGAAGGTAAGCCTGGAGCTGCAGCTGGAATTTTAAGCGCAATCAATAAAGGCGGTTTTACTTTCCCACAACAGCCAGTATGGGTTGATCCTCGCACCAAAGATGCAATTTGGCGTGGAACTGGTTTTAACGGAATATTTCTTGTTGGAGAAGGCAATTACGAACGCTTGACTCATGCTATGGAACGCCAAGAGCATGCTATTAAAAGTGTTACAGCTGGATCCAATATTCCTGTTTACCGCATTTGCGTTGGAAATGGCCAAAATCAAATTAAGCTTAAGGATTTAAGGAGTAAAGTTCTAAAGTCTAAAACTTTGATTCCTACAAATCACAAGTTTGCTCCTCTTGCTGCAATTCACCCAAATCGCAGATTCTTCCTAACTAAAACAGAGCTTGCGATTCTAAACGATCGTTTACGCACTTTGCAAGGAAAGCTAGGATTTGGAATCCCAAAGGGAATTGACCCTACGCATACTCCGCGCGTAAGTCGCAGAGCTTTAAGAGGAAAATAAACCTAGGCTTTTAGGTTTAAAAATAAACCAGACGTTCCAAGCGGTTCGTCTGGTTTTAATATATTTATACGCGATTTTACTTGTGATTTTACTTGCGATTTATATGCAAATACTATTCTCGAGTTATCTGCGATTCCACCCAATCAACAATGTACGGAGCGCACTCCTCCACTTGATCCATTGCAATCTCAAACTCTTTAGGACCACCATACCAAGGGTCCGCCAAGTCTAAAACAGCTTCACGACCAGCTTGTGGCTTTTCTAAAGACGGATCAAACGACCTATACATATGAACAAGACTACGCTTTTGCGGCGGAATAATCCTAAGCAAAGATTGCATATGCGAAGCAGTCATTGGAAGAAAAAGATTCGTCTCTTCTATTTCGTCTCGCTCAATCCTATGCGCAAAATGACTTAATGGCAAAGAATATCCCCTACTTTTAAGCTCTTTTTGCGCACGCCTATCAATCGGATTTCCGTATTCTTCGTCGCTTACGCCGCATGATTTTACAGCAACAACATCGCTTAATCCTCTAAGCTTAAACTCGTTACGCAAAACAATTTCTGCCATTGGAGATCTGCAAATATTCCCCGTGCAAACTGTCATAACAACATACGGATGCTTAGCATCTACGTGAATTTTGCTTAAAGATTCCATACATATCCTTAATCTAGCTTATTTTTTAGATTTAACTGGCTCATAAACCATAAACTTATATTTTGTATTGAATTGTTTTTCGCCAACTTTTATAGGCGATTCCTGCCAATCGCCATCGCGCGCAACTTTCCACAATCCATCATCCACAAGTTTTTGAATGTTTGGAGCAAAGGTATCTGCTTCTACTCTAGCTTCAATTTGAGTTACATAAGATGCGTCAACAATTTGTGACTTAATCACTTCTCTAAAAATTGCTCCGCCACCAATAATCCAAATTGCTCTGCCATCTTTTGGTAAATCCAAAGAATCTACATGCTCAATAGGATTATCTTCAATCCACTTTTTTGCGTAGCATATTGCGTCTTCGATCTTTGTAAAACTTTTTGCTCCATTTGGATTAAAGTATGGATTCCTAGAAACAACAATATTTTCGCGACCGGGAAGAGGCCTAAATTTTTTTGGCATAGAATCCCAAGTTCCTCTGCCCATTATTACTGGGCAAGAGATTGTCATTGCCTTAAAATAGCGCAAATCTGGGGAAAGTCTCCAAGGCATGCCGCCATTTACACCCATCGCTCCTGCGCGACCCTCAAAATCGTACGCTTGCCCCCAAATTAAGCGCACAGGAATATTGCTAATCATAATATTGTTAGTCATAAAACTCCTACGTAAGCCTACTAATCAATCACTAAACAAAGCAAACAAGCAAACAAGCAAAATCTCACACAGCTACAGGAGCTTTAATCGTAGGATGATGCTTATAATCAACAACCTTAAAATCGCTATAGTCGTAGCTAAAAATAGAATCGGCTTTGCGAATTTCTAGCTGCGGATACGGGTACGGCTCGCGCGAAAGCTGCTCAAGCACTTGCTCAACGTGATTGTCGTAAATATGGCAATCGCCACCAGTCCAAACGAACTCTCCTGGCTCTAATCCTGCTTGTTGAGCCATCATCATTGTTAAAAGCGAGTAAGACGCAATGTTAAATGGCACACCAAGGAACATATCGCAAGAACGCTGGTAAAGCTGGCAAGAAAGCTTGCCATCGGCAACGTAGAACTGGAAAAGCGAGTGGCATGGAGGCAAAGCCATATTCTCTACTTCTGCAGGATTCCAAGCACTAACAATCATTCTTCTAGAATCAGGATGATTTTTAATAAGATCCATAACGTTTGCAATCTGGTCGATTGTGCGATTTGGATTTTCAGCAGTTGGCGCTGGCCAACTCCTCCACTGAACGCCGTAAACAGGCCCTAAATCGCCATTTTCGTCTGCCCACTCATCCCAAATATGCACGCCGTTTTCTTGCAACCAGCGCACATTGCTAGAGCCTTTAAGGAACCAAAGAAGCTCGTATGCAAGCCCCTTAAAGAACACAGTTTTTGTGGTTATAAGCGGGAAACTCTTGCTTAAGTCAAATCTAATTTGTTGACCAAAAAGAGATATTGTTCCCGTACCAGTGCGATCTGATTTTAATGTGCCTTCCATAAAGATTTTTCTAACCAAATCCTCGTAAGGAGTAGGAATATTTGACACTGGTTTTTGCGGCACGCGCGCGCGCAAATCTGCAAGTTCTTGTTGAGTTAAAGCCATACGTTTATTCTAGCATTAGCTAAATTCAACACTACCAATGCATGTGCAAATATACTTATACTGTACATCTCTATATAATTGTTTTAGCTAAGCACAACAAATGCAAAGGAGCAAAAATGTCTAGAAGAATATGGGTCGAACGTTTAGAAGACGGCTCTTGGATTGCAAAAAGCGAAGACGGAGCAACACTAAAATTTGGCAAAGGTGAAGGGCAATTTTCTCCCGTAGAACTAATGCAAATAGCTCTAGCTGGTTGCACAGCTTTAAGCAGCCAATACGCTGTTGAGCATGCGATTGGAGAAGGAAAAGGCGCGCGCGTAGTTGTAAATGGCACTTACGACCTAGAAGAAGGAACTTACTTAAGATTCCAAGAAGACTTAACAGTAGACGCTACAAGCGCAAAGCCTGCACTAACTAACGAAGATGCACAAGCACTAAAAGAACGCATGGAAAAGCATATTAGCAAGGGTTGCACAGTTAAGCACACGCTTGAGCGCGGAGCTGCTGTACAAGTTAGCGTAAATATTCGGCATTAACGGGAAGATTTGCGACAGCACTTTTAGCACGCGGAAAATGGCCACTAGCCGATGATTCAAAAAACGCCACTAAAGTGGCAAAAAATAACGATTTGTGGCACAATGCTAAACACAATGCTAAACTTTTAACGTTGTTAGAGCTATTTATGTAATCGGAGGAAACTTTGAAAATCGCGATTTTTACAGAAACGTATCCACCATACATAAACGGCGTAGCAACACAATCCTACATGCTTAAAAAAATGTACGAAGAACTTGGGCACGAAGTTCTTGTTGTTACAGTTGGCTCCGAAAAACAGCGTAAAACCAAGCTTGTAGACGGCGTTGTTTACGTTCCAGGCATTCTTTTGAAAAAGCTTTATAAGTATAGAGTTGCTATTCCAATTGGAAACATGCGCAAAAAATTCCCTATTAACTTTAAGCCAGATATTATTCATATTCAAAATGAGTTTGGCATTGGAGAAATCGGCCTAGAAGTGGCCAAAAAAGAGCATATTCCAGTTGTGTACACGCTACATACCGAATACGATAAATTCCTGTTTTACATTGGTCTAAAGCATTTTACTGAGTTTTCGAGAAATATATCGGCAAAATATTTTACGCGATTTTCTAAGAACGCAACAATTATTACGAGCATGTCTGCTAAGGCTCAAGCTTATATTGACAGACAAAAAGTTGATAAAAAGGTTGTTGTTCTTAGCAATGCCGTTGAATACAAAAAGTTTTTACCAACACCAGAGCGAATTGCTTTTAGAGAAGAATTCCGTAAAAAATACGGTATTGCTGATTCCACAAAGCTTTTTGTGTTTGTTGGAAGAATTGGCGCCGAAAAGAACATTAGCGAGTTGATTGACAACTTTATGTATTGCGATTTTCCGCGCGATTTAGCTCGACTTGTTGTTATTGGCGGAGGCCCTGATTTAGAAGACTTACGCAATAAGGTAGCAAGCAAAGGATTTGAAGATAGAATCTACCTTCTAGGACCTATTGAGCACACGCAAATTCCTAAATATTTGCACGCAATGGACTACTACACTACCGCTTCCCTATCGGAGATGCACTCGCTTTCTATGCTGGAAGCAATGGCCTCTGGATTGTTTGCGCTTGTTAAGCACGATGCTCCTAATGAAAATCAAATTATTAGTGGCAAAAATGGATACCAATGGGATTCTAAAGAAGACTTTAAGCAAGTGTTTAGCCGCGTTCTTAATATGAGCAAAGAAGAGCAAGAGCAGTTAAAAGCAAATGTTCTTGAATATTCAAAGAATAATGACTTTAAAAAGCAAGCTCAAGAATTAATTAAGATTTATGAGCGCGCAATTAGCATTAACAACCAAGAACTAGCTCAAAAACGCGCTAAGCGTGAAGCAAGACGCGCACGATTTTTGCTTAAAAGAAAGTAAAATCAAGAACAAATAAAATCAAACTTAAACAATAAAAAGCGCATATTATAAATGCTATGCTTTGAAACAAAATAGCGTCCAAAACACCATCTTAGTGCTCTGGACGCTATTTTCTACTTCAATCTACTAGTGAAGCGGATCAATTGTTTGCTCAATTTGCTTAGCTTCTTCAACACCAGCCTTTGGAACATCAACTTTATGAACGCCACTTATAGAATCAATAGCACTAGTATCGTTACTTACCTTAGCCTGCTGAGCCACTTGTGCAGCGCTCAGCTCCACGTACTTGCGAGGAACAACATACACTGGTCTAGACGAATGCTGAAGCAAACCTTGACTAATCGAACCAAGAAGCAAACCAGTAAATCCACCCCTGCCTCTAGAGCCAACAACAACCAAATCGTTGTTTAAGCTAGCTTGAGTCAAAGCATTTACAGCAGAGCCAGGAACTACAGAACGATGAATCTTTAAGTTTGGCAAGCGTTGCAAAATTGGCTTTACACGCTCGTCAAGATCTTCCATATAAGATCCCATAACTGCAGTATCTCCCTCGGCTCCTTGAACGCTAGGAACAGCAGAAATCACATCTAATTGAGCATTCCAACTATCTGCCAAATCTGCAGCAATCTCAAGCGCTTTTAATCCCCACTTAGATTCGTCGGAGCCAACAGCAATCTTAGAAATCTTATTGTTCAAGTGGATCCGTTGACCATCATCATCCGTATATGGAACAACAACAATTGGGCAATAAGCGTATGCAGGCAGCGAAGAACTTGTTGTGCCAAGTAAACGCTCTGCTAATCCACCTTTACCACGGTTTCCAATAACAATAAGTTGATAGTTTCTAGAAAGCTCCACAAACACAGAAGATGGGTCGCCAGTAACAATCAAAGTTGTTGCATCCACACCCTGCTCTAAAGCTACAGCTTTAGCTTTAGAAAGAATCTCTTGAGCGTCTTGATGAGCAACATTATCGTCTCCGATGGCAGTATAAGTTGCGTCAAAAGACACAGCAGCATAACTTGGCAAAGAGTATGCACAAACAATTTGAAGTTGCAATCCAGCATGCTTAGCGTAGTTTGACGCCCACCAAACAGCCTTATAGCTTGCATGAGAACCATCAACGCCTACAAGAACAGCTTTTTCTTGTGTAATAACATTCTGTGTCATCTAGATCCTCCTAGTATTGCGCGAATTTTGCAATCTTTGCTTAAATACTACAATAGCCGTTTAATTGTTTTGAGTCTATCGCGACACAGAAGATTTGCTATTTATGACTTGCCAATTGCCAATTTCTGCTAAAACAACTTGCGACTAACGCTAGAAAACTCTCGCTAGAAAAACTTAACGCTAGAAAACTCGGCGAATTGAATAAGCAGATGTAAAAACGTAAGGAATAGGGCTATATTTTGTTCCGCCATATTGCGAATTAATAACCATTCCATTGCCTACGTAAATCGCAGCGTGAGTGCCATTTGCAATAATATCTCCTGGAGCTGCTTGAGCAAGACTTGGAACAGCTGTGCCAACTGTTGCTTGCGCTCCAGAAGTTCTAGGCAAAGAAACACCCATATTTGCAAAAACGTATTGTACAAAGCCAGAGCAATCCCAGCCAGCAGGAGTTGTTCCACCAGAACGATACGGCACTTTGTTTAAGAATTGGGCAGCAAAATTAAGCATTGCCGATGTAGAAGAACCATCTGGAGGAGCAACAAAATAGCTTTGCGATGTTCCTCTAACACCAGAACGACTTGCAGCAGAATCGTAATCGCCATCATTATTGCGAGCAGCATTACGCGCATTTTCTGCAGCCGCTTGAGCCGCAGCCTGAGCCGCCAATTCTGCAGCACTTTTAGTTTGTGGAACATTCAAAGACTCAATACCGCCCCAGCGCGAATTAGAATCAACACTTGTAGAAGTAGATTCTGTTAATAAATCGCGCTTAACAGATGTTACTTTAGGGAACGAACGCGTAGAAGTAATTGCAGACTCTTCTGCATAAGCACAAGCAAAAGGAACCATAGTAGCAAGAAGAGTTGTGCACACAGCTCCCGCAACTACAGAAGAAAAAATCTTATTTTGTTTAATCTTTTGTTCAAACTTTTGCTCAACCATCATTAGCGATGTTAACACGTTAACAATACAAAGCGCCTAAAAAACGCATAATAAACCAACAAAAGTTGATAAATCTAATATTATGCAAGTAACTCTTAAAAGATTAGTAGTGAATAAACTCAAAAGCGGAAGCATCTTTAGCACTAACAGCTCTTGAATAAGTTCTACCATGATATTCAGCGCTAGATTCAGATGTTTCTATAGAACCATCTTGATTAATCTTTTCTACGATTGCAACGTGGCCATAAGTGCGATTAACGCCAGCCTGACCGCGGCCAAACACCATTATGTCTCCAACGTGACGAGGTGTGTTATCTACCCAGTAGCCAAGCTTGCGAGCAGTCCAGCCCCACATCCATCCGTCTCCCATATTGGATCCAACAGGAAGTCCAAGCTGATGCCTGCGAACATAAACCCACCAAGTGCATTGGCTAAATTCGTAGGCATTTCCTGAATCGCCAGAATCGTGATTTGGATTAAAACCAGATGGAACAATCTTTGCGTCTGAATCCAAGAAAACAGCAACATTCGGATTATTTGCTGCCGACTTAGACATTTCCGAAACCTTAAAATCGGAATTAGAACCCAAATCCCACTTAGACTTATGAGAAGACTTAGTAGAAAATGCGCTTAAATCGGATTCAAGGCCAGCAACTGCGCTGCTAAAGTTCAAATATTTATTAGCGCGATTAATGCTTTCTCGCATACTAGAACGAGATGCTGCTTGAGCAGAAGAATCGTCTACAAAACTCAACTTAGAAGAATAAGATTTAGAAGCCAAAGAATCCATGCTATTAGGCTTGTTCAACGTCATAGAAGTTAAAGCAGCTCCGACTAACGCAAACAAAGAAGCAGAAACAATCATGCGATTCTTACGTTCTTTAGCAACACGTGCTAAACGAAGCTGGCGACGAGATAACGAAACAGCAAATTCTTGATTTACGTTCTCTAAATCTACGTTTTCTAGACTTACAACAGCACCATTATTTGCTAAAACGGCTGCACTATTATTGCTAGAAAATGCATGACGATTGCTAGAAGATGCATGAGAACCGCGCACAGAGGTAAAAAGCATAAAAGGCGAATTAAACCGCCCCTTCGCTTTAGCGCCATGCTCAGCATGCTTCATAAAATCGCTCCTAAAATCTTCTAAATCGTATTCGCAAATTTACACTTACAAATCTAAAGGATACAATGTGGTACGGATACGAAACACAATACGCAATGTATTACGCAATGTAATTCTTAAAATTGATATTGAACACGCAAAGATGTATGGTTAATCATATGAAGCTAGCACCGATTATTAATCCAGACGCGCGCAAAGAAGCGCCTAAGCCATTGCGAGTAGACTTGTGCAAAGCGTTTATGGCTGGAACGATTATTTGGCTAATAGCATCATTAATCACAGTTGTTCTTGCTATTTTACACTTTTTATTGTGGTTCTTTGCTGTAATTTGCCTTAGCGGATTCGTAATTGGAATTTTGCTTTTAATCTGGGAACACTTTGATCGCTGGGATTATAGAAGATTAGGAAAATAAGTTACTAATCAAGCTTTGCATAAGACTTTGCATAAGACTTTGCGCACTACTTTGCGCACTACTTTGCAAGCGGAATCGCAAAATTAACAGTAGTTCCCTGCCCAGGCCTACTCCACAATGTTATGCTACCGTGATGTGTAAGAGCCACGTGCTTAGCAATAGCAAGACCTAATCCAACACCGTCTTTACTAAAGTCATTTTGATTACTCGATCTATAAAAACGTTCAAAAATACGCGGCTGATCTTTTAGTGGGATTCCAATTCCAGAATCAACAACGCGAATCACAGCAAATCGATTATCTTCTGACTTTAAAGCGCAAAGCGCAACAACACTATTTTTCTTAGAATAGATAATAGCGTTTTCAACAAGTTTTCTAATCGCACTGCTTATTTGACTAGAATCCGCTAAAACGTTAAGTGAAGAATCTGCTTTAATAATTACGCGAACATTTTGACTAGACGAAAGAGCAAAGACAAGATTTTTAACATCTTCCAACACTTTCAAAACGTTTACAACACTAGCTTTTGAAGCATCAATAGGACTTTGAGCTCGCATAAGAAGAAGCAAATCTTCTAACATATGTTCCAAGTGTTTAGACGATTTTTGAGCAGACGCAGCAATATCTTTAATACGACTTGCATTAACATCTTTGCTTTGCAAAACATTAGTAAGGCTGGAAATCATGCGTGTTGAGCTAATAAGTTGATTAGAAACATTGCTTATAAAATCGTTTCGCGTTTGCTCAAAAAGATGCTCAGCACTGGAATCGTTTATAATAACAACGACTTTGCCTGTTCCAACACTTCCAACTGTAATATTAAGCCAATTAGGTCTAGAAATTGTAGAAGGATTAGACGCGGAATCGCTAGATTGTGTTAATGAAGAATCGAAAGCAGCCGAAGATTGCAAATACGAAGTTTTATCTACATTATCTACATTATCTACATTATCTACATAAAAATCGTTATCTTCACTAATCGTTACATACTGTTTAGGAGTAAAAGTCACTAAATCAAAGCTTTCATAGCCTCCAGAAGATCGCACGTTATTTACAGATTGCAAAACGCGCGGCTGAACAATCGAATCGTCTAAAACAACACCAAGAGTGTAGCTTTGCGAACTCGCGCGCAAAACTTCGTTATTTTTATCAACAACAATCGTAGCTCCTGGAAGCATAGCTAAAACAGCGCAAGCATCGTAGCTAATGTCTTCGGAACTATCGTCTACATCAAAGTCGGAATCAGAATCGGAATCAGAATCGCCCAAAACTTTTTGCATTTTCTTAAAATTACGATGAAAAATTATGCGAAAAATGCGCTTAAAACCACGTCTAAAAGTCATAGAAATACGACTAAAAGTAGAATCAAAAAACGGAACAAAAACATTGCGAAATGCTGATAGAACAAAGTCAAAAGCAAACATAACCACAACAATTGCAACGCAAAGTGCAATCAAAGCAAAAACAACAAACACCATTAAAGGCGAATATGGCGAATCTTGAAGCATACTCTTAAAGAATACTCTAACGCGCTCACATTTAAGCGACTAATACGTTTAACGCACGTGCGCACAGTAGTCTATACTTGATTAGGGCAATCTAAACAAACGCGAATATGCTCCAAACGCAATTGAACGCAAGAAAGGACGCACCATGCGAGTGATTTTCAACGAAGAGATGAAAGCAGTTGCATCAAACATTGAACGCATGGCAGAGCTTGTTGCAAAAGCCATGAACGATGCTGGAAACGCTCTAGTAAACGCGGACTTAGAATCCGCGCAAACAGTTATAGATAACGATGCAAAGCTAGACGCACTAGAAGCAAACGTTATAGATCAGTGCTTAATATTACTTGCACGTCAAAATCCAGTTGCAACGGATTTGCGAGAAGTAGTTGCAACTATGAGGCTTGCTGCAACTTTTGAGCGCATGGGAGATTTAACAAGTCACGTTGCACAAATCGCAAGAAGAAATTGGCCTGATTGTGCAATACCAAGTCAAGCAAAAGAAACTGTTGAAAAAATGGTTGACTTTTTGCGCGCTCTTTCTACGCAACTAACAGACATGCTTTCAAATAGAGACGTTAATGTAGCAGATGCAATTATTCATGGCGACGATGTAATGGATAAGTTGCACGAACACATTTTTGCGCTTGTAGAAAGTGAAGACTGGAACGGCACTAGAAAACAGTTGATTGACTTAGTGCTTCTAAGCAGATTCATGGAGCGAATCGGCGACCACAGCGTTGCTGCTGCAAGACAAGTTGTATTTATTGTTTCGGGATTTGACCCAACTAAGAAGCCAGAACCCGATAAAGACACAGTTGTTGCATAAAATACGATTTTGAATAAAAACTTAAAACAAAAATAACTTGTAAAACAAAAGTAGGCTTGCAATTAATTTTGCAAACCTACTTTTTATTTAAGTTAATTAAGATAATTAAGCTAACTTAAGCTAGTCAAACTCACTTCTGACCCTGAGCAGCCACGGCAGCAGCACCAGCAGCAGCAGCTTCTGGATCCAAATACTCACCGCGAGGCTTGATTGGCTTAAAGTTTTCGTCCAACTCGTAAAGAAGAGGAATAGCTGTTGGAATATTCACCTTGGAAATCTCTTCTTCGCTCAAGTTGTCGAGCATCTTAACGATTGCGCGCAAGCTGTTGCCGTGAGCTGCAATCATTACAGTCTTGCCAGACTTAAGCTCTGGAATAATATCCGACTCCCAATAAGGAGTTACGCGGGTCACAACGTTTGCCAAAGCTTCAGTTTCTGGAACTGGATCGCCTGCGTAACGAGGATCGTTAGTCTGAGAATACTCATCGTTTGGATCAATCTCAGGAGGTGGAGTTGCGTAAGAACGACGCCAAATCATGAACTTCTCATCGCCATATTCCTGACGAATCTCAGACTTGTTCTTACCTTGCAAAGCACCGTAGTGACGCTCGTTCAAACGCCAGCTGCGACGAACTGGAATCCACAAGCGGTCGGCTGCATCAAGCGCGTAATTCGCGGTGTTGATAGCACGACGAAGCAAAGAAGTGAACACGATGTCTGGAAGAACGTTCTTCTCTTTAAGAAGCTCGCCACCATGCTTAGCTTCCTCAACACCCTGCTCAGTCAGCGGTACATCAACCCAACCAGTGAACTGATTGGTCTTATTCCATGCGCTCTGACCATGTCGGAGCAATACTAATTTATATGTCATAGTTACCTAGTCTATTCGTTTCGTACGACTACTTACAAAAAGTAAACAAACACAAAAAATTTAATCAAAAAGTCGCCGAACACTAAAAACAGCATTCAACGACTTTTAAGATTAATTCAACTGATTATAACTGATACAACTAGCGATAATCACAACTAGCGAAGTGGCTTGACAAGTGGGAACGTAATCGTCTCGCGAATGGTTGCGCCCGTAAGTGCGATTAGCAAGCGGTCAATACCCATTCCCATGCCACCAGCAGGAGGCATACCAACGCCGAGAGCCTCAATGAAGTCCTCGTCAATATCCATTGCCTCAACGTCTCCAGCCAAAGCATCCTTAGCTTGAGCAACAAAGCGCTCGCGCTGCACAACAGGATCGTTAAGCTCGGAGTAGCCAGTTGCAAGCTCAAAGCCGCGCACGTACAAATCCCACTTTTCAACCATTCCTGGCTTTGTGCGGTGACCCTTAACAAGTGGGCTGGTTTCCACTGGGAAGTCGCGAACAAACGTTGGCTCGTAAAGCTTATCTTCGTAGAAGTGCTCCCACAAGTGCTCAACCAACTTGCCATGATTTTCCACTTCGTCGCGCTCAACGCCAAGCTTGTCTGCGATTGCGCCCAAATGCTCAACAGAAGTTTCTGGCGTAATCTCCTCACCCAAAGCCTCAGAAAGCGAGCCGTACATGGTAATTTGCTTCCATTCGCCGCCAAAATCGTACTCTTCGCCATTAAGCAAAGTCACCTTAGTGGAGCCGAATGCGTCTACAGCAGCCTTTTGAATCAGCTCTTTAGTAAGAGCGCCAATCGTATCGTAAGTGCCGTAAGCCTGGTACGCCTCGAGCATTGTAAACTCTGGAGCGTGAGTTGCATCCACGCCTTCGTTTCTAAAATCACGGTTGATTTCAAACACGCGGTCAATACCACCAACCAAGCAGCGCTTCAAGAAAAGCTCTGGAGCAATACGCAAGTAGAGATCAATGTCGAAAGCGTTCATATGAGTTGTAAACGGACGAGCAGCAGCACCGCCGTGAACCGTTTGCAACATTGGAGTTTCGACTTCCAAAAAGTCGTGGCTGTCGAAAGTGCGGCGAAGAGAAGCAACAGCATGCGAACGCCTGCGAACCATATCTCGAATCTTCTCGTCTGCAATCATGCCAATATATGGCTTGCGAGTACGAGTATCGTCACTTAATTCCTTATGCAAAGCTGGAAGCGGCTGCAAAGCCTTAGCAGCAATCGCCCACTCTGTTGCAAACACGGAAAGCTCACCCGTCTTGGAAGAAATAACGCGACCGCGAACGTACAAATGGTCTCCCAAATCAACCATCTGCTTGAAGCTTTTAATGGATTCTTCGCCGATTTCCTTCTTGGAAACCATAGCCTGAATCGTAGTGCCGTCACCAGCAGAAAGCTTAACGAAGCACAAGCCGCCAGCATTACGCAAGAAAAGCACGCGGCCAGCAATGCCAACCTCTGTATCGGTTTCTTCGCCAGCTTGAAGCTTGCCATCAAAATCGGCGCGAACTTTTTCGATTGTATCCGTAACGTTAAGATGCACTGGGTATGGTTGCACGCCTTCCTTAAGCATCATCGCGCGCTTTGCAACGCGCATTTGCACCTGCTCTGGGTGCGCAAGGGGACCAAACTCTTTATTGCTTGGGTCAATTGCTTCGTCCAGGCTTGCGCCCTCGTTTACACGCTTAGCAATAACCTCATCCTGCGCGAGCAGCATTTCGGCATGCTCAACGGTGTCAATTTCGTTGACGTTGTCTGTTGATTCATTTTCTGCTGCATCGTTTTGCGCAGCGAGCATTGTAGTATTCGTGTCACTCATAGTCGCTAATTGTAGCTACTAGGTAATACAGATAAGTGCGCAACAAATACGTTTTATTGCGTTATTTAGTTGATTGTGCGAATCATTTTTACATCAAATACACATTTTTATAGAAATATTTATATTTTTCTGTTTTCGGAAGAAAAATAGATTTACAGTAAAAATTTTTATTATTTTATTAAGATATACAAAATTATTTACGAAAAGAGACATGATTTTGCAAATATTGCAGATTGCATGCAAGCCATAAAAAGTGAAAGTAAATTTTTAATAAAATCTCAAAAAATTATTTAATAGCGACACACACAAACGACACATACCAGCAACACACACCAGCGACACACAATGATATTTTGTAGCAAGTTCACGCTATTATAACCAAGTTGTTGTAGTGTTTCATGAGCGATTACAGCATGTAGTTGCATCATGTATTCGCAAGATGAATTCACACAATTAACATCGGGCTGTAGCGCAGTTTGGTAGCGCGCTTCGTTCGGGACGAAGAGGCCGCGGGTTCAAATCCCACCAGCCCGACTTTTATGATGTCTCAGCGGATATGTCCTCATATTCCGCTGAGATTTTTTATTTTCTATCACATGTCTCAGCGCATATGTCCGCTTTCGCGTTAATTTCAAATGTTATGTCTCAGCAGACATGTCCACATATTCCACTGAGGCATAACGATGACGACATTCGATTTTGATGCTTGCAAATAATGGTTTTGCAAAAACAAACTTATTTACGCAAGTGGCTTCCACGCGAAGTAGCAAAACGATTCCACTTCCATGCAAACACAGCAATTCCAGCGCACATCACCACATACGCACACATGCTTAATTCAGCAATTACACTACCAGTGCGAGCCAGCATAGGCACAGATTCGTGACCCTGACCAGCAATATTTTTCTCTCCGTCATTATTAGATTTCTTAATATTCTTTTCATACGTGTTATTGCGAATATCTTTTGTTTTTGCAGAATTAACACCATTATTCAAAATCGTAGAGTCAATAGAAATATTTTGATGATTATGTTTAGCGTCAGATAGACTTTCGTCTGAATAAGAATCAGGATTCACATCCTTATTCGGATTCGTATCCTTAATCGGGCTAGAACCACTTGGATTAGAACCACTTGGATTAGAACCACCACCTGGATTCGATGGATTGTGCGTCACATGCGCAGTGAACGTAACATCTTTCCAAGGCAAAAGAATATAGGCACCAAAAACAGAATCGGACTGCTCTTTTTTATTGTCAGCAGTTACTTCTATAGCATCTTTATCTCTTGCAGAATGGAAGATGCCTGTGTGAACAGCATTTACACCTTGCCCACGAACTATCTCTTTAATGCTTTTTACTACTGGAGTTTCATCAATATCCCACTTAACGGTATCGCCTGATTTAATTCCTAACGCACTTTTTACTTGAAAAAGAGTCATAGTAGACGAACCACTAGCAGACCTACTAGCTTTATTTGCATCTTCTTGATTGCAACTAATAAAGTTTTGAATTCCATTAATTGAGTAAGTATTGGCTTTCTTGGTTGCAGGATCTTTGCCTTGCAATACATCCGCTATGCAATTAACAGTTTTACTATTCTTACCGCTTGTCTTGAAAGTTACTTTAATGTAGTCTCGTACTTTACGAATAATTGTTTTCGTACTAGTAACAGGCCTTTTAGCAGGCTCGTTTGACTTTTTAGAGGATTTTGTATTAGCAATAAGATCAATATTCTCACCTGGATTTACACCCGATATTCCAGAGGAATCACGCCAAACGCCTACTGGAATAGAGGAATAAATATTGACGTGAGGAAATGTTACATCACGCAAATTATTGGTATATAGCATATTTGAAGAAGTACTTACTTTATAGGTCTTATCATTACCATCAGGAATATCTACAGTTCCTTGAGGAATCGTCCATCCGCTAATATTTAAAGATTGAATACCAGATCCTTCAAACATATAATGCATGTCTGTGACTTTTTTGGTATTCCAGTTAGACACATCAATAGACTTCAAGTTGGAATCGTTATAAAACATTGAAGACATATTTGTTACATTGCTTGTGTTCCATTTTTCACCAAATTTTATCGATTTAAGATTTGGCATTAATGCAAACATCGCATACATTCCGCCTAACGTTTCGGTTTTATCTGTTCCTGCTGCGGAAGTATCCCATTTAGATAAGTCTAAAGTAGTTAAACCAGTCTTAGCAAATGTTTGGTAGAATTCAACTACCTTTGATGTTTTTAAATCAGCAATATTATTGAGTTTGTTTAATTTTTGATCACCCGTAAACATGTTATTAATACGAGTTAAACTGGCTTCTTTTTGTTTAAACAACATCAAAGTCGTCAGAGCTGTCATATTCATAAACATGCCTTGAGCTAATTCCAAATCAGGAACTATCCAACCATGTAGGTCTAAAGTTGTAATAGAAGAGCATCCGTCGAACATGTCATCAGCATTAACAACATTAGTTAAATCCCAGTTTTCAATACCACCAATATGTTTAAGTTTTGGGCAATCCTCAAACATATATGCTGTTGTAACAATGTCGGCTTGTTTTTTATCTTTGCTTTTATCTTCTTTAAACTTAATGTTATTTATATTTTCAACACTCTCCAAATTTTCCATGTCCTTAAACATGTTCTCAGATACACTCATCGTAATTTGTTCATCAAATACAACTTTAGTAATTTTGCTAGCAACAGTTGATAATTCGAACTTTGAGTTGTTTACATGTACTGTACTGTTTTTCAACTGTGTAGTTATACGAGCTATTTGCTTATCATCAACAGGCTTAATATGAAGAGTTAGAGTTCCTTCTTCATTCTTATCATTATTTTCTTCTAGCATAACCTTCAAATTAATGCCAGAGGAAGCCGTCCCCCATTTATTATAAATGTTACTCGCTGATGGTTCAGATTCAGCGGAAGACCTTTCTGTAGTTTTTGTAACATCGGTTTCAGGACTCTCACTAGCCTTAGTATTAGAAGTAGTTCTAGATATATTGTTAGATACACCGCTAGCAGTTTCAGCATTAGCTACATTGCCAGTAAACTCCATTGTCATTGCAATAGTTGCAAAAACAGCAACCAAACCAATAACGTTATTATGCAGACTACCCCTCATTGAAGTCCTCCGAGTTACGCAATCCCATCGTTAGCCCGTATACGGGCTAATCTCAATACAACGCACGAAAGTATAGCTCTTAAAAAAAAAAAAAAAATGAAAGAAAAATCAGGAAATAAGTTAGAAAATATCTTCTTTATCACAAATCATTAAAAAATAAAACAGGATTCGCATGCATTACAACACTCTTATAAACGCGTAATTCTCTGTATAAACGCATAACTCTGTATGATTGAGTAGTGAGTAAAACGGAATTAAATCGCAAGAAGCAAGGTGGCTTAAATGTTAAGCGTTTCGCAATTGTATAAAGAACTAGACAGTATGTTTGCTAATCACGCAAACGCGCAAGAAATCGAAAAATATTTGCTAAACGCTCTAAACCAATCGCAAGCAAAAGCAAACCAAGAAACAACAAACCAAGAAGAATCAAACGCTCAAGCATTGCAACTATCTGTGTTAAACGAGTTGATGGGATTTTATAGGTCTCGAGGAGAATACGCAAAAAACAAGCAAATCATTGATAATGCGCTAAAACTTTCAAATAAAATGCAACTAGCAGGCAGTGAAGCTGGCACAACAACGCTTATAAACGCTGCTACTAGTCTTCGCGCAGCTGGCGATTATGAGCGCGCAACAGAAATATATTCTAAAGCTCTTAAAGAATCATCGAAAACACTGAAACCAAACGATAGAAAGCTCGCGGCCCTTCACAACAATCTTTCAATGCTTTACAGCGAAACAGGCAAAATTAAAGAGGCAATAGATCAGCTTGAAAAAGCATTAGATATATTGCAAAAATCGAGTATCAATCCTTCAACAGACATAGATATAGCAGCAACTCACACGAATATTGCGCTTGCGATTTTGCAAGAGTGCTCGCAGCCTAGGGAAAGCACGAATAGCAAATCTGCAACTCTTAACTCTGCTTTTGAACATGCTTCAACCAGCATTCGCATGTACATTGCAGGAAACAACCAAAATCAACCGCACTACGCTTCTGCGTTGGCAGGATATGCGCAAGTTCAATATGCACGAAAAGAGTATTCCGATTCTGTAGACGCATACAGTAAAGCGCTTGATTTAATAGCACAATGTTACGGAAAAGATAGCGAGTCCTATGCGATTACGTTGGAAAATCTACAGCAATCACAGAAGGCAGCAGAAAAATTTACGGAGACTGGCGTGGCGGATGCGATTCGGTGTGATGCGGAAAAGTCGCCAGCAACCGATGAGACACAGCCAGAGTCAAATAAAACCATAAAAATAGATAAAACCATACAATTAAATAACACTATAAAATCAAGCAGAACTATAAAAGCAGAAGATAACCCAAAAATCAAAAACGGCATGCAACTTGCAAAAGAATATTGGCAAACTTACGGAAAGCCGCTGCTTGAACTTGAAGAATTTAGGGACTATAAAAACCGCATAGCTGCAGGATTAGTTGGTCACGGATCGGAATGCTACGGATTTGACGACGAGATTTCTAGAGACCACGATTTTGGACCAGGATTCTGCTTATGGCTTACAGATGAAGACTATGCGAAAATTGGCGAGGATTTGCAAACAGCTTACAACGATTTGCCGCAAGAATTTGCTGGTTTTGGTTCTCGCGAAGAAACTCCACGCGCTAAATCATGTGAAAGCAGTAAGCGAGTCGGAGTATTTAGTACATCTGAGTTTTTTGAAAACATAACAGGATTTTCCGCCGCGCCAAGCCAAGACGAGCCGTATTTGTGGCTTTCGCTAAACGAGTCAACACTTGCTGCAGCTACGAATGGCCAAATTTTTGCAGACCCACTTGGAGAATTTAGCAAAACGCGTCAAAGTTTTAAGCTTATGCCAGACGATGTGCGAATATCGCTAATCTCCAGAAGGCTTGGCATGATGGCTCAAGCAGGCCAATACAATGTTCCACGAATGCTAGCGCGAAAAGACGGAGCTGCAACGTGGCTTTCTATAAACGAGTTCGTGCGTGCAAGCGCGTCAATCGTATTTTTTCTAAATAACCCAATAAGTACGGGATATTTGCCATATTATAAGTGGCAATTTGCAGCTTTACGCAAGCTCAGCGCGCGAATGGCGTCTAGACTTTCAAACGTGTGCAATCAGCTTGAATCGCTTATGCGACTAAGCTCCGCGGCATGCTTTGGTGGAATCGGATTTGGCGAAGGCACAAAAGGAAGCAGCGAAGCCGAATCTAAAATAAACGAGATTATTCAAAACGTGTGCAACGAAGTAGTGGAAGAGCTTAAATATCAAGGCTTAAGCAATTGCAATGAAACATTTTTGGAATGGCAGCGCCCGTATGTTGAAGCACATATTAAGCAAAAAGATGCATGCTTGCATAGCTTGTAAAACTCGCGAAAATTAAAACTCGTGAAATTCGAAAAGCTAGATTAACACAGCAAACCCTAATCGGAGATAGTATAAAAGATTACTAGAACTAAAATCGATAGGATTAAAAATGATTAGCAAAGAAGACAACGCGCAAATAACGCAAATAGGCAGCAAAAATCACACAATTGCAGAAGAAATTACAAGACTAGAATGGCAGCAATTTCAGCTTACAGAAAACGAAGGCGGGCGCGCAAATTGCCAAGGAGATTGGCAAACGTTCCACATTATGCGAATGAGCCAATTTTTAACTTGGCAGCTTGATTTGCAAGAGTCTTATAGGCAAGATCTTGAGCGCGCAAATAGCGATGGTAGAAATTTGATAACAGAAAAATATGCAAGAATGATGGAGTCTACTGCGCCAGAGATTTTTGAACGCACGATTAAGCCTTATATTAAGCCGATTTTAGAGCCTAGAAAAAGTGAGCAAGAGAAGATTATTTTAACGCAAGTTAAATGGGCAGATGATTTTCGCAATCGCTACCCTCATTTAGGTTTTGCAATGCGCGTTCTAAAAACAAGCGAAGATACAGCAGAAAATACGTCTTTTGAAACATATTTGCGAGGAGAATTAAGCACGTATTCTGCCGAAACTTTTGCTAAATATAAAACTTTTATAGAAGATTTAACGGCAAAAAATCTAAATCTTACGCAAATGATTATTACGAATACTGTGCACATGTATGGCTATGACTCACTCGATTCGGCCGAATGCGCACACTAGTTAACTTGCTTATAAAAAAAAACTTGCTTTTGTGCGTTATCTATGAAAATATGAAGCACAAAAGCAAGCTACAAAATCAAAGCTAAAAAAACCTAATCAAGCATAAGATTTATTAGTTTTGAGATAGCGGAAATAACATCTTCAAAATTTACACTTTTCGCGTACTGATGCTTCTTAGCATATCTATTCCATCTATCGATTACAGCACTATCGCATGAGATACATTCAAGTATTTCACATGCTTTTACTTTTGAAAAATACGTATTTCTATGCTTGCAAGTAAGTGACATAGCAATTTTTAATACACTAAAATCAATACTTTCATTAATTTGATTCACAAACTCACAATCGGCTAAATACGAAATAGCAACTCCACAATTCCCGTTATTAGACGCATTCAGCGAATTCATAATTGCGTAAATATCGTAAAAGTCTTTGCTTCTTGTATTACTCTCCGCCTTAGAAAGAATGGTTTGCAATTTTTCAGCCAATACTGATTCAAGTGGATACATTTGCAAATCTATATCATCTCCAAGAACAGTAGAATATTTTCCCACTTTAACTTCTGGATACATTGGATCTCCAGTAGCTATATCAACCGAAAAAGGAAACCTAATTTTATCTAAATGACCGATTATATGAAAACGATATCCACCATATTCATCTTCAGGTCTAATAGAATCAATAGAATCGTTGATTTCAAACCACACACCATCATGGTTTTCATCATAAGCTGTAACACTTTTAATAATATTAAATAAATAAGAATCCTCCATTTTTAAACCATTAATCAAAAAATCAATATCTTGGGTTGATCTATTATCAATTCCAAGCACAAAGCTCAGAAGCATTCCGCCTTTCAAGACGAAATTATTTTTATACTCACTTTTTGCAAGCAACTTCAAAAACTCATCAAAGAAATATCTACTTAACAAAGTGTTGTAATCTAAGCTAAGTTCTTGCGACTTGTTACGCAAACGCTGAGTAACACTATCTCTAATTGCAATACTTTTATTACTACTGTTATTCATCGAGAATCTCCAAAATATCGTCAACTTGCCGAAGAATACCAAATTGTTTGGCATATTCGCGCAATCTATGTACGTTTTTATTAGGATTCCTCACATACGCACGCAAAGCCTTACCAAATATCTCTGAATCCTGACACCTACGATTTCTAACCAAATCGCAGATAGTGCGCTCCATATCACAAGACATCACATAATTACCAATAATTGTGCGCACCCTTGTAACGCCAATTTTATACCATTCTTTCCTAATTTGATGCACTTCAACATCATTTTTTATACGCCATGCGTTATAACCCTGGCATACCGTAACTTCGTTTATAAACGGCATGCGATCTGTAAGATTATGCAAATACAAAGCAGTTTGGTAAGAGTATATGCAAGCTTTATTGCGAAGTTGGAAAAAATAAAGTTCATCGTAATTATTTGAATTGCTATCAAAATACACACCGCGCGCAACTCTTTCCAAATCATTATTTTTGACCATGCTAGTTAGATACCAAGAGTCAATTCCTGCAGAAGAAATTTCTTTTGCAGTGACAATACCGTTATTTTTCCTAACTATTTCTTTAATCGAACTAATATTCGTTCTCTTTTGATTCGCTGTTACTTTCACTGATGCATACCAACCTATTAAAAAATTATCATTTTATAGATAACAAACACTTATAAAAAACTTGCTTTTGTGCTTTATTATTATATAAATAAAGCACAATTGCAAGTAAATACAGCTAAAAAGTTACATATAGGTGATTATTTAGGACTGAAAAACGTAAAAAATAACAAATGTTTATAAGTCAAGTATTGACACTGTTGACAAACATTGACAAATTCAAATAACTATTGATAAATATTTACAAATGTTGAGGCAACTATAGTGTGAATAGTTTTATTACAGTGTGAATAGTTTTGCAAATACACAATCGACTCTTTGCGCAGTTTTTAAGCTACGCAAATCAGATTCAACAAAAACAGTAGAAGACGCACTCAAACCATTTTTGCTCAAAAAATCCCGATAAATCATAATATTCGGTTTGCGCAAATGAGACTCGCAAGATGCACTAACGCCATTTATCTCGCCAAGTATTGGGCAAGTTTCGCGCGCGCAATCAATCCACTCTTGCGAAGCATTTCCCAGCGCCCAAACGCGCACACCTTTTGCAATCAAATCGCGAGCAAAAGAGGCAAAACGCGCTCGCTCCCCTAAAAATCCGCGTGAAAAATTCTTAAAATACAAGCGATAAAGCCATGTTACGGCAGGTCCGTGATGCTCGCTAAACGATTCAAGCGCGCGCTTACTGCTCCACGCTGCTTCTCGCAAAGCTTCGTGAAACTCAAAACCCCATTCTGGTTCGTAGCTAAACAGAACTTCGCCAATATAATCTGGGTAATCTGAGCCCAACGTGCGCCGCGAATCCCAATCAACAAGAAGATGCAAGTCAAAAACAACATCTGTTATGCCGTTTTCAACAATTTTTTGCGCGCATAAATCGCAATAAGCGTCACTATTCTTGCAATCGTCACTATTCTTAAAATCATTGCGATTAGGCAAAAAATCTTCTGTACAAACCATTAAAAATCCTAAATTATTCGGTTGGCGAAATTCCGCCAACATAGGATGAAATTCCAGAAGCGCCAGGAGCTACAGAAGAACCAGAAGAACCAACGCCAGAAACCCCAGCCCCAAAGCTAGCAGGCAAATTGTTCAAATTATAGCCAAGCGCCTCAAGCTGCGCGCGCCCATCTTCCGTAATATTTTCAACACTCCAACGCGGCTTCCAAGTCCAATCAATCCTAAATTCGTCTACAAGTCCAACCAGCGCACTCGCACACTCGTCTTCAATCAAATCTGTAAGCGGGCAAGCAGGTGTTGTAAGCGTCATAGTAAGAATTGCACGCCCAAGCTCATCAATCTCAATCCCGTAAACTAACCCCAAGTCAACAACATCAATACCAAGCTCTGGGTCCACAACATTGTGCAAAGCCTCTTGAATATCTTCCTCAGTTACGCGCCCAATATTGTTTGCGCTAAGAGTTGATTCTGCTTGATTTTCTGCCATCTTGTTCCTTATTTTTAAGTGTTACAACGCGATTTTTTTAAGTGTTACAACGCGATTTTATAAAGCTACATACGATTTTATAAATCCTCAATAGCCTTTGCAATACCGTCTTTTAAGCCTTCCCACGCAAGCAACGCGCACTTGATTCGCATTGGATATTTAGAAACGCCTTGAAAAACCATCGCATCTTCCAACTCATCTTCGTCTTGCTCGCTTTTTAACCCCGCTCCCCTAGATTCCATAAGCTTGTGGAAAAGAGCGGCCAATCGCAAGGCATCCGCAACGGTTTTCCCCTCAACCAAATCAACCATAATCGAAAGACTCGCTTGCGAGATTGAGCAACCGTGGCCATCCCACTTAATACTTTTAATAAGCGCATTGCTTGAATTGTCAGCATTTTTAGCAAGTTCCACATGCATTGTAACCTCATCTCCACAAGTTGGGTTAAATTGATGAGATTCGCCAAATGCGTAACCTTTATTAGCTTCTACAGCACAATTTTCGTGATGATTTGTAATTGTTATATTAGAATCGTTTTTAAACTCATCGGTTGCTGGCGATTTATCCGAAACCTCCTCAACTTTCTCTTCCTGCATCTCTGCCTTAGAAAGGCTCTCTGTGCTTAAAAAATGTGTTTTTCCGTGCGGATTTCTAGCAGCATCTAAAATCACTTCTTGATACATGCTTTCCAAGCCGCTACTTGCACCGTTAGCGTCATCAAAACCCATATCAAACATACTCTCTCCTTGCATTAAAATATTACGACTATGCACCAAAATATGCGCGAACATGGGAAACAGCTTCCACAAGCGCGCGAGCTTCTTCGATTGTGTTATAAACTCCAACAGATGCGCGATTCGAAGCGTACACGCCAAAATGGCGATGAATCGGCTGAGCGCAATGATGCCCAACGCGAATCGCAATTCCTTGCGCATCCAAAAACTGGCCAACGTCATGCGGATGCACGCCTTCAACTTCAAAAGAAACCGTTGCAATGCGGTTGCTTAAATCAAGTGGTCCAAGCACGCGAACACCTGGAACATCTTGCAATTTAAGCAATTCTGCAGCAAGTTCCTGCTCGTGCTGTGCAACTCGATTCATGCCCAACTCGCGAAGCCAATCCGCAGCAACTCCTGCAGCGACCATTTGCGCAACTGGCTGAGTTCCTGCCTCAAATCGGTAAGGCGCTTCCATATATTGCGCTGGCTTATTAAGCCACGCAAGCTCCACCATAGACCCCCCAAAATTAGCAGGCGGAAGAGCGTTCAAAAGATTGCGGCGGCCATACAAAAACCCAACACCCGTAGGACCATACATTTTATGAGCACTAAACGCTGCAAAATCAACGTCTAACGCGTGAAAATCAACTGGAATATGCGGCACAGACTGGCACGCGTCAAGAACAAAAATCGCACCAACCTTGTGCGCACGCTTGCAAATCGGCGAAACATCCGTGATCGCGCCAGTAACGTTGCTAATATGCGTAACTGCAACGATTCTAGTGCGCTCATCAATAACAGTGCTCAAATAATCCGCGTCCGCGCGCACGCGCCCATCTTCAGTTACATCAATCCATCGAAGCTCCGCACCCGATCGAATCGCAAGCTCTTGGAATGGCAATAAAACGGAATGATGCTCTGCGCGAGAAACAACAATATTATCTCCCTCATTAATCACAAAATGCTGGCGCAAAGTTAAGTTATCTTCCGCAAAACCAGAGCGATTTAGCTTAGCGTTAATAGTGGCGTTTCCAATAGAAGTGGCAAGAAGATTCAACGCGCCTGTAGCGCCAGGCGTAACAATAATCTCTTCGCTGCCTTCCTTGCTACAAGCTCCAACGAGTTTTGCAACCTTTGCGCGCGCTTCTTCAAACGCAACTGTGCTAAGCGCTGCCAACTCGTGCGCTCCTCTATGCACGCCAGCATTAATCGTTTTATAAAACTCGCTTTCGGCATTAATTACAACTTTCGGCTTTTGAGAAGTTGCTGCAGAATCCAAGTAAATCAAGGGTTTTGAATGTACTTTGCGACTTAAAATCGGAAATTGAGACCGTAAATCTTCAAAATCGCGCATTAGCGCAAAGTCTGTATCAAGATTTTTATGATTCAACATTCAAAATCACCTTTTAATCAAATTTATAACTTAAAAGCCGCTCCCCCAAAACAATGATTGAAGGAGCGACTTTCAAGACTTAAATCTTAGTAATTAGCGCTTTACGAACAGCTAAGCCTAAAAGCATAAAAGCATAAACGCTTAAATCATAAAGCAGAAAGCTAATTAGAATCCAAATTGTGCCGCAGCTTGACGAAGAGTCTCTGCAGAACGCTTCAAAGCAGCAAGCTCGCGATCCGAAACTGGAGTATTCAAGCGAGAATTTACTCCGTTGCGGTTCAACAAAGTTGGAACAGACATGCAAACGTCCGAGATTCCGTGGAAGTCTTCAAGCAAAGAGGAAACTGGCAAAATGCGGTTGGTGTCGCGAAGAACAGCCTCAACAATATCTACGCCAGACATTGCAATAGCGTAGTTTGTAGCGCCTTTACCGTTAATAATCTTGTAAGCTGCGTTCTTAACTTCCTGATGAATCTCTTCGCGCTTAGCTTCATCCAATGGCTCATGACCTGGAAGAGCATTCCACTCGCACATTGGAACACCACCAATAGTTGCAGAAGCCCAAAGAGGAACTTCGGAATCGCCATGCTCGCCAGCAATATAAGCGTGAACGTTCTTAACGTTCACACCAGTGTGCTGAGCAATAAGGAAGCGCAAACGTGCAGAATCAAGGTTTGTACCAGATCCGAACATTTGATTAGCAGGAAGACCAGAAAGCTTCATAGAAACATGCGTAACAACATCAACAGGATTTGTAATAAGCATGTAAATTGCGTTTGGAGCAACCTTAACAACATTAGGAATAATCGACTTCATAATATTGATGGTTGCACCTGCAAGCTCCAAGCGAGTCTGGCCAGGCTTTTGACGAGCGCCAGCAGTAATAACAACCATATCGGCATCGCGGCAAATTTCAACATCGTCGGAGCCAGCAATAGAAACAGCTGGGTAGAAGCTAGAACCGTGCTGCATATCGAGCACTTCTGCTTCAACACGTTCCTTAGCGATATCCTCAAGCACAATTTCACGAGCAACACCGCGCTGAGCAGCAGCAAACGCAAGCGTAGAACCTACTGCGCCAGCACCAATAATCGCAAGCTTTGTTGGCTTAACCTGAGAATTCACCATTAGAAAACCCCTTTTCCACAAACCGAATCAACCCTCTAGCTAATAAATAACTCAAAATATAAGGGCTGCTCTAATAATAGAGATATATGCATGAACAGTTTTTACTTTAATCACACCTAAGGAGTTTTGCTTAAAACGCAATTTGCATAAGTTTTGCAGCCAAAGAATCTCCAACAAAAGCATCTAATTCTATGCCAGAATCCTTATATTCCACTGATTTTACAATGCCATTTTCCCTAACTTTAGATAGCAAAGATCCAGAATAATCACTATAAGGAAGCCTAACTTTAACATGAACATGTGGTGAAGGTAACAAATTTTCTATGCGCGTTCTTAAACGGTCAATATTTGTTCCACTTGCAGCAGACACAATTAAAGAATCAGGGTACAACGATTGCAAGCGCAAACGCATTGGCTCTTGCATAACATCCGACTTATTAAACGCAATAATTTGCGCAATATCTTCCACACCGTCAATTTGAGCTAAAACCTCGTTAACTGCCTCAATTTGAGAAACAGGGTCTGGGTGAGAACCGTCAACAACGTGCAAAATAACGTCTGCTTGGCCAACTTCTTCCAAAGTGGACTTAAACGCTTCTACTAGCTGAGTTGGCAGCCTTCGCACAAAACCAACCGTGTCTACAAGCGTATAAGCGCGACCATCTTTAGTTAAAGACTTTCGAACAGCAGTATCCAAAGTAGCAAAAAGCGCATTTTCTACAAGCTCCTTAGAGCCAGTAAGCCTATTTATAATCGAAGATTTTCCAGCATTTGTATACCCTACTACTGCAACAGTTGGAATATCTTGACGACGCCTAGATCCACGCTTTGTCTCGCGAGTCGGTGCCATTAACGCAATGTCGTGACGCAATTTTGAAATTCGATTCCTAATTGCGCGCCTATCCATCTCGATTTTTGTTTCGCCAGGGCCTCTAGAGCCTATTCCTGCGTCTCCTGCAGCGCGACCGCCAGCCTGCCTAGAAAGAGCAGCACCCCAACCTCTAAGTCGCGGAAGCATGTATTGAAGCTGAGCAAGCTCGACTTGTGCCTTTCCCTCCCTGCTTGTTGCATGTTGAGCGAAAATGTCTAAAATAACAGCCGTTCTGTCTACAACCTTGACTTTAGTGGCATCTTCCAAAGCTCTTCTCTGACTTGGTGGAAGATCGTCGTCTACAACAATCGTATCCGCATCATTTTGCGCCACAACCGCCGCAAGTTCACGCGCTTTTCCGGAACCAACATACGTTGCTGCATCTGGCCTATATCTTTGTTGCAACATGCCGTCACACACTACTGCTCCAGCGGTTTTAGCAAGAGCGGCCAACTCTCTAAGAGACTCTTCTGCTTGGCTTAAAGTTCCGCGAGCGCTAGACCACACGCCTACTAAAACAACGCGTTCCAGCCTTAGTTTTCTGTATTCTACTTCGGTTACGTCTTGTAATTCTCCAAGGCCAGCAACTCGTTTTAAGGCGTTTCTTGATTCGCGCTCTTGCCAAGCTTCATCGTTGCTTTCTAGGCTTGATCCAGCGTTTGCATTGTCTAGCAGAACTTCACTATGACCTGAAAGAACGTCTTTATGCTCATTTTTATACTCAGGCATATTATTATCACCACTTGCCAAATCGCTGTTTGCTAAAGTATCTACCAAAACTATGCCCTTTGCTATTTTGCTTTAACTACTAACGCTAAATCCCTTGTTAATACACGATTTACAACGTTTGTTTTATTATTGTGAATCTAGAAGACATAATTTTTAACGCAACACTAAAATGGCTATTAACACTTTTAATAAAACTAAAAAGACGAGCAGCATTAATGCTACTAAAACAAACAAGAATACTAAAGAATCTAAAACTAGCGGCGAACAGTATTTTTCCGCTAATCCAAATTCTTTAGACTTAAGACGGACTTTGCAAGTTGATTTGCGCGGTCACAAAGTTAGCGTGCAAGTTTCTAACGGAGTTTTTAGCTCTTCTAAACTTGATTTAGGAACTGCAGTTCTTCTTAAGCACGCTCCACAACCCCCAGAAAATGGGCGATTTTTCGATATCGGTTGCGGATGGGGCGCTATTAGTTTGGCTTTAGGTTTTGAATCCCCTAATGCGCAAATTTACGCAGTAGATGTTAACGAGCGCGCTCTAGAACTTACTAATATTAATGCAAAAAATGCTGGATTAAATAACATTCACACTTATCTTGTAGAAGATGCGCTAAAAGAACTAAAAGAAAATGCGCTACATGAAAATACACAAAGCGAGGACGCACAAAAAAACATTGATCTTATTTGGTCAAATCCTCCAATCCGCGTTGGAAAAGACGTTTTGCACAATATTTTGCTAACATGGCTTCCTCGATTAAAAGTTGGTGGAGCTGCTTATTTGGTTGTTCAAAAAAATCTTGGTTCCGACTCCTTAATCCCTTGGCTTTCTAAAAATCTTGGTGAAGATTTTAGCGTTGAAAAATACGCAAGTTCTAAGGGATACAGGATTATAGAAGTCTTAAGAAAATAGGATTTAGCAAGATTTAACAGGATTGAATATGAACTTTGACTATCCTAGTGAACTGCCGATTTGTTCTGCACACGATCAGATTATTGAAGCTATTAAAGAGTCGCAGATTATAATCGTATCTGGTCAAACTGGTTCTGGCAAAACCACTCAAATCCCAAAAATGGCTTTGGAACTTGGCAGAGGCGGTCGCGGAAAGCAAATTGTTCACACGCAACCTCGCAGGCTTGCTGCGCGCACAGTTGCCGAGCGAATCGCAAGCGAAATGGGTGTTAAGCTTGGCGAAGAAATCGGCTACCAAGTGCGTTTTAACGACGAAAGCTCATCTAAAACAAAGCTTCGCATAGTTACAGACGGTATTCTACTTGCTCAAATTCAGCGCGATCCACTTCTTACGCGCTACGACACGATTATTATTGACGAAGCTCACGAGCGCAGCCTAAACATTGATTTTTTGCTTGGATATTTAACAACTCTTTTGCCAAAGCGCAAAGACTTAAAGCTTATTATTACTTCTGCAACAATCGATTCTGCAAAGTTCAAAGACCATTTTGAGCAAGCTTTACACATTAAAGTTCCTGTTATAGAGGTTTCCGGGCGAACATACCCCGTGCGCGTACTTTACGAGCCGCTTGGAAGCGCGCCTTCGCTTATGAAGCATGTTCCAGGTTTTGCCGATATTGCTATGGACGATGAAAGCGTTGCGCAAAGCCAAAGTCTTTCTAGTTTTTCGCAAAGCGGAGATATTTGCGATGAAGACATTGCTTCTGCTGTAACTCGCGCATGCGCTCAACTTGTGATTCATTCAAACCACACTCAAGGCGCGCGAGATATTATGGTTTTTGCTTCTGGCGAGCGCGATATTCGCGAGTTTGAAGCATCGTTGCGTTCTTATTTCGGTACACGCACAAGCGACATGAATCGCAGTGACGCCATTGAGATTGTTCCACTTTTTGCGCGTCTTTCTTCTAAAGACCAGCATCGCGTTTTTGAGCATCACACTCATCAGCGTATTGTAATCGCCACTAATGTTGCAGAAACTTCTCTTACAGTGCCTGATATTCGCTACGTTGTAGACCCTGGTTTTGCTAGAATTTCGCGCTATTCTAAGTCTGCTAAAGTTCAGCGTCTTCCTATAGAACCTATTTCTCAAGCAAGCGCGGATCAGCGCTCTGGCCGTTGTGGGCGAATTGCAGATGGAATTGCTATTCGCTTGTACTCTAGGGAAGATTACGATACTCGCCCACGCTTTACCGATCCCGAGATTTTGCGCACTTCACTTGGTGCTGTTGTTTTGCACATGCTTTCTGTTGGAGTTGCTAAAACTGGCGAAGATATAACGAATTTTGGATTTATTGATCCTCCAGATATTAAGGCTGTGAGCGATGGTTTTAACGAGCTTAGTGAGCTTGGCGCAATAAGCAGAAAATCTGGTGTTATAAGTTTGACTCGCATCGGCCGCGAGCTTAGTCATATTCCAATTGACATTCGTTTAGGCCGCATGATTATTGAAGCTGCGCGCAACACTACGCCTAATACTTTAGCTGCGATTCTTGTGATTGTTGCATTTTTGAGTTTGCAAGATCCGCGCGAGCGCCCAGAGGACAAGCGCGACGAAGCAGATAGATTACACAATCGTTACGCCGATGAGTTAAGTGACTTTTTAACAGCATTGAATATTTGGGATCGCATATTCCAGGCAGATGGCGAAATCAGCAACAACGCACTAAGGCGACTTTGCAAAGAGGAATTTTTCCACTTTTTACGCCTAAAACAGTGGAAAGATTTAGTTAATCAGCTTAAAGATTTATGCAAAGAACTCCATTATAATGTTGGCGAAGCTCTGCCAATTAAACGCGCGCCTTTGCAAATCCGCCAATTGCCAAACAATCAGCAGGCGGCTCACAGTCTTTGCTGCACTTGGGATTATCAAGGAATCCACTCTTCTATGCTTTCTGGCTTGCTTTCTATGATTGGCATGCAAGTTATTCGCGAGCCTAAGGCTTCGGATTTTGCAGGACTTCGAGGAACAGCCAAAATTCGCGCAATTAAGCGCGCTCAAAAAATGGCAAAAAACGATTATCAAGGCGCTAGAAGCACAAGATTTTCAATCTTCCCATCTTCATCTGTTTCTAAAGCAACTCCTTCTTGGATTATGTGTACGGAATTGGTTGAAACTTCTAGACTTTGGGCAAGGTATTGCGCGCAAATCGACCCTGCTTGGGCGGAATCTTTAGCTAAGAATCTTACTCGCGTAACATATTTAGATGCTCATTGGAGCGCAAGCAAAGGTGCGGCAATTGCTCAATCGAAAGTGCTTTTGTACGGCTTGCCTATTGTGCAAAATCGCACTGTTCAATGGTCTAAAATCAACCCTTACGAATCTCGAATGTTAATGATTCGTCAAGGCTTAGTCGAAGGAAATGTTCAGCAGCGTTTTCCATTTAACGATTTTATCTCCTCAAATATTAACGTTTTGAACGATGCCGATAATCAAACAAATCGCACTAGGCAGGCAAGCGAAACTGTAAACGACGAGGATTTGTTTACTTTTTACGATAATAAACTTCCTCAAGAAGCTACGACTATTGCAGATTTGGCTAAATGGTGGAAAAATTACAGACTTCAAGATCCGCATTTTCTTGATTTTAACCCAGATTGTGTTGAGCGCTTGCAATACGCGAATGACACTGATTTAGCAGACTACCCCGATACTTGGCATACGATTGGAACAGACGGCCAGAAAATTAATTTGCGCTTAAGCTACATTTACGATCCGCATAATCCTTTAGATGGCGTAACTGTGCACGTTCCACTTCATGCGCTTTTGCGACTTAAGCCTCAAGAGTTTACTTGGAATGTGCCAGGCTTATTAGATGAGCTAATTATTGGCATGATTAAGTCTCTTCCTAAGACTTTGCGCGTGCAATTCGTGCCAGCTCCAGATACTGCTCGTAAAATCCGCGAGTGGATTGACGAAAACTACGATTATCTTCCAGGAATAAACGAGAATCCACAAGAAGATTTTATTTGGCAAGATTTTAGCGAAGTCTTTACTAAAGCTGCGATTAGTGTTGTTGGAGCGCAAATCCACCCAGAAGTTTTAAGCGATGAACAGTTGCAACGGCTATCTCCTTATTTGCGCGTAACTTTTAGCGTTGAGCAAAAGAAATCTAATCCAAACAAACCTAATCAAAACAACTCGCATAATCGAAACAACAAGCGTATTAAGCCTACTGTTTTAGGAACAGACAAGTCGCTAATAAGCCTTCAGAATCGCTTTGCAAAATCAGCTCAAGAGTGTGCGTTAAATGTTGTTAACAGCAAGGCAATTAAAGCAGCAGAGGCCGGAAATGTTGTTGAGCGAGCAGATTTATTACACAAGTCTGGTGCAACTAATCTTTCTAGATCTCAAATGGTTTGGCAAGGCGCGCTTAACATGCTTATTTTAGACGATAAGCGCATTACATCTAGATGGCTCGGAAGCGAGGCTTTGCTACTTGCTTCTGCACCTTATAAGTCTTCTAAAGATTTGGCTCAAGATTTGCAAATGGCAGCTATTAAGCGACTTATACCAAATACGCAAAAAATTACTAACGATGTTGAGCTTAAAGAAGCCGTTGGAAATATTGCCGAAGTTTACGAAGACACGGTTTATAGTGTTGCGCACAGTGTTATTGCTATTTTGGAGCGATTTGCTAAAGTCGAGTCTGCTGTTAGCGGCAAAGCCGACTTGCCAATGCTTAGTGTTCTTCAATCGATTAAAGAACACGCATCTTCGCTTGTTTTTCCTGGATTTATTGCAAAAGCAGATTCTAGCGCACTTACTTCAATAGAGCGCTACTTGCATGCGGATTTGATTCGACTTAGCAAAGCTAAGTTAGACAAAAATCGAGATGTTCAATGGGCTTGGCAGGCAGATGAAGCTCATAAGATTGTGTTAGAAGCTCAAAAGAGAGCAGAAAGCTTGCCTGCAGGACCTAATAGAGATGAGGCTCAAGAAAAAGCACAAAAACTAAAGTGGATGTGCGAAGAATTCTACGTTTCTCTTTGGGCGCAAGAGCTTGGAACAGCATACCCGATTAGTATTCAGCGCATGAAAAAACTATGTTAGCGTAAAAACTATGTTAGTTTAAAAATGCGCGGCATAAGAATACAAAAAAGTGGTCACTATCCACGCAGCCAAAGATGACTGCAAGATAGTGACCACTAACATATTGAGTAAATAATAATTACTCTTTAACCATAAGGCTACGAGCAATGTAAACTACTAAGCCAATAAAGGCTACAATAGCGCCCATCATAAGCAAGTTAGAATAACCTGCACCTAAGCCTTGGATTCCAGCAAAAGAGAATCCTTTTAGCAAGTTTCCGCCAAAGAAACCGCTGAAAATGGAAATACCGATTGATGCAGTAACATTCATAACTAAATCGTTCATACCGCATCCACGACCCGATTCTTCAACAGGCAATGCGCTAAGAACCGTTGAAACGATTGGCGAATACATAAGTCCGCAACCAGCGTAGTAAACGCATGCGCACAAAGTTAGAACAAGGAATCCGCAATTGATGAATACAGCAGCTCCGACCCATCCAAGAATCATGAGAACAGCAGCTGTAATAATGCCAGCTTTACGTCCAATGAAACCGATAATTGCTCCAGAGCATGTTCCAAACACTGCTGCTACAACAAATGCCCATACAAGGTAGGAAGAAACTGCCTCAGTGCTCATATGATACAAAGCTCCACCAATAACATTGTAAATTGGAGGCATGCAGTAGTTTGTAAAGTAGAAGATGAAGATCAAAATAATGCCCGAAAGCCAACGCTTATTCTTAAAGAATGCAGGAGTTACAAACGGGTTCTTTGCCTTCATAATATAACCAGCAAACACAACAAACAGCACGATGGATCCAAGTAGCAATCCCCAAGCTTTGTAAGAGAAGAACAAAGTCAGCAATGCAACAGCAATACCAAACACTGTAAAGCCGAGTTTATCAATCTTTCCACCAATACCGTTCTTAGTTGGTAAGCATTTAACAAGTACTGGCAGGAATAGAATGGTTACTGCAGGAATAAGGAACAAATATTGCCAAGCGATAGAGCTTAAAAGACCAGCAGCAAATACGCCAATAGAAGCAGAAAGCTGATAGGCTGCAGTAAAGAGTCCAAAGAAAATTACCTTAAGATCGTTGCGCAAATACTTAGTTGCAATAACAAGGAATGAAGAACCTGCTACTTGCTCGCCAGCTGTTTGTAAAATACGCGCAATAATAACAGTCCACAAGTTTGGAGTGAAGAAGAAGTTTGCAATAAAACCGAACAAGGATCCAACAAACAGTGTTACAAGTCCGATTGTTATGAGTCTACGAAGCGACACAAAGTCACCCAAAGAGCCGTAAATAAAGCACACAATGCCTAAAACAATAATTGGCAAACTCGTAATAAGCGAAGCTTGATTAGGAGCACCAACAGCTTTACCAATCTGATCGAATACCAGATTAAATCCCTGCAAACACAATGTTCCAAGAATAAAGGTTATAAGAAGTAAAATTAGCGAGTAAATCGCCACTTTGTCGCGGGTTTTTGGATCCTCGTATGGGTCTACCGCGCTAGATTTTGCAATCTCAGTCATAATAATCCAATCAATTAATATTTTTAGTTTCTACATTGGTAAATAAGGCACGTCGTATATTGCGAAAATGTTGCGATTTACGGCGTGTCGAACAACAAAAAGCGTAGTTAAAACGGAATTAAAAACGCATGAAATCCACACTCAGCCAGCGATTTTAGCCAAGCCAAAAATACGCGTCATAAACTCGTTCAAGAATCGTGGAACATCAACGCCAACAGCAACTTGCATTGTTTTAACAGGATCATTCAAGCGCGTAACGTCTCCAATTGTGCGTCCACGAGTTGGACCTTCAACATCCACTTGCATATTGATTGGAAGCGTTGTAACAAGCGTTGGATCCACAGCTACAGCCACTGCCAAAGGATCATGCAAGCCGCATCCGCCAAGGTGCGGAGCCGTAGTCTCATATGCCTTAATGTAAAAATCGGTCATATCTGCAAGGAACTTGCCAGCCTTTGTGCCAAGGTCACGCCACTGCTTTGTCTCCTTGTAAGTAAGCAAAGTCTGTAATGTAACATCCAAGCCAACCATTGTTACTGGAGCACCAGAGCGGAAGAGTACATCTGCAGCATCTGGGTCTTGAGATATATTCGCCTCAGTCCAAGCGTTTACGTTTCCATGAATAGTAAGCGCGCCGCCCATAAGAACAATCTTGCCAATCTCATCTTTGATTTCTGGAGCCTTCTTCAATGCAGCAGCAATATTTGTCATTGGTCCTGTTGGAACATACACCAAATCCTTGCCATATTTCTTTACAGAATCAATAATGAAATCAACAGCGGATTCATCTTCTGCTTTGCGAGGAGAATCTGGAATCTCAACATCGCCAATTCCGTTATCTCCGTGAATAAATGCAGATATTGGAAGAACTTCAAACGAATCTTTTGTGCTTGCGTGCGAAAGTCCCTTATAAACTTTTACTTCTGGATGCCCAAGTAAGTCTGTGATTGCAAGCGCGTTACGAACACCTTGCTCCATTAAAACGTTGCCATACGTACCAGTTATGCCAATAAGCTCCATTTCAGGGCTTCCAAGAGCATAAGATATAGCGAGAGTATCGTCAACACCAGTATCAAGATCAAGAATCAGCTTCTTCACTTGAGTTACCTCCCTTTGTGTATTTGGCATGATTTTACAGTCGTTGTAAATCATGGATTGCACGAATATTTTCAAAATTATTCAAATGCAACCAAGCAAAAATTCTATCCACATAATTTTGAAAATCAACATTACAATTAGATAATTTTAGACATATAATTGTTTCTCTATTGTGCAATAGTTTGCGATTTTTGTTATAAAATGTTCCAATCGCAAGCAAAAGTTAAATTAAATAAACAAACGTTTAGATTATACTTAAAAACTAACATTCAAACACAAACATTCAAATATAACAATCTAAAAAATTTTGTGAAAAATGTTAAAAAATAATCAAAGAAAAACCTAAAAATAAAACGCGCGACACGCACCACGGCACATCGCGCAATCTAATAGTCAACACAAACTAAACGCAAAAACCTACAGTCTAGGCAAGTATTTCTCGAGTTCGTAAGGCGTTACTTGTCGACGATACTCTTCCCACTCTTTATGCTTATTGCGCAAGAAGTATTCAAACGCATGCTCACCTAATACGCTAGCTACAAAATCAGACTTCTCCATAATCTTCAAAGCTTCATCCAAAGACTCAGGAAGAGGCTGAATGCCCATAGCTTGACGCTCAGCATCCGTAAGCTCCCAAACGTCGTCGCTAGTAGGATCGCACAAAGTCATTTGCTTTTCAATGCCATCTAAGCCAGCAGCCAACAAAACAGAGTATGCAAGATATGGATTCGCAACAGGGTCAAGCGCGCGAAACTCCATACGGCAAGAATTGCCTTTGCCTGGTTTATATTGAGGCACACGCAAAAGCGCGGAACGGTTGCTATGACCCCAGCAAACATAGCTAGGAGCTTCCGCTCCACCCCACAAGCGCTTATAAGAGTTAACGTATTGATCTGTAACAGCGCAAATTTCTGCAGCATGATGCAAAATACCAGCCGCAAATTGGCGCGCAATAAGAGACATATTAAACTCTTGACCAGCCTCGTAGAAAGCGTTGGAATCTCCTTCAAACAGGCTTAGATGCGTGTGCATACCAGAACCAGGCTGATCTGTAAGCGGCTTAGGCATAAAGCTGGCATACATTCCGCGCTCAAGAGAAATCTCCTTAACAACAGTGCGGAAAGTCATAATGTTATCTGCAGTAGTAAGAGCATCTGCATATCTTAAGTCAATCTCGTTTTGACCAGGGCCGCCTTCGTGGTGAGAATACTCAACAGAAATACCCATCTGTTCAAGCATGCTCACGGCACTACGACGAAAGTCCATTGCCGAACTTCTTGGAACGTGGTCAAAATACCCACCTTCATCAATAGGAACAGGTGCTTTAGACCAATCGTCTTGCGCTTCAAATAAGTAAAACTCAATTTCTGGATGAACGTAAAAAGTAAAGCCCTTTTCTTTAGCTTTTGCGAGCGCAGTTTTAAGAACGTGACGAGGGTCTCCAAGAGACGGCTCACCATCTGGCGTTAAAACATCGCAAAACATGCGTGCCGTACCTTCTGGACCGCCATGCCATGGCAAAAGTTGGAAAGTCGAAGGATCTGGCTTAACAATCATATCGTCTTCTAAAACACGAGTCATGCCTTCAATCGCAGAACCGTCAAAGCCAATACCCTCTTCAAACGCAGCTTCAAGCTCTGCTGGAGCAATAGCAACCGATTTAAGCGTTCCAAGAACATCCGTGAACCATAGTCGAATAAAACGAACGTCACGCTCTTCAACTGTACGCAAAGCGAATTCTTGCTGTCTATCCATATCTACAGTCCAATCAATTTAAGTGTGTAACTATATGTTTTTCTCTCATACTCTTTAACTAATATTTAAGAGACTAATTATTATATTATCTCTTACTTTTCGCTTTTATTTAGCTTTATGAGCATGAATTTACTTATTTTTAATGTAACAATCTAGTAGCAATCTATTTAACATAGACTACATCTTTTTGCCATATTTATAAAAAATCTCTTTTGCTTGATCATCGCTTAAATCATCTGTACTTGTAACTTCAATCCCAGATTCTTTAAGATCTTTAACACTTGAGTAGCAAATCATAAGATCTTCAACGCATCTAGCAGACATTGCAAGAATCATAGGTGGAACAGCATCTAAAACACCTTGCTTATATTCGTAGATTTTTGCATCGATTTTATTAGCACGATTCACCATTAAAATAGCAGGCATTCCGCGAAAATAGTCGGTAAATTTTTTAACTGATTTTTCTGGATTGTCTTCGTCTAAATCGCGTAAAACTGCCACTCCCCCATTTTCGTCGTTAAAACAATCCGCATTAACTCCAGCCATTTTGCAAAAACATGCAAGAAGCTCCCCTGGCTCTATAGCTGTTAAGAACAGCGCGCACTTTGCCTTTTTTCCAAGCAGACCTTGCAAATCTTCTTCAAAATCTGCTTGCTCAATCTTTTTTACAGCATCATCGATTGAATCACGATTTTGCTCTTCGCTAAACTCTTTTTCAAAACCAAGCAATGCGTCTTCAAGTTCTTTATCGGTAAAAGAAGTACGAACATCGTTAGAATCATTAGAACCAACGCCATTATTGCCATTAACGCCATTATTATTATCGCTAACGTTATTGTTTTTATTCAAATCGTCGTTATCTTTACACATATTTTTCCACCTTCTAAATCACAAAACCTTGTTTTTACTTATCTTTACTTGCTTTACTTATCTTGATCACTTCTTAAAACGCTTAAAATCACTCTAAATCACTCTAAGAATATTCTACGCGATTAGCTTTATTTTAGGCGCTTATTTTAGGCGCTTATTTTAAGCACTTGGTAAGCAAGCTGGACCAAACAATATTTTTAGCTCTGCAAAAAGTGACGTATCTCGCTTGACTCTAAATCTATCTCCAAAAGATAAGACTTTTGCGCACCCCTTAGAGTCAATCAAAGCAAGATTTACTTCGCAACAACCAGGATGCCTTGTAACAATGTTTTCAAGCTCTTTTATACGAGACTTTTCTAGCGCTTGCAAAGGCAAAACAATAGTTACAGGTTGAGCGTCTTCTGCCTCTAAGCTTGGAACTTCAAAATCCGTAGCTCTTAAAGAAACAGTTTCGTCTCGAACTTCTACCTGGCCCCTAATTCGCACAACTTGATCAATCGCAAGTTCTGCAGCAGAAGACTCGTAAACTTTGCCAAAGAACATGCATTGTATTGAGCTTTCCATGTCTTCAATAGTTACAATCGCCCAAGCATTACCTTTTTTAGACACTCGCCTATCTACGCTAGTAACAAGTCCTGCAAGAGTTACTTGTTGATTTTCGCTCATAGTTCTAGCACGGTTTAGAAGCTGCGCAATCGACATTTCTCTAAGACCAGCCAAAACAGCAGAAAGTCCACTCAAAGGGTGATCCGAAACATAAAGTCCAAGCATTTCTCGCTCAAAGTTTAGCTTCGTTTTTTTATCCCACTCTTCAACATCTGGAATATTGATTTGTGCGTCTCCAAGCTCGTTACTTGAATCATCCAAATCGGCAAAAAGGTCAAATTGGCCACCTGCCTGCTTTCGCTTAATAGAAATAACTGAGTCAATCAGTGGATTATAAACTTCAAAAAGTGCTCGCCTACAAGTGCTAATTGAGTCAAAAGCACCAGATTTAATAAGCGATTCAACAAGTCTGCGATTCAGAGATTCAAACGATACGCGATTTACAAAATCCTTAAAATCAACGAATTTTCCGCGCTCGCTTTCCCTCTCGCTAATAATATCGTTAACTGCTTTATCTCCAACGTTTCGTACAGCTCCAAGACCAAAGCGTACAACATCTCCAACTGCAGAATATTCGAGAACCGACTCATTAATATCTGGTTGCAAAACGCGAATACCCATGCGCCTTGCTTCGCCTAAGTAGAGTGCTGTCTTATCTTTATTAGTGCGCTCGTTTTGAAGCAATGCAGCCATAAATTCCACAGGATAATGCGTTTTTAAGTAAGCAGTCCAATAAGAAATCAAACCGTATGCAGCCGAGTGAGCCTTATTAAACGCGTAACCCGAGAATGGAACCAAAACATCCCAAACAGCTTGAGCAGCTTCTTCTGAATAACCATGTTCCTTCATGCCTTTAAAGAACGGTATTTTCTCTTTAGCTAGCACTTCTGGCTTCTTTTTACCCATAGCTCTACGCAAAACATCTGCCTTGCCAAGGCTGTATCCAGCTAAAATACGAGCAGCCGACTGCACCTGCTCTTGGTACACAATCAAACCATAAGTTTCGCCAAGAACATCTTTTAGTGGCTCCGCAACCTCTGGGTGAATAGGCGTAATATCTTGCAAACCGTTCTTACGCTTAGCATAATTGGTGTGCGAATCCATATCCATAGGACCTGGTCTGTAAAGCGCAATCAAAGCAGAAATATCGTTAAAGTTATCTGGTTTTAGAGTGCGAAGAAGCGCACGCATACCGTCGGAATCAAGCTGGAAAACGCCTAAAGTATCTCCTCTTGCAAGAAGCTGATATGTTTCTTTATCGTCAAGCGGAATTTTAGTATAGTCAATAGGCTCTTTTCCATTATTTTCAACGTTTTTAAGAGTATCTCTAATAACTGTTAAGTTGGAAAGACCCAAAAAATCCATCTTAACTAAGCCAAGCGTTTCGCAAGTGTGATACTCAAAGGTTGTTGTAATCGTGCCATCAGTACGCTCCAACAGAGGAGATGTATCTGTAATAGGCTCCGAACCCATAATCGTTGCACAAGCATGTACACCCGTTTGGCGAATCAAGCCTTCAATACCCTTTGCTTCTTCTGTAATTCGCTTTGTATCTGGGTCGCTATCATACATCTCGCGAAACTCGCGAGCTTCCGCATAACGCTTTGACTTTTCGTCAAAAATATCGTGGAAACTCATATCTTTGCCGTTTTTTGGAGGCGGCAAAATCTTTGTAATTTTTTCTCCAACAGAAAACTCATAGCCCATTATTCGAGCAGAATCTTTAAGAGCTTGTTTTGTTTTAATTGTGCCATAAATCACGCATTGTGCTACTTTGTCTTTTCCATATTTTTCGCCAACATATTCCAAAACTTTGGCTCTACCTTCTGGGTCAAAGTCAACGTCAATATCTGGCAAAGACACGCGCTCTGGGTTTAAGAATCGTTCAAAAATCAAGCCATGCTTCATTGGGTCTAGCTCTGTAATGCCCATTGCATACGCAACCATTGCGCCTGCTGCACTTCCTCGGCCAGGTCCAACCATAACGCCATGCTCTTTTGCCCAATTAATATAGTCTGCAACAACTAAAAAGTAGCCACAAAATTGCATTTGGCATATAACGCCGCACTCGTAGTCTGCTTGCTTTAAGACTTCAATAGGAACGTTATTGTTATATCTGCGCTCTAATCCTTCTTCGACTTTTTTAAGAAATAGCGAAGTCTCATCCCAACCTTTAGGGCAGTCAAATTGCGGCATAAAAGCGCCATCTTCGCCATCATCAAACATAACATTGCATCTGCGAGCAATCTCAAGAGTATTATCGCAAGCTTCTGGAAACTCCTTAAAAAGCTCACGCATTTGCTCAGCAGACTTCAAATAATAGCCAGAACCGTCAAACTTAAAACGATCTGGATCATCTAAGCGAGATCCAGAATTAATACAAAGCATTGCATCTTGTGCTTCGCGATCTTCTTCGTGCACATAGTGCAAATCGTTTGTAGCAAGAAGTGGAGCATTCAGCTTCTTAGCAATCTCGAGCAAATCTTTTGTAACACGTGTTTCAATAGAAAGCCCGTGATTCATAAGCTCAATAAAGAAATTATCTCGACCAAAAATATCTTGGAACTCACCTGCAGCGCGTAAAGCCTCATTAAATTGGCCCAAACGAAGACGCGTTTGAATAATTCCAGATGGGCATCCAGAAGACGCTATAACGCCTTTAGAATACCTTGAAAGCACGTCTTTATCCATTCGAGGATATCGCATAACGCGACCTTCCAGATTGGCTATAGACGATGCTTTAAGTAGATTTGTTAAGCCTTCATCATTTTCGGCCCACATTGTCATGTGAGTAATCAAACCACCGCCAGAAACATCGTCGCTTCTTTGCGCTTCCGTTCCCCAATGAACTCGGCTTTTGTCTTGTCTGGCTGTTTCTGGAGTCACATAAGCTTCGATTCCAATAATCGGCTTAATCCCAGCTTTTACAGCCGTACTCCACATCTCGTATGCTCCATGCATATTGCCGTGGTCTGTAATAGCAATAGCTGGCATACCCAATTCTTTTGCACTCGCAACTAGGTCTGGTATCTTTGAAGCACCATCCAAAAGCGAATAATGCGTGTGATTATGCAAATGTACAAAGTTTGTTTCTGGCCTAGTCATGCTTGCCATTTTATAGATGCAATATGACCTGCTTTGCTAAATATGCTCGCTTTTATAGTTGCCGCACGGCTTGTAAAGCGTGTTGCAAATCTAGCGGATACTCCGATTCAAGCTTAACTAATTTTCCTGTTCTAGGATGCTTAAATTCTAGCTTAGTTGAGTGAAGCCATTGGCGCTGTAACTCTAGTTTTTCCGCGAGTTTTGGGTTTGCTCCATACATTTTATCTGCCACTAACGGATGGCCAATCGAAGAAAAATGCACGCGTATTTGGTGAGTTCTACCCGTCTCTAGATTTACGCTAACTAAAGTTGCAATTCCAAAGCGCTCCAAAACATCCCAATGTGTTACAGCTGGCTTGCCATTTTTGGTTACAGTAAACCTAAAGTCAGATACTTTCGACCTTCCAATCGGAGCTTCAATAGTTGCTTTGTTTTGCTCCAAATTTCCTTGCACTAATGCCGTATAAGTTTTTGAAACACTATGACTAGCAAATTGCTGCTTCATCTTTTCGTAAGCAAAATCCGTTTTGCAAACGAGCATAAGGCCGCTTGTTCCAACGTCTAACCTGCTTACGATTCCTTTGCGTGATTCGTCGCAAAGCGTTGTGTTTATTTTAATTCCAGCAGCTTCTAGGCTTTCTGGAACAGTAGGCCCGTTCCACCCTTTTGCTGCGTGAGACGCCATTGCAACAGGCTTGTTTATTACTACAACATCGTCATCGTTGTATACGATTTCTAAATCGCATATATCAGGCTGGCTTTGAAGATTACTGGAAGAATCGCGAGCAGTAGCACAATTGCAAGCACAATCACAATCGTCTTCTTGATTTACAACAATCACATCTGATTCTTGCAAAATAGACGATTTCTGCGACTTCCTATTTAGGATTTTTGCTTTGCCACTATCGATTAGCGATATTGCGTTTGCACGCGATATTCCCATAAGCTTCGACAAGCACACGTCGAATCTGCATCCGGCAAATTGACTCGTAACTGTAAAACGAATATCACTCATCAGCGCGCTCTATAAGAGGAATCCCAATCAAAATAAGGCATATAACTGCGATTCCTGCAAACATAAGCTCAATATCTGCCACATTTCCAACGGACCATCCGTAGTTTATAAAATCTACGACTTTTCCGTTCAAAAATCCTTGAGCATATTGCGCTCTATCAATAAGATTTCCAAAAGCTCCAGCAAAAGCTAAAGCAAGCGCAATAGTCCAATATAAGGATTTTGTGTGCTTAATAACCGCAATCATAGCAGCGCACGCAGCGCACGCTAACACGCTAATAACCCAAGTAAAAGAAGATCCTAAGCCAAAAGATGCTCCAGGATTCCTAACAAGAGTAAAAGAGAGCAAGTGTGGAAAAATATCAATGTTTTTTCCGCCACTAAGCGCTGCTAATGCCCAAACTTTGGTTATGCGGTCTAGAACCACGCCAATAAAAGCAATCAGTGCAAAAACGGCTGCGCGATTACGCAGCCGTTCTACACGCACATAACTATGCGTCAATGTATTTTCCAATCTAAAGGGATTTAGTAAATACTACTAAATACTAGTAAATACTACTTATCCTGCTTATCTTGATTTTCCATAGATGTATACGTGTTTTCGTCGGAAACTTGAGCAACAAGCTGACCCAAGAAGTCGGTCAAGCGAGTACGATACTCAGTTTCAAACTGCTTAAGGCTTTGAATGTTTCCTTCAATAACCTTAGTTTGCTTCTCAAGATTCTCACGTACTTGGCGAGCATATGCGTCTGCAGAAGTGCGAGTAGTTGAATCGTAATCCGCAGCTCTGTGCTGAACTTCTGCTTCGTATTGATCAGCTTGATCGTGAGTTTGCTTGGAGTAGTCATCCGCAGCTTGACGAACCTTGCCCGAGTAAGCGTCTGCCTCGTTGTGAGCGCGAGCCGCATAAGCATCGGCATCTCCGCGAGTACGAACCGAATAATCATCCGCATCCCCGCGAGTTTGCTTATTGTATTCGTCAGCCTCGCTGTGTGTGCGACCAGAATATTCGTCTGCCTTGGCAATTATCTCGTTATAGCGTGCCTGGCTTTCTTCAACAATCTGCTGAGCCTTTGCCTTGCCCTTGTCTACGTATTGATCGTGCAATTGCATTGCAAGAGTCAACATAGCAGTAGCACGCTCTGGCTCCGAGCCCTGAGCTTCCGCACCCGCGCCTGCAATCTTTTGCAAGCTACCAGTTTCTGTGCTTGGTTCCATCTTAGAAACTTGTTCGCGAAGCTGTTCTTCTCGCTTATGCGATTCTTCGAGCTGCTTGTTAAGATCTTGAACCTTAGCATTTTCTTGTTGAGTTACAACAAGCTGCTGGCGAACCTCTTCTAGCTCACGACCCAAGTTTTCGCTGCTTGCACGGAAGTCATCGCGCTCGCGCGTAACGTTTTCAAGCTCTTCTTGAATCTTCTTATCAGCGTCTGCCTTAGCATTATCTGCATTTGCAGCTTGAGCGGTAAGCTGATCCACTTGAGCACCCAATCCATCCAGTTGCTCCTTAAGCTGCTGATTTTGCTTGCTCAATGCACGGTTGTTTTCTTCCGCTTCCTTAAGCTTTGCTGCAAGATCGTTATCACTCTTGCTTGCATTGCTGGATGCTTCTCGCAAATCATTATTTTCTTTAGTTAAAGATTCAACCTGATTTGTTAAGTCTGCAATCTTATTGTTTAAGCTAGCAACATCAGCGCCAAGAGACTGCGTAGAAGCCCCGAGTCCTTGCACGGCCTGCTGACCAAGCGCTTCGATTGTTTCTGTAACCTGATCTAAAAAGTCATCAACTTCGTCAACGTCATAGCCTCCCTTGAATCTAACGATTTGGAAGGTATGCTCGCGAATGTCTTTAGGCGTTAACAGAGCCATAATGCATTACACCTCACTTTTGGGCGCGCAGCCCTTTTGATATATCTCTTCGATGCTATCACGTCCATAGAAAAAATTGTGTAAAAAGCAATTATTTTTTACGAAATCTGCCAATATTTTATTATTAAGACTTATGTTGAGTGAATGTTAAGTAAATAATGTTGAGTAAATAATGTGATTAATAGCTAATAATGAAAATATCATTTAAGAATAGCGACGATTGCCGCGCAAAGTAAACATTCTTAAAGTCTTAATAAAACAAAAATCTTAATAAAGCATAGATAAAAGCATTTGTAAAACAATTATCAAAAAGTAAACAACCATAAAACTTACGTCTAAACTTATGTTACCAAGCCTTGCAGGAGGTATGAATCTACGCGCGAATCTTAAAAGCGGTTCCGTTAAATAATATATGATTTGAGCAAATTTTCTAACAATCGCATTTGGCCTAAACGAATGGAATACGATTGGAATCCAGTCTAAAATTGCGCGAATAAATAGCACTGTTAAATATGCGCTTAGAAAAAGATTAATGATTAATATTAAGCTGTTAAAAATCATAAACTCACTTCCGTAAATAAACTTTCTTAAAACTTTCACAAGTAAACAATAATCACAATAAAAATTAATTAAATTTTTGTTATTCGATAATTGTTATCAAATAATTGTTATCAAATAACTTAAGGCAGAAATCTCAAAGAGACTCTGCCTTAAATCTAACTAACGCATAAAAGCAAATACTACAGCTATAGAGCGGCGTTTGCGGCTAAACTTGTATCTTTACGAGAACAAATCTCTAGCAGAACCACCATTAGGAGCGTCTTCAACCTTTATGTTTACTTGCGAAGGACTTAGAAGAAACACTCTTGGTGTTACTCGCTCAATAGACCCACGAACACCAAACACAACTCCAGCAGAAAAGTCAACTATACGATACGCAACAGATTCACTAACACCAGTAAGATTCAAAACAACTGGAGTTCCATCTCTTAGCGCACGCCCAACTAATTGAGCATCTTCATAAGACTTTGGATGAATCGTTGTAATGCGACTCATGCGGACTGCTCCAGCGCGAGAAGCAGCGCTATTACCCGACTGCGATTCTGAATTATGCAGACTTATAGGAGCAACGTTGTGATCGTTGTCAAACGAAGTTTCTTGCGCTTGAGAATCAACGAAATCATCGTCGTCTTGAACATCACTCATGCCTACGTAAGACATCATGTTCTTCATAAAGCCAGCCATTAAGCTGCCCTCCTATCACTATGCTTAACGTAGAAAATCAGGAATATCCAATTCGTCTGGTTCGTCTTGAGGCTTATCTTTAGAAGCCGATGCTTGGTAATTCTGGCTTGGTGCAACAGAATCAAACATAGAAGAAACAGGCTGCGAAGATTCTTCAGTAACAACAGGCTTTGCGGAAGGCGCGACTGGAGTTGTTGACTGAGCTGGGGCAACAGAATCAACTCCTGCTTGCATATCTACAAAAGCACCAGCCTTATCGTCTTCCACCTTAGGGTGGGAATCAAAACCAGCTGCAATAACCGTAACACGAACTTCGTCTCCGTAAGAATCGTCCAAAGAAAGACCCCAAATAATCTGGGCTTCTGGATGAATTGCCTTGCGAACAAGTTCTGTTGCAGCGCTTGCTTCTTGCAACTTCAAATCGCTTGGACCCGCAATGTTAATCAAAGCACCGTGAGCACCTTCAATGCTCTCTTCGAGCAATGGGGAGCTAATAGCAATTTCGGCAGCTTGAGTTGCGCGATCTTCTCCCTTTGCAGCGCCAATTCCAAATAGCGCGGTTCCCGCACCACGCAAAACGGCGGTAACGTCCGAAAAATCAACATGAATATAAGAATTCATGGTAATCAAATCGGTAATACCTTGCACACCTGCAAGCAATGCGGTATCTGCCGTCTTAAAAGCTTCAATAATTCCGATAGTTCGATCTGAAATTTCCAACAAACGATCGTTTGGAATAACAATCAAAGCATCGACTTCTTTACGAAGATTTTCAATACCAAGTTTTGCTGAAGCAGCACGCTGAGGGCCTTCAAAGCCAAATGGCCTTGTAACCACTGCGATTGTTAAAGCACCCTGCTGGTGTGCAGCTCGCGCAACAATAGGGCTTGCACCTGTACCAGTTCCGCCGCCCTCGCCGCAAGTTACGAACACCATATCGGCGCCCTTTAATGCTTCTTCAATGTCGGATTGATGATCTTGTGCAGCTTTTGCACCCTTTTCTGGATCAGCACCAGCACCGAGACCACGACTTGAAGCATCAGATAATGAAATCTTTACATCAGCGTCGGAACGCAACAAATCCTTAGCATCAGTGTTGATTGCTACGAATTCTACGTTCTGTAAACCCTCGGTGATCATTCGGTTGACGGCGTTACCACCGGCTCCACCGACGCCGACTACCTTGATTATGGTTTTGTCGTTGAAATTGTCAGTCTGGGCAATCTCGCTCACCGTTGTCTCCTGTCACTCACACGCACGTTTTACGCAATACTTTAGCGCAAAACGCTCGATAATGGCGACGTTTTACAAATAAAAACTTAAAAAATGTCACCGATTCGATAATACACCGTGCTATACGCAAATATTTAAGGCGTTTTACCAACAAAAGTTTTGAACATTAAGCAATAGTTTAGACGCCATTTTTAACAGCCGCTAAACCCTAGAAAACTCTAGAAAAACGCTAGTAGCTAGCATCCATCGGGTCATTGCCAAAAAGCTCTTTGCGCTCCTCGCTAGTGGTAATTCTTGAATCCAACCAGCCATATGGCAAATGAACTTTTTTAGCAAAACGAACTCGTCCGCGCGGCGTGTCTAAAACCTGCTCAGGAAGCTTAAGCGATAAATCCAATGCATCAATATTGCGTTGAACATCCTCAATAGACTCGCATTCCATAAAACTTTTGCGAGTTCCTCCTCCAACTGGGAAGCCTTTCAAATACCACGCAACATGCTTTCGCAAGTCATGAACAGCCATTCGCTCGTCGCCATCATAAAAGTCAACAAGAAGTTCCAAATGCCTTAAAATTACCTTGCAAACTTCGCCAAGACTTGGATTAACGCGACTATCACTACCATTGCAAGCAGAGCGAATATCAGCAAAAATCCAAGGACGCCCCTGGCATCCGCGGCCAATCGCAACGCCTGCGCATCCTGTTTCTTTAAACATTGCAAGAGCATCATTAGCTCCCCAAATATCGCCATTACCAAAAACAGGAATATCTAAAGCCTCTACAAGCTCGCTAATACGGCTCCAATCAGAATGGCCACCATAGTATTCTGCAGTCGTACGCGCATGCAAAGTAACAGCCGCACAACCCTCTTCTTGCGCAATATGACCAGCTTGCATAAAAGTCTCGTGGTCTTCGTCAATTCCAACGCGGAATTTAGCTGTAACTGGGATTCCTGCTGGATTACACACGCTTACAACACGGTGCAAAATCTCTTGAAGCAAATCCGTTTTCCAAGGAAGAGCAGAACCGCCACCACGTCTTGTAACTTTAGGCACTGGGCAGCCAAAGTTTAAATCAACATGATCAGCCATATTCTCATCGACAACAATTCGAGCAGCTTGCTCCACAATTAAAGGATCCACTCCATAAAGTTGCAAGGAGCGCACTTTTTCGCTAGGCGCAAAACGGCATAAGCGCAAGGCTTTTGGATTTCTTGCTACCAATGCGCGAGCAGTAATCATTTCTGCAACATACAAGCCATCTGGCCCGTACTCTCGGCAAATCACGCGAAAAGGCCAGTTAGTAATACCAGCCATTGGAGATAAAACAACAGGAGTTGCAATATGAATTTTCCCTAAATCCACTGGTTTAATAGAAAAATCCATATTGCTTTAACTCCGTTCACTTTAATATATTTTTGCTAGCGATTTTTTACTAGCCATTTTATGCGACTTTTTACTAGCGATTTTTCACTAGATGCGTATTAGTACAATCCGCCAGCTTGAGCAATCTTTACAGGCTGCGACTCGTCAACGCCGCCTTCCTTAGTAACATCCACACCGCCGTCTGCAGCGCGAGTTCCAACAATCTCTACAGGTCCTTGTGGATACTTAACGCGCTTTTCGTTAATGCGGCTTGCTACGTAATCTGCAACCTTGTCTAAGGAAACGCGCTCTTGTTGCATAGTGTCGCGCTCACGAATTGTAACAGCATGATCTTCCAAAGTATCGAAGTCAATTGTTACGCACAAAGGAGTACCAATCTCGTCTTCGCGGCGGTAGCGGCGGCCAATAGCACCAGCTTCATCATAATCAATAACCCAATCGTGCTGACGCAAATCTGCAGCCAAATCTTGAGCAACCGATTGCAATTCTGGCTTCTTGCTTAATGGCAAAACAGCAGCCTTAACAGGAGCCAAGCGAGGGTCAAGTCTAAGAACTGTACGCTTATCCACTCCGCCCTTAGTGTTTGGAGCTTCGTCAACGTCGTAAGCATCAACCAAAAATGCCATAAGTGAACGCGTAAGGCCAGCAGCAGGCTCAATAACGTAAGGCACGTACTTTTCGCCAGTAGCTTGGTTAAAGTAGCTCAGATCCTCGCCAGAATGCTTAGCATGAGCAGACAAATCGTAGTCGGTACGGTTTGCAATGCCTTCAAGCTCTCCCCAGTCAGATCCTTGGAAGCCGAATTTGTATTCAATATCTACAGTGCGCTTGGAATAATGGCTTAGCTTCTCTTTAGGATGCTCATACATGCGCAAATTCTCTGGCTTTACGCCCAAATCAACATACCAATTTACGCGCGTATCAATCCAATACTGATGCCAAGCTTCGTCTGTTCCAGGCTCTACAAAGAACTCCATTTCCATTTGCTCAAACTCGCGAGTGCGGAAGATGAAGTTTCCAGGAGTAATCTCGTTACGGAAAGACTTACCAATATTCGCAATGCCAAATGGCGGCTTTTGACGAGTAGAAGTCATAACGTTCTTAAAATCAACAAAAATACCTTGCGCTGTTTCTGGTCGCAAATAATGCAAGCTGTTTTCGTCTTCTACTGGCCCCAAATGAGTGCGAAGCATCATGTTAAAATCGCGAGGCTCCGTCCAATTTCCACGAGTTCCGCAATCTGGGCAAGCAATGTCTTTTAAGCCATTTTCTGGCATTTTATCGCCATGCTTTTCGGCGTAAGACTCTTCGAGCTTATCTGCACGATGACGCTTATGGCAATTCAAGCACTCAATAAGAGGGTCGTTAAACACAGAAACGTGACCAGACGCAACCCAAACTTGAGAAGGCAAAATAACAGACGTATCTACGCCAACAACATCGCCACGAGTAGTGACCATATAACGCCACCATTCGCGCTTAATATTATCTTTTAACGCAACGCCCAAAGGGCCATAATCCCACGCGGAGCGAGTTCCGCCGTAAATCTCTCCAGCTGGAAACACAAATCCACGACGCTTAGCCAGCGACACAACTTCATCAAGTTTTGAAACAGCCACAATACACCTTTTTCGTAAATCTAGAAAATTCGGGTGAAACGGTGTTTATTATAGAAAAACCCTGTGACGCTAACGCAACATATAAAGCTACATAAACATATAAAGCTACATATATAAGCTAAGCGAATACAATAATGTATAAGCATAATTTTTAAACAGATATTTTTCACTTTGAGAGGATTCAAAATGAGCGAAAACACTGATAACAATACTTGCGATACTTGCGATAACAAAAATTCCCACAAAACTAATACAGTTGCAGCATTATGCATTGCTCCTAGCGGAGTTGGCGAAGAACTTAGCGAATACGTAGCAGATTGTGTTAAAGTGATTCGTGATTCTGGATTAAAAAACGAAACAAACGCAATGTTTACAAACATCGAAGGCGAATTCGACGACGTTATGCGCGTTGTAAAAGACGCAACTATGGTTCTTGTAGAAAAAGGCTATCGCACAGGCGTTATATTAAAACTAGACATTCGCCCTGGTTTTAGCGGCCAAATAGACGCAAAATCTGCTCTTGTAGACAAGATTCTTGAAGAACGCGAAAACAAGTAAACTCAAGTAAACTTAAGCGTTTTTAAGCGTTTTTTACGCCACCAAATCTGCGGTCGCGATGCGCATAACGGTCGATTGACCTCCAAAGCGCTTCGCGACCATAATCTGGGAAAAGTTCTGGCACAAAATCAAGCTCTGCATAAGACGCTTGCCAAGGCAAAAAGTTGCTTGTGCGCTGCTCTCCCGAAGTGCGAATCACAAGATCGCAATCTGGAATATCTGGATTATACAAGTGTTCCGCAATCATCTTCTCGCTAATGCGATCGCCCTTAATTTTGCCGCTTTTAACTTCCCTAGCAATTGCCGCGCAAGCGTCTGCGATTTCCGCACGGCCGCCGTAGTTTAAGCAAAAAACAACGTCAATCGTCGTATTATTTTTTGTGATTTCTTGAGCTTTTTCCAACTCGTCAATAACAGATTTCCACAATTTTGGCCGTCTTCCAGCCCATCGCACGCGCACTCCCCACTCGTTCATTTGCGCAACTCTGCGGTGAATAATATCTCTAGAAAATCCCATCAAAAAATGCACTTCTTGAGGAGATCTCTTCCAATTTTCTGTAGAAAACGTGTACAAGCTCAAGTAGCGAACACCTGCTTCTATGGCTCCTGCAATAGTGTCAAAAACCACTGGTTCCGCCGCTTTATGCCCTTCTGTGCGAATCATTCCGCGCTCTTTGGCCCAACGTCCATTGCCGTCCATAATCACGCCTACATGGCGAGGAACTTTGCCTTTAGGAAAATCTGGCACACGGCTAGGATCACTAAATGGAGCCGCTGGAATATTTAACGAAGTGTAGTCAACGTTTTCAAAACTCATAGTTAAAATCTAACAACCCCATTGAACGAATAGCTAAAGCGTTTTGCAAAGATTAATAAAAGCATGCAAAATCAAGTAAAAAAAAATCCGCTATATTTCTTGTAAAGCTTCCGATAAATAGTTCAAATATCTTTTCCCAAAGCAAGATTTGTACCATCTAGCGTGCTCTAAGAATCCAGTATCGTAGCCCCAAATCTTAAAATCGTAAGATCCATTTGACTTTAAGTAATAGTCTACAAATTCTACGCATTGTTCGATTTGACTTACAGATAAAACAAGCGGAAGCAACTCTTTTTCAACATCTGTTAATGGTTTAACGCTAGAATATCCTTGCAAAATTGACTTAACTAAATCAGTTCTAAATGAATCTTTTTTGCCATTCGCAATATCTACCCATTGAATTGTGTTGCGTTCTAAAGTCATTGCTAAATCGTAGATTGCTGTGTTTTTATACGCCATTCCAAAGTCAAATACTGCGCTTGGAGCACTACCTTCCCACATAAAATTAGATATATGCGGATCTCCATGAGTCCACTGCTTTTTTAGATTCGCGTACCCTAAATCGTAAATTTTTTTGCATGTTGGAGCAAATTCGCTTAAATCTTTTACAAAATCACGATTCTGCTCTTTTAAGAATTTTGCTAAATCAGGTCTATTTTTTAACCAAACTTCGGAATCATTTTGTACATCTTCGCTTGCACAAAGACTAAATCTTGATTGAAAAGCGTTGATTTCCTTAGGATTTGGCTCGTCAAAACTTTGCGAAGCTAAGGCGATTCTTGCCATCATTACTCCAAGATTTTTGGCTTCTTCGCACGTTTTAGGCGGATCCCAAGTGTACGCATCTTTGTATCTATCTTCTCCGCTAGCTTTTAAGGTCACTTCGTAAGCGCAATCGCCTATTACAAGAAGAGTGCCGTCTACGTAAATATCGCCACAAGCATCGCCACAAATATTCTTTTCTAAACCTAAAGTCTCGCTATTTTTATTAAAATACAAGTACTTTGGCGTGCTTATTTTGTTTTTTAAAAGATGCTCCGCAAAACGATGATACGGCCTAATTGTGCTTGCTTGCCTAACTTTTGTGCTGCATCTTTTAATATAAACGTCTAAACTTTGCGATTTCTTTGATGAATCATCTTTGTAATGCGCGCGAATCAGTGAACCTGCAGCCATTGGACGCAAACTATGGCTTAAAACGCAATCTGCTTCTAGCGGATCCACTAAAAGCGAGCACACAGTATTTGCCTCATCTAAATCAACATTTGCCCATCTTTGAGCAACAATATCTAGCTGAGGGTCGT
>CAMPUL010000004.1 GCA_946997215.1 Gardnerella vaginalis
CTATATCACCCACAATATGTTTGTTTTCGCGGTATTTTGCCGCGTTTTTTTTTTACTCATTTACGAACGCGCGAGCGATATTCGGGGTTATAGGCCAAAAGGGGCTTAGGACAAAATTCTGTACAAAATGGAAGGAGTCTGAAAGTCACAATGAAAGTTATCTATACAGAAGATCAGAAGAAACATGCTATACAAACTTACAAGAAATATAATTCCTATAGTAAAACGTTAAGAGTATTAGGATATCCATCAAGGCATGTCTTATTTGATTGGGTTAAAAATGTCAGGAAGCCAGGACGACCTCCTAAAAAGCCTAAAAATTTACCGCGACATTATTCTTTTGAAATAAAACACAAAGCTTGTCAGCTAGCTTTAGGTGGTATGTCAGTTAAAGAAATTGCAAAAACGTTAGATCTTACTACTCATGCAATCATTTATGATTGGATAAGAAGTTATCGATTGCATGGTGAAGAAGGTCTTATGAGTAAGAAAGAGAAAGTAGATAGAGGTATTTATAAAACAAAAGCTCAACTTGTTAAGAGCTTACCTGATGATGTAAGCGAGTTAAAAGAACTTGCAGCTAAACTTATGGTAGAAAAAGCTGTACTTGAAAAAGAGCTTGAGCTATCAAAAAAAGTAGAGGGCGGCATCCCCAATAAACTGCCAAATATAAAATAAAGGTTCAAATTATGTTAGAACTACTTTTAGTATTACCGTTAGAGCTTCTGATTAAAACACTTCAGATAAAACGTTCAAGTTATTACTATGCTAAAAATGCTCTTCAAAAACCTGACAAATACGCACATATACGGAGTTGCATACACGAGATTGCAGAAGAAAACTTCTTTACTTATGGCTCTCCTAGAATATGGTTAGTGTTGAGAACTAAAGGTATTAGAGTATCTGAAAAAGTAGTAAGACGACTCATGAAAGAAGAGTTAATTGAGGTTAGATATGCCAGGCGTAAAAGACGCTATTCAAGTTACATAGGAGAAATTACTCCCGCATGTAGTAACATTGTTAACAATAATTTTCATGCAGATTCACCTAATAAGATTTGGCTTACAGACATTACTGAGTTTTCAGCAAAAGAGTCAAAACTCTATTTAAGCCCTATGATTGACTGTTTTGATGGTAAAGTGGTCTCTTACGCTCTTTCAAACCACCCAGATCAGTGTCTTGTAGATGAAATGTTAGAAGGGGCTTTAACTACCCTTGACACTACAGAATGTAAAAGCTTAGTTATTCATACCGATAGAGGAGGTCACTATAGAGGTGGCAGGTGGATTGAGAGATTAGAAGGTCTTGGTATTACACGCTCCATGTCAAGAAAAGGAAACAGTGGAGATAATGCTGCCTGTGAAGGCTTTTTTGGACGAATGAAAACAGAAATGTATTATCCACTTAACTGGGATAGTACAGAAGAATTACGTCAAGCTATTCATACTTATATTGATTTTTACAACAACCACAGAATTAAAATGGGGCTTAAAAGACAATTATGGAACATCGTGATATGACTGCACAAAATGTCTAAAAATTGTCCTAAGCCCCCAAATATGGAGGATTTTATTATAAATTTTTAACCTTTTATGAAAATTTATTCAGATGCTACTTTGGCGTGTTGCACAAATCGTCGATTATACGAGGCGGGCAATAGTATGAATAGGGAGAAAAACGCGCGCGAATGGCAAGTAGAATAGATAGAACAGCTGTGTTGCGCAGCAAAAATCGCATATAGCCAATAGGAGTGATTATGAACACCACTAATCATGATGAAAACAAAGCCGTAATCACCGTGGTAGGCAAAGACGCTGTAGGAATCATAGCAAAAGTTACGACTCACTTAGCAAATAGCAAAGCGAATATTTTAGATATATCTCAAACAATCGTCAACGGATTCTTTAACATGATGATGATTGTAGACGTAAACGAAATAAGCGTAGAATTTGGCGAGCTGGCCGAAGAACTTGCAAAGCTAGGCGAAGAAATAGGCGTTAGCATACATTGCCAGCGCGCAGAAATCTTTACAAACATGCACAGAATATAGGGATTAGTAGGAGAAGCCCATGCTAAACATTATGGAAGTGAGCGAAACAAACTCCATGATCGAGCAAGAAAAGCTCGACGTTAGAACCATAACAATGGGAATAAACCTGCTAGACTGTGCAGACGCAAGCGTGCAAAAAGTATGCGAAAACGTGTACAACAAGATTACGCGCCTTGCAAAAGACTTAGTTAGCACGGGCTGCGCGATTGAGCGCGACTACGGAATTCCGATTGTAAACAAGCGCATAACCGTAACGCCAATAAGCCTTGTTGGAGCAGCAGCGTGCAAAAGCCCAGACGACTTTGTGCAAATCGCGCATGCGCTAGACAAAGCAGCAAAAAAAGTTGGAGTAGATTTGATTGGCGGCTACTCTGCGCTGCCTGCAAAATCCATGACAGCTGCCGACCGCATGCTTATAGAGTCGCTGCCAAAAGCCTTGAGCGAGACTGATATTGTGTGCTCGAGCGCAAACGTTGGGTCCACGCGCACTGGAATTGATATGGATTGTGTGGAGTTGCTTGGGCGAGTAGTTAAGCAAATTGCGCGCGCGACTGCAGACCGCGACTCGTACGGATGCGTAAAGTTTGTGGCATTTTGCAACGCTCCAGACGATAACCCGTTTATGGCTGGCGGATTCCACGGTGTAACCGAAGGAGACGCTGTAATAAACGTTGGCGTATCGGGGCCAGGCGTGGTTTCGCGCGCGCTAGACGAGGCGCGTGGCAAGGATTTTGCGTTCTTGTGCGAGACGATTAAGCGCACAGCTTTTAAGATTACGCGAGTAGGCCAGCTTGTTGCACAAGAGGCATCTAGAAGGCTTGGTGTGCCGTTTGGAATAATCGACTTGTCGCTTGCGCCAACGCCAGCCGTGGGAGACTCCGTGGGCGAAGTCTTAGAGAAAATCGGGCTTTCTACTGTTGGCGCGCCTGGCACAACAGCCGCTCTTGCAATGCTTAATGATCAAGTTAAAAAGGGCGGAATAATGGCCAGCAGCTACGTTGGCGGTCTTTCTGGCGCGTTTATACCTGTTTCGGAAGACGCAAACATGATTGCTGCTGCAAAGTCGGGATGCCTTAGAATAGAAAAGCTAGAAGCAATGACTTGCGTATGTTCGGTAGGCCTAGATATGATTGCGATTCCTGGAAGCACAACCGCTGCAACAATATCTGGAATGATTGCGGACGAAGCAGCAATCGGCATGATAAACCAAAAAACAACTGCTGTGCGCATAATACCTGTGGAAGGCAAAAGCGTTGGGCAAATGGCCAACTTTGGCGGTTTAATGGGGTACGCTCCGATTATGCCAGTAAATACAGAAAGCTGCGAGGAGTTTGTTTCGCGCGGCGGAAGAATTCCAGCGCCTGTGCATAGCTTTAAGAATTAGGCGAGTTAATCGTAAGTTAAATTGTGATTTGATTGCGGCTTGAATTAATACTTAATCACGCTTAAATCACGAATTAATGGAATTTTACGAAAGGATTTATGATGGAAAAGACTACGCCACTAAGTGGCGAAATGCTTGCTAGCGCACTAAAAAAGATAGGCGAATCAAGCAATCGCGTTGCTGTAGTAGGCTCCATGAACGCAGACTACACAATAGTCGCAGATCGTCTCCCAAATCCTGGAGAAACTGTAAACGGAAGTGATTTGCGCGTTCTTCCAGGCGGAAAATCGGGGAATCAGGCCGTTTCTGCAGCGAAAATCGGCGCGAACGTGCAAATGTTTGGCGCGGTAGGCAGCGACGAAAATGCAAAATTCCTACTAAACACGCTAGAATCTGCTGGAGTAGACACGTCTAGAATTTTGCGCGTAGAAGGCGTAAAAAGTGGCGCAACAGTAATAACAGTAGACGCAAAAGGTGGCGAAAACACAATCGTTTACGCTCCAGGGTCTAATGCAAAAGTGAGCGTGGAATACATTAGTCAAAACGATGTTAAGCAAGCAATTTGCGGCGCAAGCGTTTTAGGACTTTGCCTAGAAAGCCCAATGGAAACCGTAACGGCGGCGGCAAAAATTGCGCGTGCGGCTGGCGTAAAAGTTTTGCTAAATAATTCGCCTTTTGTAAGCGAGCTGCCACGCGAATTGATTGAAAACGCAAGCATACTTCTTGTAAACGAGCACGAGATGGCGCAATTGCTTAAAATTAGCGAGCCAGAAGACGGAAATTGGGATGATTTTGATTGGCATGATGCGGCGCGCATTATGCACGAGTACGGCTTTGATGAGGCAGTTGTAACGCTTGGTGCAGAAGGCTCGGTTGTTTTAGACTATGCTGCGCAAGATGGCAAGAAGGCTGTGCGCATTTGCCCTCAGCGCGTTAAAGCAGTAGACACAACTGGTTGCGGAGACGCGTTTATGGGAACCGTTTTAGCAGGACTTGCCGCTGGCTTTAGTCTGGATCAAAGCGCGCAAGTTGCCACTTACGTTTCGGCGTATGCAGCAATGGGATTTGGAGCACAAAGCTCGTACGGCAACGCGCAGCAGGTTGTTCGAGCGTTTGAATAGTGGCGCTGTATGCTGCTAGACTAGTCGCGTATGCGTTTTTACTGATTTTGCAAACGGGAAGGCAAATATGTCAACAATTCTTGAAGGCACTCCAAAAAAGCAAATGATGCTTGTAACGGGTAGAGCGTATCCGCAACTTGCGGAAGAAACCGCCAAATACCTTGGAATAGACGTGCTGGAAACAACTGCCTACGATTTTGCAAACGGGGAGATGTATGTGCGCTTTACGCAGCCAGTTAGAGGCGCAGACGTTTTTGTTTTGCAAGCGCACACAGATCCAATCAACAATTGGATTATGGAACAGCTGCTTATGGTGGATTCTTTAAGGCGAGCATCCGCGCGTAGCATAAACGTTGTTGCGCCTTTCTTTGGGTATTCGCGTCAAGACAAAAAGCATCAAGGCCGCGAGCCAATTACAGCGCGACTTATGTTTGATTTGTTCCGTTCCGCTGGAGCTACTCGTATTTTGACTGTAGACATGCATGCGGCTCAAGAGCAGGGATTCTTCGACGGGCCTGTGGACCACTTAACGGCTATGCCAGTGCTTATTGATTACGTTCGCAACACAATGAGCCTAGAAAACACTACGATTGTTTCGCCAGATGCAGGGCGAATCAAGGTTTCGGAGCAATGGGCTACAAAGCTTGGCGGATTGCCATTAGCGTTTATTCACAAAACGCGCGATATAACAAGGCCAAATCACGCGGAAGCGCATGGAATTATTGGCGATATTCAAGGCCGCGATTGCATTGTTGTAGACGATATGATCGATACAGCTGGCACGATTTGCGAAGCTGTGCGCACTCTTAAAGGCGCGGGCGCAAAATCTGTTACTTTGGTTGCAACTCACGCGCTGCTTTCGGGGCCTGCAGTAGAGCGACTTAAGAATTGCGGCGCTCGCGAAATCATTTTAACGGATACTGTTCCTGTTCCAGAAGAAAAGCGCTTAGAAAACATGACGGTTCTTTCGATTGCGCCTCTTTTGGCTGCTGGAATTAGGTCAGTGTTTAGGTCTGGATCGCTTGTTTCGCTTAGAAACGCGCTTCCAGAAGACATGAAGCACAGGAATATTTACGCTCATTAGTGTTATTGATTATCTGCGCGGCGGTGAGTCGCAAGCATGATGTAGACTTAATAGGTTGTTCGTAAAATTAAATATTCAAAAATATTGCGTGAGAATTTGCGTAATAATGCGTAATAAGTTTGATTTACGAACGATTTTGCAAACACACTCCTGCTGTGGAAAGCCCGCAGCCGAATAGTCCGAAGGAGGTGGGTGATGTCTGCACATAAGTATGAACTGATGTTCATTGCCGATCCAGAGCTTGACGAGCGCGGTCTTAAGAAGTTGACCGAGCAGTATCTTGAGCTTGTCACCAAAGAGGGCGGTTCCGTTGATGGTACCGACTATTGGGGTCGCCGTAAGCTTGCTTACGAGATTGATGGCAAGAACGAAGGTAACTACGTTGTAGTGAATTACACTGCCGAGCCAGCTCTTAGCGACGAGCTTGACCGTGTTTTGAACCTTAACGAATCTGTAGTCCGCACGAAGATTCTTCGCAAGGACGCAAAGTAAAGCGAAATAAAGCAAAGTAAAGTCAAGATTTGAAAATAGTCAAAATTATTTTGGATTTGCTCTAATTGTTCCAAGTCTTGCTGAATTGTTCCAAGTCTTAATAGAAAAGAGGCTACGATGGCTGGAGAAACTGTTATAACGGTGATTGGTAATTTGGCTAAAGAGCCAGAGACTGCTACCAGTTCCAACGGTAGTGTTAGAACGTCTTTCACGATTGTTTCTAATTCCTCTACTTTTGACAGAAGAACAAACAGCTACGTTAACGGCACGCCATTATCGCTTAGATGCGTTGCTTGGGGTGACTTAGCTGAGCATTGCGCGCAAACGCTTACAAAGGGAATGCGCGTTATTGTTCAAGGTAGGTTGCGTGCAAACAACTACGTTGATAAAAACAGCAACGAAAAGCGATACAGCATTGATTTGATCATTGATGAAATTGGGCCATCCTTGCGATTTGCTACCGCTCAAGTTAATCGTTTGAGTTCTAAGGGCGGTTTTGCAGGGAATAATGGCGGATTCAATCAGGGTGCTGATTTTGGCGGATATGCTGGCGGCGCTGGAGCTGGTGCTGGAATGGCTGCTGGTGGATACACTGGCGGTTATGCTGGCGGCGCGAATTATGCGAATAATGCGGCTGCTGGAGCTGGCGCTGGTGCTGGAATGCCTGCGCAAAATGGCGCTAATCAAGGCGTAAACGTTGAGGATCCGTGGAGCGCTTCGGCTCCATCAAACGGCGGATTTGCAACGTTTGGAGCTAGTTCCGATTTTGGCGGATCAGACGAAGAGCCAGAATTCTAGTTTACTAGTTTTATGAGCGTGCTAATGGCGTCTAGTCGCCGCTGCTTTAGGGCAGATAGTTTAGCGAATATGGCTTATGTCTGTAAAAGTTAATGTAAAAATCTAAATACGACTTTACAATTAAAAACATCAGTTTAGCGTATAAACAAAAACAAAAGTTTAACGCATTTAAGAGAGGACATCCTATGTCACGTAAGAGGCCGCAACCACCGGTCAAGCCTTTTAAGAAGAAGCCAAATCCTTTGAAGGCTGCCAAGATTACTGAAATTGATTACAAGGACGTTGCTTTGTTGCGTAAGTTCGTTTCGGACCGCGGCAAAATTCGTTCCCGTCGTATTACTGGTGTAACTGTACAGGAACAGCGCAAGATCGCGAAGGCCGTTAAGAACGCTCGCGAGATGGCTTTGCTCCCATACGCCACCACTGGTCGCTGATTGAGAGGATAAGAACATGGCAGAAACCAAGGTTATTCTCACCAAGACCGTTGCAAACTTGGGTCACTCGGGTGACGTTATTACTGTTAAGGCTGGTTACGCACGTAACTACTTGATTCCACAGGGCTTGGCCTTTGCGTGGAATAAGGGCGCTGCTTCCCAGATTGAAGCGATGCGTCGCGCACGCTTGGCTAAGGCTGTGGCCACTCGCGAAGAGGCCGTTGCCGCTAAGGCCGCAATCGAAGGCACTGTTGTAGAAATCGCTGCTAAGGTGAGCGAGTCTGGCAAGCTCTTCGGTGGTATTTCCGCCGATAAGATTGCTGCTGCTTTGGCACCAAAGGCCGCCGTTGAAGCACGCGCTATTAGCGTTGCTGCAATCAAGACCACTGGCGAATTCCCAGCAACTGTGGCTCTTCACCCAGAAATCACTGCTTCCTTTACTGTTAAGGTTGTAGCTGAGTAGTTAAACGTGTTCCAGCTTCCCACGCGGGTTTTGTGATTTCTTGCGAGTTATTGTGATTTTGCGAGTTTTGCAGGATTTGCGTATTCTTGCAGGATTTTTGCGAAATTTGCGATGGGAGGCAATCCATTTGGATTGATCTTAAGCATTGGCTCTGTGCGAATTGTGGTGAGTTTTACTTGCTGCGATTAGCGCAGAGCTTTTTTGTTGCGAATCGACTTGCATTGGCGCTTTGACTGAGCTTGAAATTGCATAACGCATTTCAAGCTCCTTCAAAGCGTGATTTGGCTCAAATGTAAAGTCCAGTGGACTTTACATGCCAAATCAGCCGAACGGCTATTAATAGCCGTGAGGAATAGCGTAGCGCGCGAATGCACTTCGATTCGCTGAGCCGCTCAAAACAGAAGCACTGCTTCTGTGCGGCGAAGACGTTCGCGCGCTTAGACCGCGCGAACGATTACCTACCTGTCCGCTTTTTGTAGTTGATTTTGCGGTTTTGAGCTACATTTTCGGTAAGTTTTTCCCGTGTTTGTTTCCAAAATTGGTCAAAATGGGAACAAACGTGGGCGCGACGACCTGCCTGAGCGCTTGAGAAGCGTAGCGCGCGAAGGCAACTCGGAGCGCTGAGCTTGCTTAAAGTTGAAAGCACAGTGTGCTTTCAACGCAAGCGAAGACGTGAGCGCGCTGTAACGCGCGAGCGATTTTCGGGAAATGTGAATGTGTTGTGTGTGTATTGCACAAATCGTGGTGTTTAGTCGCTTTAGCTACTAAATTATGAAAGTTGTGCAAATAAGCTTAAACGCGCAGCAAATAAGCAATGCATCAATTAAGCAATGCCAGCGAGTGAGCCAGATGAGTCGCAAAGGAGGATTAGTGACTGAGTGCAATACTTTAGCGAATCGCCACGCGTCCAATCCGTGCGATTGCAAGAATGAGCGCAAGAATGAGAATATTTGTGAGAGCGTACATAATCGCGTACATAATCGCGTACATAATCGCATTGGCGTGGGGCAAACTTGCGCAAAAGTGATTCTTTTTGGCGAACACTCTGTTGTTTATGGCTACAGTGCAGTTGCGCTTCCGTTGCAAAATCTTAAAATGCGCGCAACGGTTAGTAGTGTAAATACAGCAAATGCATTAGATACAGCAGATACAGCAGATACAGCAGATACAGATGCGCACAAATCGCAAGCAACCGACGAACCAGTTGCACAAATCGAAAATAATCCTAATAAAAACAGCTTGCAAGAGCTTGCTCAAAGCTGCGTAACTCTTAAAGCATTGGATTTTTGCGGGCCATTGCAAAGTGCTCCAAAGCGTTTGAACTCCATTAAAACCGCGATTTATAAGGCTTTGCAATTTGCAAATTGGCGTGGCGAAGGGTTGAAAGTAGAAACAGCTTGCGATTTTCCGCCAGAGCGCGGATTGGGGTCGTCGGCTGCAGCTGCAGGAGCTGTGATTCGCGCGATTTTAGACTATTACGCGATTGAAGCCAGCCAGGATCAGCTTTTTGCGCTTACTCAAGAGGCGGAAAATGTTGCTCATGGGAAGGCTTCGGGATTAGACGCAAAGGCTACGGCTTCGGCGCGCGCGGTGCGATTTTTGGGCGGCGAATTTAGCAACATAAATATACGCATGCACGCGTGGCTTGTTTTGGCTGATTCGGGGTGCAAAGGGCAAACGCGCGATACGGTTGATGCGTTGCGCAAAAAGCGCGATTTGAATCCGCATGCGGTTGATGCGCTTTTAGAGCAGCTTGGGAAAATCGCCATTAGCGCGCAAGAGGATTTAAAACTTGGGCAGCCGTTGGAGATTGGGCTTAAGATGAGCCGCGCGCACAAGATTCTTGCGCAATTAGGCGTGAGCACACCGATTTTAGACGAGTTGGTTAGTGCTGCGTGCAAAAGTGGTGCTTTAGGAGCAAAGCTTACTGGAGGCGGCGGTGGCGGATGCGTTATAGCGCTTGCGCAAAACTACGATAATGCGCTTAAAGTGGCGGCGGCGCTAGAGCGCGCAGGCGCTGCTAAAACGTGGATTGTGGAAATCGGCAGTTAGAAAGGTTTTAGAAAGGTTATTGTGGAAAACGTTGAAATTGAGCCAAAAATAGCGTTTGACGAGTCGATGCAAACGCATTGCGCAATCGCGGAAGCAAACGCGAACATTGCGCTAATCAAGTATTGGGGAAAGCGCGACGAGCAGCTTATTTTGCCGTATTCTTCCTCGCTATCTTTGACTTTAGGCGGATTTTCCACAAAAACTAGCGTGCATTTTGACGATTCTCTAGAAGACGACTCCGTTTGCTTAAACAACACAGAGCTTAGTGGCGATTTATTACAAAGCAATGAGCGCGCGCGAATCGTAAGAATGCTAGACATGGTGCGAAAAATGGCTGGAATCGAAAGCCGTGCGCGAGTTATAAGTAAAAACACAGTTCCAACGGCTGCGGGCCTTGCATCTAGCGCTTCGGGTTTTGCTGCGCTGGCGTCTGCGGCTTCCTATGCTGCAGGTCTTAGATTAAACGCGCGCGAACTTTCGATTTTAGCGCGCAAAGGGTCGGGGTCGGCATGCAGGTCGATTTACGGCGGATTGGTGTTGTGGAATGCAGGCACGAGTAGCGAAACGAGTTATGCGGAGCCAATTGAATCGCCAAAAGATTTGAACCTTGCAATGGTTGCTGTTGTTTTGAATGCAAGCAAAAAGAAGATTTCTAGCCGCGATGCAATGCGGCAAACGGTTGAAACGTCGCCTATTTACGAAAAATGGATTAAAAGTTGTAAAGATGATATTACAACGGCTTTGCAAGCGATTAAAAACTGCGATTTAGAGGCGTTGGGCGAGGTTTCGGAGCGAAACGCTTTAGGAATGCATGCTGCAATGCGCGCGTCTAATCCTAGCGTTGACTACCTTACTCAAGAATCGCACGCTGTGCTTAGAGTTGTGCGGCAAATGCGCGATGAGGGGTGGTCTGTTTGGGCTACAATGGACGCAGGTCCAAATGTTAAGGTTTTAACCAGTGCGGAGCAAGCTTTGCGCGTTAAAAACGAGTTGAGTTTGCGTGCGCTTGGTGAGATTAAGCGTTTGCGCGAGTCGCAGGAAGCGGCGGATTTGGTGGAATCTGCGGAGTCTGTGGAATCTGCGGAGTCGTCGCAATCCAATCCGCAGTTTGTTATTGCGCGCCCAGGCGATGCGGTTAAAGTAAGGTTGTACGGAGAAAATCATGACTAAATTTCAAGCGGCAGCTCCTGGAAAGCTTTATATAGCAGGCGAATACGCTGTTGTAGATGGAAGAGCTGCAATCGTAACAGCCGTGAATCGTTATGTAAAAGTTACGGTTGATGCAGCTGGAGCTTGTGATTTTCTTGAAAATGGTGCATGTAGTAGGAATTTTTACGGCAGGAATTTTTACGGAAAAATTACGTGTGAGGATAAAAATTTTGAGCCGTTGTATTGGAAGTTTGGCGGCGGCAATGGTGACGGCACGCGTTTTGGCAATAACAAGGAATTTATTTTAGATAAAAATGATGGATGCGGATGCTATTCACGCTCGGTTGATTGCGATTTGCCAGCGGAAAAATCGCCAGAAACCAACGATTCGCTAGAACAAACTAATGTAGAAAAAATTAAAAAATACTACGCGTACGTGATTTCCGCAATGAACGTAGTGGACGAATATGCGCGCGAGGTGGGCGCGTTGGGTTCGGCGGAAGCACTGGGCAACACGCGCGAATACAACGTACACATTGAAAGCGATTTAGACGATAAAAAAACGGGCAAAAAATACGGGCTTGGATCTTCGGCTGCAGTAACGGTGGCGGCTGTGCGCGCACTGTGCGAATGGTACGGATTGGCGCTTGCAACGTCAGAATTGTGCAAATTAGCCATAATTGCGTCTTCGCTAGTAAAAAAGTCGGGAAGCGGCGGAGACGTGGCAGCCAGCGCATACGGCGGATGGGTATTGTACCGCGCGTACAATCGCGAATGGCTTAAAGCAGAAGTAGAAATGATTGAAAGCGGAGACTCCAGCTTGTGCGAGTTGATGCAAAAAAAGTGGCCGCGATTTGAAGTAAAACGCTTAAAAGTGGGCGGCGGCTTGCGACTTTTAGTTGGGTGGACGGGGAACCCTGCAAGTAGCGCGGAGCTTGTTGGAAGTGTGAAGGCTGGCGCGAATGCTGGTGTGAATGCTGGCGCTGCGTCTAGTGATTTAACCGCGCGCGAGCACGCTAAAACATGCGCTAAAACTTACGAAGATTTTTGCGCGCAAAGCGAAAAATGTGTGCAAAAAATCGCAAATGCGCTAGAAAATGGGGATTTTAACGCGTTGTTAAGCGGATTTGCGCAAAATCGTGCGCTGTTAAAAGATCTTGGCAAAATCACGGGAACGCTAATCGAAACGCCAAAACTTACGCGACTAATAGAAGCAGCAAATTGCGCAGGATTGCCAGCAAAAACAAGCGGCGCAGGCGGCGGAGATTGCGGAATCGCGATTGCGCGCGCACAAGATTTTGATGCCGTGTTTGCTCGCATTAAAGACGAATGGCAAAAAAGTGGGATTGAGGCGCTTAATCTGAAAGTCGCAGAAATTGATGAAAGTGGCGATTTTTCGCTTATCGAGCAACGCAAAAACGATCACATAAAACTTGCGTGCAAACAATACAAAGCGCGCGCGGATTCTGGCTTTGAAGGCGTGCGATTTATTCCAAACGCTTTGCCGCAATTGGCGCTAAGCGATGTAGATACAAGCGTGAGCGTGTTTGGAGAATCCGCAAAATGGGACGTTCCGCTGTACATTAACGCAATGACGGGCGGTAGCAAGAATGGCGAAAATATAAACGCAATGCTTGCAAAAGTGGCAGCAAAAACTGGTGTAGCAATGGCTTCTGGCTCGCTAAGCGCAGCGCTTAAAAATCCGCGTCTTGCAGAGACTTTCAGCGTGATTCGGCGCTTTAATCCGCGCGGATTTGTGATAGCGAATGTAAGCGCTGGGGCAAGCGTTGAGCAGGCGATTAAAGCTGTGGAAATTTTGCAAGCAGACGCGTTGCAAATCCACCTTAACGCGGCGCAGGAGCTTGTCATGAGCGAAGGAGACCGCGATTTTAGTGCGTGGCTTAGCAATATTGAGGCCATTGCGCGCGCGCTTGATTCAATGAAGGTTCCAGTTGTTGTTAAGGAAACTGGGTGCGGAATGAGCGCTCGGGATGTGTTGCGGTTGCACGGCGTGGGCGTGCGCGCGGTTGATGTTGGCGGACGCGGCGGCACGAATTTTGTTGCGATTGAAAATGCACGGCGTGGGCGTGGGTGCGGCTACGATTTCCTTGATTCTTGGGGGCTTACCACCGTTGAGTCGTTACTAGACATAGCGCAATGCGATAAGATTTTGCGCGATTCTTGTGATTCTTGTGATAGTGCGGTTGCTGGCGATTCTGCGGTTGCTGGCGATAGTGTGCAAATGCAAGTGTTTGCAAGCGGAGGAGTGCGTACGCCGCTTGATGTTGTGCGCGCGCTGAAGCTTGGGGCGAGTGCAGTTGGAGTCGCTGGCGAGTTCTTGCATACGCTAACTTGCGAAGGAGAAGATGCACTTGTTGAGCAGATTGAGGATTGGAAGACGCAAATTCGCGTAATAATGGCGTTGCTTGGATGCAAGAATATTGACGACTTGCGCAAAAATGCGCGCATCTTGATTGATGGCAAGCCGTTCGCGCTTAGACTGCGTTAACGATATTTCCTTGCTTGGTATTGCGCGAGGTTTGAGTATTTCTCTCCTCGCAAGTGACGCGCTCCTTTACGGATATCTTGTGAACGTTAATATTCCGAGGCTTCAGTATGGCGCTATTTATTTCTCTCCTCGCGTATGTTGTAATGTCGGGCGTAGTGATATACTTGTGTAGTTGTGCGTTCAAGCATGCTTATTTGTTTATGTGATTTAACATTGGTTAGTCGCGTTTGGATTTGCGTGATTGGGCGACGCAAGACTTGCAAGTCAAAGAAAATAGGAGTCCATTATGGCAGCTCGTTGCGCATTATGTGGCAAGGGACCGCAGACCGGTTTCAGTGTTTCACATTCGCACATTCGCAATAAGCGCACCTTCCGCCCGAACCTTCAGCCAGTTCGCACCACCATTGATGGCGAAAATGTTCGCCTTCGCGTGTGCGTAAAATGCATTAAGGCAGGCAAGGTTCAGCGTGTTGAAGCGTGAATCGCGTGTTAAATGTAAGGCCCTGAGCAGTGCTCGGGGCTTTTTTTGTAGCTCAAAACGCTGATTAAAGCAACATTTTCGGTAAATCGCTCGCGAGAATTGACGATTTCGAGCTGCATAATGCGTCATTTTCCTCTTTCTGTTGTTTCTTTCCCGTGTTTGTTCCCTATTTAATCAAAAATGGGAACAAACGTGGGGAATCGCGCGCCTAGGCCGCGCGAACGAAACATCTCATTCAGTGCGAAGAATCTCGAATCTCTACCTTGCTTGCGCGACGACCTGCCTTTTCGCTTAAATCGTAGCGCAACGATTATAATCGAAGTATGGCAGCACGCATAACACTCAACACAGCAATATCGTCAATCGTAAGTAACAAGCGCCGCGCGTCTGCCTTAAAATCGCTAGGCGTAGTCACAGTAAAAGACGCATTAACCTACTACCCGTTTAGAGTCACAAATCCGCTAAAACGCACGCATTTAAGCCAAATTTTGCCAGGTCAAGAAGTGGCATTTTGCGCGATTATACAGTCCATAAACTTAGTGCAAATGAATGCGCGAAGAGGGTACCGCCTAGACGTAAACGTTGCGCAAGATGCCTCGCGCGCTCAAATCGTCTATTTTTCAAAAAGCAAGCAATACGCGCAATGGGTTAGTAGCCGCATGAGCGTTGGCCAAACCGTTGTTGTGGGCGGCACGAGCGGCGCTTTTAATGGCGTTTTGCAATTTACGCATCCGCAAGTTATAAGCGTTTTAGCGCAGTCTAGCAACGATGAGAAGTCTAGCAATGATGAGAGATCCAGCGCGTCTGCCGATTTTGTTGCGCAAAGCGTTGAAGAAGCGTTTGAAAAGTTATGCGCTCCTCGGCCGATTTACCACGCAAATTCGCGAATTTCTAGCGACCACATTCACGAGACGATTTTAGGATTATTGCAACTTTTTAAGAGTTGTTATGGTGGCGATTTTGCGCCTGAATCCCTGCCTGAATCCCTGCCAGACATTCTCCCACAATCCGTAATCGCAAGTAAAAATCTTCTGCATCGCGCGGATGCGTTTGAATCAATCCACAATCCGCAAAACAAAGAGGATTTTGCGCGCGCAATCAACACAATGCGCTTTGAAGAAGCGTTTATATCTCAAATCGCTGTTTTGCAATCTCGCGAGAATTCGCGCCTAGGCTCAGCTTACAAATGTAAAAATAGTGCTTTAAGGCATCAATTTGAAGAAAGTTTGCCATTTGCATTGACGGAAGGCCAAAAAAACGTTATTAGCGAGATTACGGAAGATATGCAAGGCGCGCAAGGCGAATCGCAAGCAACCGATGATTCGCAAGCATCCAGCGAATCGCCATTAACCAGCGAATCGCCATTAACCAGCGAATCACCATTAAAACCAATGCGTCGCCTTTTGCAAGGAGAAGTCGGATCTGGTAAAACGGTTGTTGCAATGAGCGCAATGCTTCAAGCTGTTGGATCGGGTCACCAAGCGGTTCTTGTTGCGCCAACTCAAGTGCTGGCTCATCAACACGCCGAAAACTTGCGCAAAATGATTGCTCGCGCACGCATAAACGTTGAAATTACGCTTGTAACAGGCGGAATGAAGTTGGCGGATCGAAGAAGCGCCCTGGCAAAAGTGGCAAGCGGCGAGCCTGCGATTATAGTGGCCACTCATGCCGCGTTTTCCGCTAGTTTTAAGCCCACAAACCTTGCGCTGGCTATAATCGACGAGCAACACAGATTTGGCGTTGAGCAGCGCGATTCGCTTATACGCAAAATGAGCAATAATGCGGATGTTCATCTTCTTGTTATGACAGCTACGCCGATTCCTAGATCTGCTGCAATGACTTGGTTTGGCGATTTAGACGCGTCTTACTTAACGGAGCTTCCAGGCGGACGCAAGCCAATTCGCACGTTTGTTATAAACGAGTTGGATTTTGCAAAAATGGCAGCAATGTTTAGTCACATTCGCTCCAGGATTGACGCAGGGGAGCGCGCGTACGTTGTTTGTGCGCGAATAGACGATGACGATAATGGCGATAGAGATGGTGATGGTTATAATGGCGATGGAGATAGTGGCAATTCGCATTATGGCGCGGTTGCTGGCGATTTTGGCGTATACACATATAATCCATTAAACGATTCTCAAGTTAGCGCGCAAGCCGATCTTCAAGTTCACACAGTATCGCAAATTTCAGCTCGTCTTAAAAACCTCGCTCAATTTAGTGGCGTCAATTTTGCTGAGCTTACAGGGCGCACAAGTGACGACGAGAAGCGCAAAATTATGAGCGACTTTGAAAGCGGAAAAGTGCAAATCTTGGTTTCTACAACCGTAATCGAAGTTGGAGTAGACGTTGCAAAAGCAAGTTGCATAGTGATTTTTAACGCAGAGCGATTCGGCCTTGCGCAGCTTCATCAACTTAGGGGGAGAGTGGGGCGCTCTGGCACGCAATCATGGGCTTTTTTGGTATCTGCAGCTCAAGATAACGAGTTGGCGGCAGCGCGTTTGCAAGTTGTAGAAGAATCGCTAGATGGCTTTGTAATCGCGCAAAAAGACTTGGAGCTTAGAAACGTTGGAGATGTTTTAGGAGACAGTCAGTCTGGCGGAAAATCAAGCTTAAAGCTGCTACGAGTTGTTAAAGACGCGCATATTATTGCAGACGCAAGGCAGTGCGCAACTTCGATTCTTGCAAGCGACCCGACTTTGCAAAATCACACGCAACTCGCTGGAGCTGTTTTAGACTTTACTCGTGGAAGCAGCACTGCGATTTTGAGCAATTAGAAGAAAATCGAGAAGAAAATCGCACAATTTTTTACAATTTACGTGCGAAAAATGCAATTTTTGAATATTCTAGAAGTATAAGGTAAAAACGCGAGAGATGAGGCAAAGATGACTGAACGCGAGCAACAAATATTGTCGTGGATTCAGCAGAATCCTATGATTAGTCAGCAAGAGCTTGCAGACTTAGCGGGCATTACAAGATCGGGCGTGGCAGCGCATATTTCTAATCTTATTCGCAAAGGATATCTTAGAGGCAAAGGTTACATTGTTACTCCACCAAGCTACGTAACAGTAATTGGCGGAATAAGCATGGACGTCTTGGGAATTGCGTGCGGAGACCTTATGGACTACACGTCGAACGCTGCAAAAGTGCGGTATGCGCTTGGCGGAGTTGGTCGAAATATCGCAGTTGCTTTAGAGAGGATGAATACGCGCGCAAGTCTGGTCTCTGTGTACGGAGGCGACCACAATGGCGAGTTGTTCAAAATCGATGCATCCGTAAATGGGCTAGATATAGGCTACTCAAAGCAGCTTCCAGACGCAATGACAGCGTCTTATATGTATGTTGGAGACGCTTCTGGGCAAAGGCTTTTGGCACTAGACGATATGAGCATTTACGATTACATGACGCCAGACTTTTTGCGTGAAAGAATATCAATCATAGAAAACGCAGACATTGTTGCGCTCGACACCAACATTTCGCAAAAGTCATTTGAATGGGTGTGCGATAACTACCATAAGCCGATTATGGTGCGCGCAATAACGGATGCAAAAGCTACGAGAATACTTTCGCGCTTAAATTGCATTGATACTCTTGTTTTAGATACTGCAGAATCGCAAGCACTTACTGGAATTTGCGCTGTAGACGAAAGGTCTGCCATTCAATGCGCAAAGGCTCTGCTTAAGCGCGGAGTTAAGCGCGTGTTTGTTAATTCTGGGCGAGAAGGCGTTGCGTATGGAATACTTGGGGAAGGTATTGCGTTTTATCCTGTGCCTTTGCAGCGCGTTCAAAGGATGATTGTTTCTAGAGGAAACGGATCCGAAGGCGCTAAGGCTGTTGGCAACGACAACGGTTCTAGCGATACTGCGACTGCAGCTTTGATTTATGCGCGATACAACCACTTTGATAATTCCAAGACGGGGCGATTTGCGGTTGCTGCTGCTGCGCTTAATATGGAGTCTGTTGAAGCTGTGCACGAAGCGATGACGCCAGAGCTTGTTGAGGAGCGTATGCAAAGCATTCATGAGCGCGCGTGACGACCTGCCTTTTCGCTTAGAGCGTAGCGCGAATCGACGATTTCGAGCTGCATAATGCGCGAGAAATCACCTCGATTCGCTGAGCCGCTCAAACGTAAAGTCCAGTGGACTTTACACGCCAAATCAGCCGAGCGGCTACTAATAGCCGCGAGGAATAGCGCGCTTAGACCGCGCTAACGATTACCTGCCTGAGCGCCATTCCTTACTTAACGTTGCGTGAGGGCTGGCTAATTCTTGTCTCACAACGCTCCGCCTCTTGCGTGTTGTCTTGTGTTGCGGTTGTTCCGTTTTGGCTTTGATTTTGTCTTTGGTTGAAGTTTGTTTGTAGGTGTGAGTCATTGGATTATTTGGTATCGGCTGCCGCTCTTATACTGTTCGACCAAGAATCACCCAGCCCTCTTACGTGCTTGAACAATTGCGTATAGTCTAATCACCGAGATTCGCGCTTTTTCTTGTAGTGCGATTGTATGGCGACACTCCGTATTTTAGGTACAATCGCACTATAAAGTCGTGAGAATTTCCGTTTTTGATATAAAAAAGACCGCAGCTAAAAAAACTGCGGTCTTAGTTTATTCCGTTATTCTCTAGTGATTGATTAGCAAATCACTCGCAATCTTCTGGCTTAGGAATCAAGAACGAGCATGCAAACGCTAGAGCAAGCAGCACGATTCCAGCAATCATCGAAGCAACGTAGCCAGTGGTCGCTCCAGCGTTCTGCGCAAAATTGGTCATAACAGCGTAAAGAATCGCAAAGCTCAATCCTGCACCAAGGTTAAATGCTCCAGCATTCATACCAGGCAAATATCCAGGATTATCTTTAGGCGAAAGCACAATTCCAAGGCCGTTAAGCATAATGTTTGCAACGCCTGCGTAGCTAATTCCAAGCCACAAAGAAAGCACTACAAGTCCGCAAACAGAAGGCATCTCGGAAACATACATTCCAAATACAACGCCAAGAACGCTTACAAGGATTCCAGCGCGCAAAACGAGTCGGTAGCCAAACTTTGCAGCAAGCATGCCAGCAACAGGGCCAAACACAAAACCAATGATTGCGTAAGGCGTAAGAGTTGCAAAGCTCACAACGCTTGCGCTCATTGCAGCTCCAGACTTAGCATCTTGTGCAAGCTGTGGAACAACGCCATTCATGATTGCAAAAACGCCCGTCATTGTAAGAAGCGTGCAAGAAAGCAAACCCCAAGTGCGGCGCTGGCTCATGTATTTTGTGGAAACAAGCGGAGCGGAGTTTTTGCCTTCTACGTTCCAGAAGATTACAAAGAAAACGATTGCAAGAACTACAAGAACTGCAACAAGCGTCAAGTTGGCGCCAGCAAGCTTTCCGATTTCGTTAATCGCAAGATATGCAGCCAAGAACGCGATTCCAAGCGTTACAACGCCAACCCAATCCATCTTAGGAGTGTCTTGAGCGTGCGACTCTTCGGTTTGGAATATAACCAAAAGAACTGCAATTACGCCGATTACCGCCATAGTCCAAAACACGGATCTAAAGCCAAAGTTGCCTGCGAGCCAGCCGCCTGCAAGTGCGTCCACGCCTGCAATTCCGCCGTTTACAGATGTTAAAATTGCCATCAACTTTGCGTAGCGCTTTTCTTCGCTAACGCGCACGCGCAGCATAATCAAGCACATTGGCACAACAGGACCGCTTGCGCCTTGAAGGATTCGGCCAATCATAAGAACCGTAACATTTGGTGCAATGGCGCTAATCACGCATCCTAAAATGGTTGAAACCAGAATGCCTGTAAGTACTTTTTTGCGACCAACAAGGTCTGCCAAGCGTGGCAGGAATAGCGAAAACAGCGCTGCTGCCGTAAAGAACACGGTTTGTGTTAGCGCGATTTGCGTATCCGTTGTTTTAAGCTCGTGCGTCATAGTGGCGAGTGCTGGGGAGAGCATGGATGCGTTTAGCTGGAACGCAAAAATGGCCACTAGCAAGGATGTCATAAGTGCTACGATTGAGCGCCCGCCCTTGTCTAACATGTGTGGAGCTGGAGATGAAACCTCAGTCATAATAACTCCTATATATTTGTTTGGTTATTAGGGATCTTCTCTTGTTAGGGATTTTCTCTATTATCTATTATTTATTTGTTTGATGTCTATTGTTTGATGTCTATTGTTTGACTTATTTGGTTTATTTGATTCCATCGATTCGCTTTAGAGCGTCGATAATCAAATCCCAGAACTTGTTAAAGTCAAGCTTAGTGGCCACTTGCGTATGGCATTCGCTGGCTGATGGCTCTGGTCCGCGCAAATCTGCAACCGTCATTCCAAGCGTTAAATCGCCTTTAATTTCAACGTCTAGAGGGCATCTGCGAGTTTGTACAACACTGTGATCAATCAAGTACGCAACCGTGCAAGGATCGTGCACAGGTGGGTCAATAAAATCTTGATTGTTTTGGTATGTTTTGCGGAAGAAGTCCATCAAACCGCTTGCGAACGCAGAAAGAGGTGTGCCGATTGCGTCGATTTTAGCTTGTACTTGCGGCGTGCAAAGTGCTTGGTGCGTTAAATCAAGACCAACCATTGTAATAGGCCAATCTTCATTAAACACAACGTGAGCGGCTTCAGGATCTACCTTAATGTTAAATTCTGCGACCGCGCTCCAATTTCCAACGTGGTAGCCGCCGCCCATAAGCACAACTTCCTTAACGCGGCTAACGATTCGCGGCTCCATTCGCGCAGCCATTGCAATGTTTGTAAGTGGGCCAGTTGGAACAAGTGTAATCGTGCCTGGCTCGCTGTTCATAATCGTGTTGATAATCCAGTTTACTGCGTGGCCTTCGTCTAATGGGCGAGTTGGCTTTGGAAGCGTTACTCCGTCTAGGCCAGTTTCGCCATGAATGGATGCAGCCACTTCTAGTGGGCGAATCATTGGACGATCGCATCCTGCGTGAACTGGAATGTTTGTTGCGTGAGCCATTTCTAGCGTTGCTCGCGCGTTGTACGTAACTTTTTCGAGGCTTTGATTACCGCCGACTGTTGTTACGCCAATCAAATCAATGTTTGGGTTGCCAAGCGCTAGAAGAATTGCCATCGCGTCGTCGTGGCCAGGGTCGCAATCTAAAATGATTGAAGTCATTGCTGCTCCTTAGTTGTTTAGTTATATGTCAGTTGTATTTGGGATTTAGATATTTTATGCTTAGGCTTTTTAGCAAACTTCATTGTTTAGCGTAGTTTGGGATAAATCGCCAGAAACCAGTGCTAAGCAACATTTGTTGATGTTAATAAACAAATGACCAATACAATTTTAACAAGGATAAAATTTGACACAAGTAAAAAAGATACATAAGTCAAAATAAATTAAAATGATATGCTTAAAATATGCACGTAATTGCAGGAAGATTTAAGGGCACGCCATTATGCGCCGCAAAGTCATGCACAAGACCAACAACAGACCGCACAAAAGAGGCGATTTTTTCTAGACTCGACTCGTGGGGAGTGTGTAGCGGCGCTCGCGTACTCGACTTATTCGCTGGCACTGCAGCTCTAGGTATTGAGGCGATTTCTAGAGGCGCAAAAGAGCTAGTGTGCGTGGAAGCGAATGCAGCTGCGGCGGCGCTAATTGCAAAAACATTTAAAGTACTACAAAACCAAGGCGCGTGGAGTGAAGATTTGAGCGCGCGCGTAAATAAAAAGCGCGCGGAGCAATTTGTGCAAGACTACAGCGGCGAGGCGTTCGATTTGGTGTTTGTAGATCCGCCGTATGCGTTGGAAACAGAGCAAGTTGAGCGATTAATTGAAAACATGATTAAAAACGGCGTTGTAAGTGATGCTGCAGACACGTTGATTGTTTTGGAGCGTAGCGCGCGCAGTGTTGCTCCTAAGATTTGCGCGGGGTGGGAGATTTTCGACACGCGCAACTATGGCGAAACTGCTGTAATGTTTATTCAAACCTCGAGCAACAGCAAATAAGAGGAATATGTTCGTGTCATCTTTTGTAGTGCGATTGTATAACGACACGCCGTAAACTCGGTACAATCGCACTACAGTTTTGCGTGTATGTGTAGTGTGTTTGTATCAAAAAACACCAAAATCAAATACAAACACACTACAAGGCAGGTAATCGTTAGCGCGGTCTAAGCGCGCTAACGTCTTCGCCGCACGTAAAGTCCACTGGACTTTACGTTTGAGCGGCTCAGCGAATCGAGGTGATTTCTCGCGCATTATGCAGCTCGAAATCGTCGATTCGCGCTACGCTTTAAGCGCTACGGCAGGTTGGCGCGCTTAGGCGAATCGCCAGAAACCTCCCACCCAAGGCTAATCAGCGTTTTTCTATCTTGCTTACTAAGCGACTTGCAATCAAGCTTTTCAATCAAATCTGGTCTAATTTGGCTTGTGCGCGCCAATGCATCGTCTCTGCGGAATCGATCCACTTTAGCGTGGTCTCCCGAAGTGAGAATCGCAGGCACACTAATGCCTCGCCAAGTTGTTGGTCGCGTGTACTGGTGATGCTCGAGAATCGCGTCCGCGCCCGTATACGACTCTTCCACAATCGACTCGGGGTTACCCATAAAGCCTGGAATCAAGCGCGTAATGGCCTCTACCATAACGCTAACAGCCACTTCGCCGCCGTTAAGAACGTAGTCGCCAATCGAATATTCGCGCACGTCTACGCCGCGAGACTTGTAGTATTCTGGGATTCGCGCGTCGTAGCCTTCGTAGCGACCGCATCCAAACACAAGTCGCTTTGCGTTTGCTAATTGCGTTGCGTCTTTTTGCGAAAATAGTGGTGCAGAAGGATTTGGGAAGATTAGAATTGTGCCATTATCAACGCTATTATTTGCGATGCAGTTATTGTCATCGCAGACATCGCAGACATCGCCGCTGTTATCTGCGATATTATTGCCACTAAAAAGCAGCTCATCAAGGCACTCCGACCACACTTCGGACTTCATCACCATTCCAGCGCCGCCCCCAACTGGCGTATCGTCAACCGATTGATGAACGTCGTGTGTCCATCTTCTAAGATTGTACGCGTTAATTTTAAGCAAGCCATTATCTTGAGCTTTGCCGAGCAAACTCAGATCAAGCATGCGAAAATATTCAGGGAATACGGAGATTATGTCGATTTGCATTTTTATAAGCCTTAAGCTTAAATCCTGCGCATTAAAGCCCAGGGATTAAGCCGCCTGGAGGGTCTAAAGTTAAATATTCGTCTTTAAGATTTACTTCTGGAACAAGCGCTTGAACAAAAGGAACTAGCGCGATTTTATCATCGCCAACTGGCTCCAAAAGGCGGATTTTAAGCAATGATTGAGCGCCATCAATAACGTCTACAACCTTGCCAATTTCTTGCGGCGCAACTCCAAGTGAATTATTCTTACAAATGCGCGCGCTAAGACCTACCAAATCCTTGATATACCAAGCATTTTCTTGCTCTAATTCTTCCGCGCTTTGAGCCTTAGTGTAAAGCTCCAAGCCGTTTAATGCCTCTGCATCATTACGATTTAGACTCTGTTCAAAAAGCAGAATCCAGCGGTTTTTGAAAGTGCGAGCGGACTCAATTGTAAATTCGCGCTTGCCGTCTTGAGTGTAAAGCACATTGCCTGGTTCAAAGCGATTATAAGGTTCGTCTGTAAATATTTGAACCGTGACTTCGCCTTTTAATCCTTGCGCTTTTCCAATACGACAAACCCTCAGTAGGGTGTTTGAACCTTGCTGAGGGTTGTCAAAAAGTTGGTTTTTAGCCACGTTCAATCTCACTTACGTACGTCCATAATGTCTACGCGCACATTGCGACGGCTTAGAGCCTGAACAACAATACGAATAGCATTGGCGGTACGACCGTTTCTTCCAATAACGCGACCGATGTCTTCTGGATTTACGCGCACGCGCAAAAGTTCGCCGCGAGCGTTTGAATGAGAACGCACGGATACGTCATCTGGAAAATCCACGATGTTTTTAATGAGATGTTCCACAGCTTGAGCCAGCATGATTACTCAGCCTTTTCCTCGGCTTCGGCAGCTTCAGCGGCCTCTGCTGGTGCTTCAGCTGGAGCTTCTTCAGCTTCGTTTGCAGCAGCTTCTGCTGCAGCCTGAGCCTTAGCAGCGGCTTCAGACTTAGCAGCCTTCAACTTCTGAGCTTCAGCTTCAACAGCCTCAACGCGAGCCTGTGCATCTGGGCCAGCTTCGGAAGTCTTCAAAGTACCTTCAGCACCGTCAAGACCCTTGAACTTCTGCCAGTCGCCGGTAATCTTCAAAAGCTTCAACACTGGTTCGGTTGGCTGTGCGCCAACGCCAAGCCAGTACTGTGCGCGATCAGACTTAATCTGAATCAAAGATGGCTGCTTGTTTGGATCGTAGATGCCGATCTCTTCGATGGACTTGCCGTTACGCTTGTTGCGCGAATCAGAAATTACAACGCGATAGAAGGCGTAGAACTTCTTGCCCAATCTCTTAAGACGAATCTTGGTTGCCAAAATGGCTCTCCTTATAACTAGAGTCGTAGAATTTCGCTCGGGTGTGGGGCACTCCTTGCGAGTTCCACTGTTCCTCGCGTGGTCGATAAGAGGGCTTCGATTCACGCGAATAACTTTTCTATTATGACTGATTGCGTGGACTATTCGTTTTGCTGAGAATGTACATAATTTGTTCCGATTTTTCGTACAAAGTACATCACCAAGTGCGGTAGAGATTCGAGATTTTTCGCAGCGGATGAAGCGAACCTCAGCATCTTTGATGGTGATTCGCTGAAGCAGCAAGAAAAATCGAGAATCTCGGTGATGAAAGCTACACAAAAGTTTAGATATTCAGAAGGTTTGATGTATTTCTCTACGAGCAATAAATAGCGCCATACTGAGGCCTTGGAATATTAACGTTCATAAGACCCCCGTAAAGGAGCGCGTCACTTGCGAGGAGAGAAATACTCAAACCTCGCGCAATACCAAATAGGAAAGCGCGCTACGCTATTCCTAGCGGCTACTAATAGCCGTGAGGAATAGAGTTATAGGGGGATTGAAACGCAAACGATTAGCGCAAAGTGGTCGCTGCCGTCCACGCGAATCGTGCTTTGCTCTGTGGGTTTAGCGTTGCAGCCTGTTGATTTTACTAACACATGGTCAAGCGCAAGATTCGGCCATTTTTGCCACGTTGGCCAAGTCTTTAATCGCTTGCCGATTTGCATTGATGCGTCTAAAAATCCTGATTTTAGTAGTGTTCTAAAGCTTGGGTGGTCTGGAGTGGAGTTTAAGTCTCCGCCGATTATTGTGACTTTTTTGACGTTGCTTTCATTGTGATTTTCGCCGATTTTTGCAAGCGCCATTATTCCGCTGCTCCAAGCCGCACATCCGCGCATAGGCGATTTTGGATGCGCTGATGCGAATGTTATTAAAAGATTTTCCGCACATGAGTCGCCAGAAACCGCAGAATCGCCAGAAACCGCCGTAACAATTGGCACGTTTGCTGCATCAATCTTAATCGACTTACCAAAAGATTTAACATTGTTTAGTCGCGTATAAATCGCGTTAAATCCGCCATTTTCGTGGTTGTTCGCGTTGCCTAATTGCACATGCGCAAAATCACGCTTAATGCCAAGTTTTTCAAGGTTTTTTACAAGTTTTTTGCTTACTTCTTGCAAAAGAATCGTATCGATTTTATACGTTTTTGCGATCTTTATTATTTGACTTGCGTTTGCGTGGCCATATCTGCAATTAAGCGTCATAACGCGGATTTCTAGTGATTTTTCTAGCGATTTTTCTCGTAATTTTTCCTGCGTTTGTTCCCGTTTTTGCTGTTTTTGGGAACAAATGCGGGCATGTGTTCTTGCGTTTGTTCCCGTTTTTGCTGTTTTTGGGAACAAATGCGGGCATGTGTTCTTGCGTTTGTTCCCGTTTTTGCTGTTTTGGTAAACAAACACGGGCATGTGTTCTTGCGTTTGTTCCCGCAATCGTCTTGAGAAATACGGCGAATACGACTTCAAAGAGATTACGAACAACACAATATATGCAACGCACAAAAATACGTAAGATTTATAAAATTCATTTTGCGAGCGTGTTGCAACTGCAGCCACAGCGCTGGCGATTAGCCCAAGTGCCGCGCAAAATGGCGCAATCGGAAGCAGTGCAATAACATAGGGCAGTGGTTTTAGCCCGTCTGCTCCAGCTGGCAGCCACCTAAGTAGCTGCCAAGCTAGAAGCAAAACAAGCGTAACGAGCAAAATCGCAAGTAAAATCGAGTAAATCATCTACTGATTATTCGCATTATCTGGTTATTTTCGTTATTTGCGTTATTCACATTATCTGCCGAAAAGACCTGCGAGTCCGCCGCCCAAGTTTGGCGGTAAATCAGGCATTCCGCCAGCAAAATCGCCTTCGCCGCTCATAAGGTTTTGAAGATTTTCTGGCAGATTATTAGGCAAATCCTGCTTCTTCTTCATAAAAGCAGATTCGCCATTCGCGTCATCGCCATCATTTGCATTATTTGCATAAGAATTTCCAGACAAGCGGTCTCTGAGCGCGCGCTCCTCGGCCTCGCGGCGCATAGGATTGCCAGACTTTCCGCCCTTCTTCTTGCTCTTTTTGTCTTTGCGCTTCGACTTTCCTGCGCCGCCGCCAAACCCAGGCATTCCGCCCATTCCTGGCATTCCAGCGCCGCCGCCATTGCTCATGCGCTTCATCATCTTAGCCGCTTGCTCAAAGCGTTGCAAAAGCGCATTCACTGCGGAAACTGAAACGCCCGCGCCAGCTGCGATACGCGCGCGCCTAGAACCATCAATAATCTTGGTGTCTTTGCGCTCCTTAGGCGTCATCGAGCGAATAATCGCCTCTGTGCGGTCTATCTCGCGGTCGTCAAACTGCTCAAGCTCTTGCCTGTGCGCCGCCATTCCAGGCATCATGCCAAGAATTTTCTTCATAGAACCAAGCTTTTTAACCTGCTGAAGCTGATCCAAAAAGTCGTCTAGTCCAAAAGTTCCTTCGGAAATCTTAGCCGCCGCTTTTCGAGACTCTTCCTCGTCGAACTGCTTTTGTGCATTCTCAATAAGCGTTAGAATATCGCCCATATCTAGGATTCTGGAAGCCATTCTATCTGGATGGAAAATCTCAAAATCCTTCAAACCTTCGCCAGTAGAAGCGAACAAAATCGGCTTGCCTGTAACGCTTGCAACAGATAGTGCAGCGCCGCCTCTCGCATCGCCATCTAACTTAGAAAGCACAACGCCCGTAAAGTCAACGCCCTCGTTAAATGCTTGAGCTGTGCGAACAGCATCCTGACCAATCATGGCGTCTATAACAAACAGAATTTCTTGCGGATTAACAGCATCGCGAATTTCGCGCGCTTGATGCATAAGAGCATCGTCCACGCCAAGGCGACCAGCGGTATCGATAATAACCGTGTCGTACATTTTTGCGCGCGCGTAGTCAATGGAATCTCGCGCAACTTTAACAGGGTCTCCAGTGGCTAAACCAGCCGAAACAACTTCGCTGCCGCCGTCACTTTGCACACCTCGCTCTGGCGCAAAAACTGCCACGCCTGCGCGCTCGGCAACAACCTCAAGCTGCGTAACGGCGTTAGGACGTTGCAAATCCGCCGCAACAAGCAAAGGCGTATGCCCAGAATCCTTAAGCCAGTAACCCAACTTTCCTGCGAGCGTTGTTTTACCAGCGCCTTGCAAACCAGCAAGCATGATTACGGTTGGGGGGTATTTTGCAAAATTCAGCGGCCGCTCAACGCCTGCGCCCAAAACGTTTGTAAGCTCGTCGTTTACAATTCGCACAACCTGTTGAGCAGGATTTAGTGCGCTAGAAACCTCTTCGCCTAGTGCGCGCTCGCGAATTTTAGCGGTAAAAGATCGCACAACGTCTAGAGCCACGTCTGCGTCTAAAAGCGCGCGGCGGATTTCGCGAATTGTGCCGTCTATGTCGGAATCGGAGAGTTTACCTTTTCTGCGCAAGTGCTTGAATGCGCCAGAAAGTCTTTCTGTTAACGAACTAAATGCTGCCATAATTGCTCTATTCTACAGGTTGTTTGGAATGTTTTGTTATATTGCTTTTGCTTAAGACAAATGCCACGATGACCCTTGTGCGGAATCTTCGATTACAACTCCAGCGGCAGTTAAAGAGTCGCGAATCGCGTCTGCGCGTGCAAAATCCTTAGCCGCGCGCGCAATCGCCCTTTGTTCCAGCTGATTTGTAATCAAAGATTCAAGAGCCTTGTGTTCTGCGTTTGCGCCATTACTTATGTCTTCTCCTAAATCTTGCGATTTTTGCGTGTTGCGGCGCCATTGTGGAGAGTAAGGGTCTAGTCCAAGCGTGTCTAGCATTGCACGAACTTGCAAAACACAAGTCTTAAGAAGGCTTTTAATGCTATCGTTTTGGTTATCGTTTTGGCCTTGCGCATAGTCGTCCAAAAGCGCGTTACCAGAGCGAATCGCAGTAAAAATCGCAGCCAACGCGCCCGAAACGTTAATATCGTCGTTCATAGCTTTAGTAAAATCTTCTGGAAGATTATCCGCATCAACACTTTGAACTTCCGCATAATCTGGCTGATTTTCGATTACGCGGCCAGCGCGCTCGAGGAAGTTAGATATGCGATCATAAGCAGATTGCGCTTCGTTCAAAGATTGATCCGACCACTCAAGCATTGCGCGATATTGCACGCCGCCTAGCGCGTATCGCACAACCCACGCGGATTTTTGAGCCAAAACAGATGGAACCGAAAGGCCATTTCCAAGGGATTTGCTCATTTTTTCGCCTTTAGATGTAACCCAAGCGGAATGCATCCACACGTTTGCGCTTTTCCAGCCGGCAGCAAGTGTTTGTGCCATCTCATTCTCGTGGTGTGGGAAGCGCAAGTCTAGTCCGCCGCCATGAATGTCGAAAGAATCACCAAGATAGCGGTGACTCATTGCGGAGCATTCAATGTGCCATCCTGGTCGGCCTGCTCCAAACGGCGTATTCCAGCGCGCGTCTTTTTGGTCAAAATCGCAAGGTGCTTTCCAAAGTGCAAAATCGCGAGCATCGTGCTTATCTGGGCTTGCGTCGGCAGGGTCAATCGGATTGTATTTGTCGGCTTTGCTGGCTTCATTGCTGCTATCTGAATTGCCATTTTGATGCGTTAGCGCGCCGTAATCTTTCCAACTTGGAACACTAAAATACACGTTTCCAGTAGGATTGCCATTTGCGTCTGTTATTGCGTAAGCGTGTCCGCGATCAATAAGGCGCTGTATAAGTTCCACCATGTCGTTTATGTGACCAGTTGCGCGCGGCTCCACAGTTGGCGGCATAACGCCAAGCGTATCGTAAGCTTTAGTGAATTCGCGCTCGTAAATGTACGCGCGCTGCCACCATGTTTGGCCATTTTCACTAGCTTTTTTGATGATTTTATCGTCTATATCTGTAACGTTTCTAACAAAAGTAACACTGTAGCCAAGGCGTAAAAGCCATCGTCTTACAATGTCGAAGGCGATTGCTGCGCGAATATGACCTATGTGCGGCGAGCTTTGCACAGTTGCACCACACACGTACATTCCAACGTGACCAGGAGTAACGGTTGTAAACTCGCTAGTGTTGTGCGTTGCTGTGTTATATAAGCGCAATCGCGCGGCTGCGGATGTAAGAGTTCTGTTCGTATTTTCAAGCATAATCTCAATTATATGTTTAGCTAATAACTCCGCGCTAACGTCTTCGTCGCGCAAAATGCGTAGATAGGCATAGGACTATGATTGTTCGCAGGTAAAAGTCACAGATAGAAGTCGCAAGTAACCGCGCTTTAATTTTGATTACTAAAATCGCAAGAAAGGATTGAAAATGATTGATTCTTTTGATTTCGCAAAGTTTGAAGTAAAGTCTAACGTAAAATCCTACGCAAGCTCTTCCGTACTCATGACCGACATGTACGAGTACACAATGCTCGACGCGGCGCTAAAAGACGGAACAGCAGACCGAAAATGCGTTTTTGAGATTTTTGCGCGACACCTTCCGCAAGGTCGCCGCTACGGAGTGGTGGCAGGCACAGGCAGAATTTTAGAGGAGCTAGCGCGATTCCACTTTAGCGACGAGGATTTGCGATTTTTACAAGACCGCAAAATCGTAAGCAAAGACACTATTAAATGGTTGGAAAACTACCACTTTAGCGGCAAAATTCGCGGTTACAGGGAAGGTGAAATGTTCTTCCCAAATTCGCCGATTCTGCAAGTTGAAGGCACTTTTGGCGAATGCACATTGCTAGAAACGCTGCTGCTTTCCGTGCTTAACTACGATTGCGCAGTGGCGAGCGCCGCCGCACGCATGGTTTCCGCATCTGCTGGAAGGCCGTGTATGGATATGGGCGGCAGGCGCACAAACGAGTGGTCGGCAGTGGCTGCCTCTCGCGCGGCGGTAATTGGCGGTTTTAAGGGCACTGCAAACTTGCTTGCGGCAAAGCTTTACGGGCTTAAGGCGATTGGAACGGCTGCGCATTGCTTTACTCTTGTGCATGATTCGGAGCGCGCAGCCTTTGAGTCGCAAATTGAAGCGCTCGGCAAAGGCACAACGCTGCTTGTAGACACGTACAACGTGGAAGAGGCTGTTAAAACCGCCGTTCAAGTTGCTGGCGCAGATCTTGGCGGCGTGCGCATTGATTCGGGAGATTTGTGCGTTATGGCTCGTCGCGTGCGCGCGCAGCTCGATGCGTTGGGCGCTAAAAACACTAAAATCACGGTTACTAACGATTTGGACGAGTATGCTCTTGCATCTTTGCAAAACGCGCCAGTCGATTCCTACGGCATTGGCACAATGCTTGTTACAGGTTCGGGTGCGCCTACTTGCGCAATGGTTTATAAGCTTACAGAGCGCGAGGGCGCGGATGGCGTTATGCAACCTGTTGCTAAGAAGTCTAAAAATAAGGCGACTGTTCCAGGGCGCAAGCTTGCATATCGTTCCTACGATTTTAGTGGCGGTGCGAATGGCGGTGCTGCTGGCAATGGCGTGGCTGACTGCGAACACGTAATTTCTGGTTCGGAGAGCGCGCTAGCGACGTTTAAGCCGCAAGATTCTTGGGAAGATTTGCTAGTTGACTATGTGCAAAATGGTGAATTTAACACGGAGTTTATGGGGCATGACGCGATTATGCGAGCACAAGATTGTTGTGCCAAAGCGCTTAGCCGACTTCCGATTTCTGCTCAAAGTCTAATGCGTGGCGATCCTGCGATTCCTACAGAAATCAACGTTTTAGGCTAGTTAGGTTAGTTAGGCTAGTTAGGCTGGCTTAGGCTAGCTTAGGCTAGCTTCTAAAATCAGCTTTGATTTGAGTTACTCTAAAAGCCCAGATTGTTCATCTCTTCGTAGATTTTTTTGCACTCTGGGCAAACGGGGTAGTCGTTTGCTTCGCGCTTTGGAATCCACACTTTTCCGCACAACGCCACAACAGGGCGGCCAGTCAAGCGCGACTCGATTACGCGATCTTTGGAAACGTAGTGTGCAAAGCGGTCTGCGTCGCCGCCATCGTCCATTCGCGCGGATTCGTCTACTTCTGGCTTTTCGAGCACGCTTGTGCTTGTGCTAGACCCAGAATCTGGGAGGCTTTGTGAATCGTCTTCCATAACAGTGTTCAAATTAGCATTGTTTGAAGTTTCGCTATATTTTGAATCATTTGAAAACGAATCATTTGAAAACGTCATTGCGTCCCTTTCGTACAAATCCTTTTCACATAAATCATGTTGCATAAATCATGTTTTATTGCTTGCGATTTATGTTTATACAAGCATAAGCCATAATCGCAACAATTGCGCGAGAGATACATCTGCCAAGTGCTTCATCTCAGATTTGTTAGATTTGTCTCATCAATGATGCAAATATAACGAATTTAGGTTAAAAATGTTACAAATGTCTCATGAGCGAGACAAATATAACGAATCTGTAGTGTGATTGTGTCGGCTCGTGACCGATTCCTGTATAGATAGTGTCTAGCTCGTGGCAGATTCGTGGTAACCTAAAAGCATGACTATAGCTGTTTGCCCAGGCTCCTACGATCCCGTTACAGCCGGACACTTAGACGTGATACAACGTTGTACGCATCTTTTTAACGAAGTGCATGTTTTAGTGGCGGTTAATGCGGCCAAAACGCCCATGTTTTCCGAGTCGGAGCGCGTGGATATTATTCGCAAAGCGTTGGAAGACTTAAAAGACGATTCGCCAATCGGAGAGTTTGCGCCACCTTTGCGCGGTGCTGCTAAATCGCCAGCGTGTAAAATAGTTGTTTCTTCTACAGATGGTCTTATTACAGATTATTGCAAAAAAGTCGGAGCAACCGTAATCGTTAAGGGATTGCGCCAAAATGGCGACTACGAGGCGGAGCTTGGAATGGCGCTGGTTAATCGCAAGCTGGCTGGCATTGAAACCATGTTTTTGCCAGCGGATCCTATTTTGGAGCATGTTTCTAGCTCTGTTGTAAAAGATGTGGCTCGTCATGGTGGCGATGTTTCGGGAATGGTGCCCAATAATGTGATTCCACTTTTGCAAAGCGTTTTTTCTAAAACAAATGCAATATCGTAATCATAAAATTAGCGAAATATTATAATGGCAAGTTAAATATCACCGAAATAAGTACAATATTACTAAAATAAATACGTACTAAATAAATACGTACTAAAATACGTACAATAAGATTGTTAAGAGATAAGAGAGCAGCTACTTAGCGAAGGAGCGAAAATGAGCGAAAACGAAGACGACACAATGGAAAGCCAAGTATCGGCAAATCGCAGCCAAAAGTTGCCATTAAATCCAGTGATTGCAAACAACGACGATTCGCCTAGTGCTGCTTTTGAAGCTTACGATGCTGTGCCTGCGGCAAGTAAGGATAATGATGATGCGGCTGTCGATTCTGCGGTTGCTGGCGATGAGGCTGCCAATTCTGCGGTTGCTGGCGATAGTGCGCAAAACTTGTTCCCAATGCCAGATTTGCGCGAGCGCGAAGACGGCGGTGCAATAGCGTTTGACGACGAAGAAGAAAACGTGTTTAAGGCAGCGGATCCGCAAACCGTTAGTGAAGAAGTGCGTACAAAGTCGCGCGAAGAGTTCACTACCGTGTACGACATAATCGACACGATGGAAACGGCGTTAAATAGCGCAAAGGGAGTGCTGTTTGCTGCTGGAATGGCAAAGGTGGATCGCGAAGAGTTTGGCGATTATTTGTCTAGGCTAAAAGACATGCTTCCAGTTCAGCTGGAGCGCGCTAGTGCGTTAATGCGAGAGGCAGAGAGGCGTTTGCGAACGGCTCAAGCTCAAGCAAATTCTGTTGTAAGTTCGGCTCAAAGTCAGGCTGCGCAAATGGTTGAGGAAGCTCAGGAGCGAGCCAGATTCTTGGCAGGTCAAGAAAATGTTGTTGCGATTGCGAAGAATCAAGCGCGCGAGATTGTAAGCAATGCGCAAGCAAAGGCCGAAAAGCTTACTCGCGGTGCGGATCAGTACAGTTCCACAGTTATGGAAGGCTTAAAGCAGCAATTAGATAAGCTTGAGCAAGACGTTCAAGCGGGTCAGCGTGTTTTGGAAGAGCGTAGACGCGCGGCTGCACATGTGCAAAATCAGGCTGCGAGTAAGATAGATGAAGAATTCGACAGCGAAAGCAGTGAAAGAAGCGACGACGAAAGGAATTAAAATGACATCGCATCCCTCCCAGTCTTTGTGGGCGGTTCCAGTTGCGCAAATGGCAGCGCGTGCAGGAAGTAGCATGCAATTGAATCGCGCTTTTCCAGCGCCAGAGGGCATTGGAGACAGCGTTATTGGCGTGGAGCCGGGGAGCGATGTTACGGTAGACGGCAGCTTTGATTCCGTAGTGGACGGGCTTATGTTCCAGGGCACGATTACGGCGCGAGTGCATGCAGAGTGCTCGCGATGCTTGATGCCGTTGCATAGGGATTGGCCTGTTGATGTGTGCGCGTTTTTTGCGCGCGTGGAAAGCGGCAAAGGCGGCAAGAGTGCAAATGGCGGCGCGCGTTTCAATAACTCTAATAACTCTAATGATGATTTAGAAGATGCTGATATTTGGGACGAAGGCGACGATTCTGGAAATGTGTATCCGCTGGTTGGTGGTGGCGATTTTGCCGACATTGAGGCGCTGATTCGAGACACAATGGTTAGCGAGTTGCCACTTAAGCCTTTGTGTGAGCCAAATTGCAAGGGTCTTTGCTCTCAGTGCGGAGAGAATCTGAATGAGCATCCAGAGCATCATCACGACGTTACGGATATTCGTTTTGCGGCGCTTGAAGGTCTTAAGGAAAAGCTTGAAAACTCGCAAAATCGCGGCTGATTTGCGCTTTGACTGAGCTTGAAATTGCATAACGCATTTCAAGCTCCTTCAAAGCGTGATTTGGCTCAAATGTAAAGTCCAGTGGACTTTACATGCCAAATCAGCCGAGCGGCTACTAATAGCTGCGCGCGCCAACCTGCAGGAGCGCTTGAAGCGTAGCGCGCGAAGGCAATTTGGCGCGCTGAGCAGCTCAAGGCAGAAGCACTGCTTCTGCGCTGCGAAGACGTTAGCGCGCTTAGACCGCGCTAACGATACGCTTCATTCAGTGCGAAAAACCTTGAATCTCCACTGCATTCGGCGTAATTTATGTGAGTTTATGTAGTGAGATTCTGAATAATGTATGGCGCTTGCTGTAATATACAGAACGCTTAAGCTCAATCGGTTGAACGAAATAGAGGAAAGATTATGGCACTGCCAAAGTACAAGACCTCGCGCGCTAATACTCATTCGCGTCGCGCCAATTGGAAGGCTTCTGCCGTGCAGACTATTACCTGCCCGAACTGCGGTTCGCCAGCGTTGTCTCACATGGCTTGCCCAACCTGCGGTAACTTCCGCGGTCGCGTGTATCGCGAAGCAATTCGCTCTGCGCACACCAAGTAGGTTGTATTTTAAGAGAACCCTGCCATCGACGGGTGGCAGGGTTTTTGTTTTTGCGTTTTGTTTTTCCCGTGTTTGTTCCCATTTTTGGTGTTTTGGTAAACAAATGTGGGCGCGACGACCTGCCTTCGCATTCAAAGCGTAGCGCGCGAAGGCAATTCGGAGTGCTGAGCCGCTCGAGGCAGAAGCACTGCTTCTGCGCGGCGAAGACGTGAGCGCGCTGTAACGCGCGAGCGATTTCCCCGCGTTTGTTCCCTTTTAGTGCTATTTGGTAAACAAATGTGGGAATTTACTCATTTCCTTATTTGGCATTGCGTTGTTTTCATCACCGCACTTAGCGTAATCTACATAAACTTGTAGTATTTTGTGGCAAATAGCGCAAATCAACGACTTCAATGTATGCGGTATAATGTTGAAAATATGAGTGGGAACAATACAAAAGATCACTATGACGTTCAGAATGATGTAAAAAGTGACGTCAAAAGTAATGATAAAAATGACGTTCAAAGTGGCGTCAAAAATGACGTTCAAAATAGCGCATATAATAACACAAATCATCCAGAAAATGCTAGAACTGGCGGCATTGGCGTTGCGCGCACTCAAGATGGGCATACGCAAAATGGTGACCCCACTCAGGAGCTTTTGCATGCGCTCGGCACTACTATTTCGCCAGATTTGCTTGTTGAGGCTCTCACTCATCGATCTTTTTCGCACGAGCATCCAGGCACTAAAAACTATGAGCGCCTAGAGTTTTTGGGAGACGCTGTTTTGGAGCTTGTTTCTACGGAAACGCTGTTTTCTGCTCACCCAGATATGACGGAAGGCCAGCTGGCTAAGCTTCGCGCTAAGGCTGTTTCGGAGTGGGCTTTGAGCGCTGTTGCGCGAGATAAGTTGCACGTTGGGCCGTATATTCTTTTGGGTCATGGCGAGATGGAGCATGGCGGCGCTCAAAAAGACTCGATTTTGTGCGATATTGTTGAGGCGCTTATTGGCGCGACTTTTGTTGAGCATGGCATTGACGAGGCGCGCGCTGTGGTGCATCGCTTGATTGACGACACTTTGGCGGAGGTTCTTACGGAAGGCCCTGCGCTGGATTGGAAGACTTCGCTTACGGTTTTGGCGCACGAGATGGGGCTTGATGAACCGCAATATAGGATGTCGGTTTCTGGACCAGATTACGCGCCTGTGTTCCATGCGCGTGCGGTTTTGGCGCACGAAAGTGGCGATGAGTTGCTTGGCGAGGCGGATGGTTCTAGCAAGCGCAAGGCTCAGCTTGCTGCTGCAGATAAAGCGTGGCATATGTTGGATAGAAGGCGTAAGTCGAGCGGAGAAAGCGGTAATTAGATTTTTCTGATTGCTGTGATATAGGCGATTCGAGGCGGTTCTATGGCTAGCAGTCGTAATAATAATGATTTATTATTTGACGATGATTTGGCATTGTCAACGGCTGCTGGCGACTTTTGCGACTTACGCTACCACTGTGCGCGTTACGTTGACTATTTGCGCGCAAACAAAGGCCTTGGAAGTGCCACCTTGCGCGCGTATAGCGCTGATGTTTTGCAATGCTTAGAGTGGTGCAATCGCAATGGTTTTTGCGATTTGCGCGCGGTTTCTACGAGTGTTTTGCGCCAATGGATGTATTGGCTTAACAAGAATCACGCGCGCTCGAGTTTGGCGCGCAAAGTGGTAGCCGTGCGCGGCTTTTTTGCGTGGGCTACGCACGTTGGTTTGATTAGCGCAAATCCTGCGCAAATTCTTGCAACTCCTAAGATTGCTAATGAGCTTCCTACGGTTTTAGACGAAGCGCAAGCGCAAAAGTTGCTTGATTGTGCGGATGAATTTGCAGATGATTGTGCGGATGAATTTGCGCAGGATTCAACTGAGCATGATTCAACTGAGCAAAGCAGCACGAAAAAAAAGCCGCGCGCGCAAAAGTCGCCAGCAACCGATCATCAAGAAAATACGCCACTAAAGTCGCCACTAAAGTCACCACTAAAGTCACCTCAAGAACATGCAATCGCCCTTAGAAACGCTGCGATTTTAGAGCTTTTATACGCAACGGGCATGCGCGTGGGGGAGCTTACAAGCCTTAATGTGCAAGATGTGGATTTTGAAAATCACACTGTAAAAGTTACAGGTAAAGGAAACAAGCAGCGCGTTGTGCCTTTTGGCGTTCCTGCTGCAAGCGCGTGCAAAGAGTGGCTTGAGCATGGGCGAAATGTGCTTCTAGAAAAGTATGCAGAAAGCTCAACAAGCTCGCAAGCGCTGTTTTTGGGAGCGCGCGCAAAGCGCATTGACCAGCGCATTGTTAGGAGTATTGTTCACGCGGCTGCAGCGGCTGCAAACGTGCCAGATGTGGCTCCGCACGCACTTCGCCACAGTGCTGCAACGCATATGCTTAACGGGGGAGCGGACCTTCGCGAGGTTCAAGAGCTTTTGGGGCATTCGTCGTTGAATACAACCCAACGCTACACGCACGTTTCTATTCAGGCTCTTAAGCAGCGCTACTCGCAAGCCTTCCCGCGTGCGTAGAAGAAGAATGCATATTCAGAAAATGAAAAGATGTGATTTGAATCACGTAATGTCAACGCGTGGCTAAATGTATAATCGACTTATAAGCTTGATAGGAGGGTAAAACAGTGGTTGATGATTCAAATAAGCCTGAATCAAGCGCATTGACGAATAGCGTATCGACGAATAAGAATGTAGCGAATCAAAACGAATCCAGCGCCGCAGACGTTGAAATGAGCCAGTATGTGGCAGATCGCGCTCGCGTAAACGAAGAGAAAATTCGTCAAGACGAGCAGATTGTTGCTGAATTTGGTGAGTACAATTACGGATGGCACGATTCGGATGCTGCGGGCGAAGCCGCTAAGAAGGGTATTGATGAGTCGGTTGTTCGCGCAATTTCTGCCGACAAACACGAGCCGGAGTGGATGCTAAACCTTCGTTTGCAAGGTTATCGCGCGTTTTTGCAAAAGCCTATGCCAGATTGGGGCGTGGATTTGCGCGGTTTTGACGCAGACGATTTTAAGTACTACGTGCGCCCAGTTCACGATCAAGCGAAAACTTGGGATGATTTGCCAGAAGATATTCGCAAAACTTACGATAGGCTTGGCATTCCAGAAGCGGAGAAAAAGCGTTTGGTTTCGGGCGTTGCAGCGCAGTACGAGTCGGAAGTTATTTACAATTCGATTCGCGAAGACTTGGCTGCGCAAGGCGTGATTTTTGTTGATACAGATACAGCAGTGCAAAAGTATCCGGAGCTTGTAAAAAAGTATTTCGCAACTGTGATTCCAGTTGACGACAACAAGTTTGCGGCTCTTAACACAGCGGCTTGGAGCGGCGGCTCGTTCGTATACGTGCCAAAAGGCGTGCATGTGGATATTCCGCTTCAGGCTTACTTCCGCATTAATACGCCGAACATGGGTCAGTTTGAGCGCACTTTGATTATTGCAGACGAAGGATCGTACGTGCACTACGTTGAAGGTTGCACAGCTCCGATTTATTCCACGGATTCGCTCCACGCTGCAAACGTTGAAATTGTTGTAGAAAAGCATGCGCGCGTGCGCTACACAACCGTGCAAAACTGGTCAAATAACGTGTACAACTTGGTAACTCAGCGAGCCTACGTGCGCGAAGGTGGCACAATGGAGTGGGTTGATGGAAACATTGGCTCCAAGGCAACGATGAAGTATCCTGCTTGTATTCTCGCCGAGCCGTACGCAAAAGCGGAGACTATGTCTTTGAGCTTTGCTGGCCGCGGTCAGTACCAAGATACGGGTGCGAAGATGATTCATTTGGCTCCGCACACGAGTTCCACGATTGTTGCTAAGTCGATTTCGCGCGGCGGCGGACGCTCTGCCTACCGCGGTCTTGTGAAGATTGTTAAGGGTGCGAGCGGCTCTAGCTCTTCGGTTGTGTGCGACGCTTTGCTTGTTGACGATTTTTCTAGGTCCGACACTTATCCGCACGTTGACGTGCGCGAAGATAACGTTTCTATGGCTCATGAGGCCACTGTTTCCAAGGTTTCCGAGGATCAGCTTTTCTACTTGATGAGTCGAGGGCTTGAAGAAAAAGAGGCTATGGGAATGATTGTGCGCGGCTTTGTGGAGCCGATTAGTCGCCAGCTTCCTATGGAGTATGCTTTGGAGCTTAATCGTCTTGTGGAATTGCAAATGGAAGGATCCGTGGGGTGATGAGCGAAGATTTGAAAAAGAATTTGAGTGATAATTTGAGCGATAATTTAGGCAATAAAATGACGGAAAAAGAAATTAATATTCCTGTAGCAGACCCTAACGATCCTTATGCTGTTCCTGCTGCAATGCCTTCTAGTGCAGATAAATCCGTGCGCTCTTTTAACGTGGAAGACTTTGCGATTCCAACGCGCAAGCAGGAAGATTGGCGATACACGCCAGTTGAGCGAATCTCTGAGTTTTTTGAGAGCTTTGAGCCGTCTAATAACGTTACGGTAGAGCTAAAAGGCGTTGATGGCGATTCGCACGCAAAGCTGCAAATTTTGCCGAAAAGTGAGGCTCCGCACACCGAAATGAAGCCTTCGGATCGCGTGGCTGCTGTTGCGTGGAATTCTGCAAAGTCTGCGTACGTTTTGCATGTTTGTGGCGAAATTACAAAGCCAGTAATATTGCAAATTCACGGGAACAACTCGCAATCGCTAGACACTGCGAAATCATTAGACACTGCTCAATCACTAGACGCTTTGCACTTAGTGATTGAAGCAGATTCCAGCACAAACGCGGATATTATTGTGGAGCACACGGGAGTTGCAAAACTTGCAGAAGGCGTGGAAATCATTCTTGGAGATAACGCGCACGTTTCTACAACCTTCATTCAAGAGTGGGATTCGGGCAGCAAACACGTTGGAAATCATAGGATTCACGTGGGCGCGGGTGCTTCGCTTCGTCACACAATGGTCACTCTTGGCGGAGACGTTGTGCGAATCCGCATGGATCAGGATTTTGGCGGCGAAAAGGGCGATTTGAATATGCTTGGCATGTATTTTGTGGACCCAGGCGAGCACGTTGAGCATCGCACGATGGTTGTGCACAATCACCCAGAATGCAAGTCGCGAGTAGTGTATAAGGGCGCGCTGTACGGCAAAGGAGCGCATTCTACATGGGTTGGAAACGCGCTTATTAAGCCAGAAGCTCCTGGCACGGATTCGTACGAGTTGAACCGAAATTTGGTGCTAACTCCTGGCGCAATTGCTGATTCGGAGCCGAATTTGGAAATCGAAAACGGCAATATTATTGGCGCAGGTCACGCAAGTTCGGTTGGTAGATTCGACGACGAGGAGCTGTTTTACTTGCAATCTCGCGGAGTTAGCGAGGCGGATGCTAGAAAGCTTGTTGTGCGCGGATTCTTTAACGAACTTATTGAGGAGATTGGCGTGCCGCAAATCGTAAATCATTTGATGGCTGCGATTGAGAGGCGTTTAGCTAAGACGGACGAATCTGTAAATGCGGACGAATCGCAAGCAGCCGAAAAGTCGCAAGCAACCGACGAATCGAAATATGCGGAAGAATAGGAGATAGAAACATGTCAACTTTAGAAATTAAGGATTTGTACGCGTCTGTGGAAACAAAAGAAGGACGAAAGCAAATCTTAAAGGGTGTAAATCTTACAGTTAATTCTGGCGAAACGCACGCGATTATGGGTCCGAATGGCTCTGGAAAGTCTACTCTCGCATACACTTTGGCAGGGCACCCAAAGTACGAAGTGGATTCAGGCCAAGTGCTTTTAGACGGCGAAGATATTTTGAAGATGACTCCAGATGAGCGCGCAAAAGCTGGTCTGTTCCTTGCAATGCAATACCCGGTAGAGGTACCAGGCGTGTCGATGACGAACTTTTTGCGCACAGCAAAAACAGAAGTGAGCGGCGAGGCTCCGACTTTGCGCGCGTGGGTTAAAGAGCTTAACGAGGCAATGAAGCGCTTAAGAATGGACCCAAAGTTTGCGTCTCGCTCTGTAAACGAGGGATTTTCTGGTGGCGAGAAGAAGCGCGCGGAAGTTTTGCAACTAGAAATTTTAAAACCAAAGTTCGCGATTTTAGACGAGACTGATTCTGGACTAGATGTTGATGCTTTGCGAATTGTTTCGGAAGGCGTAAATCGTGCCAAAGAAAGCACTGGTTTAGGCATTATGATGGTTACGCATTACACGCGAATCTTAAAGTATATTAAGCCAGATATTGTGCACGTTTTTGCGCAAGGTCACTTTGTAAAGACGGCAGGACCAGAGCTTGCGGACGAGCTGGAAGAAGAAGGATACGACAAGTATTTGCCAGAAGGCGCCAGCGAGTCTGCGATTGCATGTGAATCGACCTGCATGAGCGCTTAAAGCGTAGCGCGCGAATGCACTTCGATTCGCTGAGCTTGCTCAAAGTTGAAAGCACGGTGTGCTTTCAACGCAAGCGAAGTCGTTAGCGCGCTTAGACCGCGCTAACGATGCAAAACGATGTTTCGAGCTACAAAATGCGTCAATATCTCTCGTGTAATGGCGTGTCTAAAGCCGCGAGTAAACTCGTTTAGGTTTGGCTAAATCAAATGGAAGAGGTTTGTAATGACTGTTCGCGGTGATATTAGAAATGTGGCAATCGTAGCGCACGTTGACCATGGTAAAACAACGCTCGTAAATGCCATGCTTCAGCAGTCGCACGTATTCTCCGAGCGAGAAGAAGTGCCAGACCGCGTAATGGACTCCAACGACCTCGAGCGCGAAAAAGGCATCACCATTCTTGCCAAGAACACAGCCGTGCAATACACTGGTCCGCTTGCAGAGAAGTACGGTCACCCAGAGGGAATCACAATCAACGTAATCGATACCCCAGGCCACGCCGACTTTGGCGGCGAGGTGGAGCGCGGCATCTCTATGGTTGATGGCGTTGTGCTTCTTGTTGACGCTTCCGAAGGCCCACTTCCGCAAACTCGATTCGTTCTACGCAAGGCACTTGAGGCAAAGCTGCCAGTGATTTTGTGCGTTAACAAAACGGATCGTCCAGATGCGCGTATTGATGAGGTTGTTAGCGAAGCTACAGATTTGCTTCTAGGTCTTGCACAAGACGTTGTAGAAGAAGGAATCGACCTCGATATTGATTCGCTTCTTGATTTGCCTGTTATTTATTGCGCTGCAAAAGCTGGCTATGCATCCTTGAATCAGCCAGAAAACGGCGGTTTGCCAGACAACGATAATTTGGAGCCTCTTTTTGACTCCATTATTTCCAATATTCCAGCGCCAGAATACGAGGAAGGCGCACCTCTTCAGGCACACGTTGCAAACATCGATTCCTCTGACTTCCTCGGCCGCTTAGGTTTAGTGCGAATCTACAATGGCATTTTGGAAAAGGGCAAGACTTACGGGCTTTCTCGCGTAGACGGCTCGATTGAAAACTTCCGTGTTTCCGAGCTTTTGCGCACTCAAGGCTTGGAGCGCACTCCTGTTGCATCTGCAGGTCCTGGTGATATTGTTGCAGTTGCAGGCGTTAATGACATTATGATTGGCGAGACGATTGTGGATCAGAATGATCCAAAGCCTCTTCCATTGATTCACGTTGACGACCCAGCTATCTCCATGACTTTCGGCATTAACGATTCGCCGCTTGCTGGCACAGAAGGCAAGGATCACAAGCTTACAGCGCGCATGATTAAGGATAGGCTTGATCGCGAGCTTATTGGTAACGTGTCTATTAAGGTTCTTCCAACTGAGCGCCCAGATGCTTGGGAAGTTCAGGGTCGTGGCGAGTTGGCGTTGGCAGTTTTGGCGGAGCAAATGCGTCGCGAAGGTTACGAGCTTACAGTTGGTCGTCCTCAGGTTGTTACTAAGACGATTGACGGCCAAATTAACGAGCCTATGGAAAACACTACGATTGACGTTCCAGAAGAATACATGGGCACTGTTACACAGCTTATGGCGGATCGCAAGGGTCGCATGGATTCTATGAGCAATCACGGATCTGGCTGGATTCGCTTGCAATTTACTGTTCCTTCTCGCGGTCTTATTGGTTTCCGTACAGCTTTGCTTTCTGCAACTCGCGGAACGGGTATCGCAAGCTCTATTTCTGCAGGCTACGCGCCTTGGGCTGGTCAGATTGTAACTCGTCAAAATGGCTCTATGGTTTGCGATCGTAAGGGTGTTGCTACTCCTTATGCTATGCAGCGTTTGCAAGCGCGTGGCGTGTTCTTTGTTGATCCGCAAAGCCCTGTTTATGAAGGCCAAATCGTTGGTATTAACAATAAGCCAGACGAGTTGGATGTTAATATTACGCTTGCTAAGCATATGACTAATATGCGTTCTTCTACAGCAGATGTGCTTGAGACTTTGACGCCACCAATTAAGATGAGCTTGGAAGAGTCGCTTGACTTTGCTAACGAAGACGAGTGCGTGGAAGTTACACCTGAGTCGATTCGCGTGCGCAAGATTATTTTGAGCCGTGATGAATGGTATAAGTGGCGCGCTAAGCAGCGTAGGCAGAACAACAACGCTGCGTGATTGCTTAATGCGTGATCGCTTAAAATATAGCTTAAAATATTCCTCAAAATGATGTTTAACATAAAGTCGCATTCTTTGCTATTTGCTAGCAAGTGTGCGGCTTTATGCGTTTTAGCGGCATTTTGCGCGGTTTTGGGCACTTTTGCGCACCGAATGGGAGCTATGTACGGCTTTCCGTACGGTCTTGTAATCGCGCTTTTGCTTGTTACTTTAAGCGCGTGTTTTGCTCGCATGCTTTGCGGCATGTTTGGCTTTATTTTGCACGCAATTGTGTGTTGCTCGGTTGTGTGGATGATTGCGCTCGGCTGGTTTAGGATTTTTGGCGCGTTTCGAGGCGTGCTTGTTGCCGTTGGTTTTGGCGTGGATAATCTTCCTTGGATCGCGCAAAATGCTGGATATTTTTGGCTTTATGGTATTATCATCGCTCACGTAGTTTTGCTTTGTACGCCTAATAAATTCTTTATTATTTCTGGTGCTAAATAAGTTGTGCTAAATAAGTGGTGCTAAATCAATGTAAGGTAGTCTTACTTATAGTCTTAGTCTTACAGTCTTACAGTCTTAAAGTAGTTTGAGGAATAGCCATGAATAGCAATATAGTCATGAATAGCAATAAGAACAGCAGTAATGCACGTAAATTATGTTATTTAGGGCCAGAAGGTTCTTTTACTCATCAAGCGGCTTTAAAAGTTAAAGAGCACTGTAAATCGTTGGATACTTTGCGCCTTATTCCAACTGCGTGTGATAATGTTTGTAATATTGCTAGTGAAATTGAAGAGAAACATCATTTAGGTATTATTGCGTGGGAAAACAATATTGAAGGCGTAGTAATACCTAATTTAGATTTATTAATTGATGCAAAAAATATGGTTGGCATTGCTCGCTTGGGTGTTGATATAAGTTTTGATGCTGTTGTTTGCAAGTCGGATTCAATCGAAAACTGTTCGACTATTGTTGCTCATCCTCACGCGTTGGCACAATGCCGTAAGTTTGCTCAAAAGCGCGGATTGAAAGAAAAAACTGCGTCTTCAAACGCTGCTGCTTGTAGGGATTTAGTTCCTGGCGAAGTTGCTTTGTGCCCTAAAATTTGTGCTGACTTATACAATAGGCGGATTGTGAGCGAAGCTGTTGAAGATTTTTCTGGCGCACGCACTGAGTTTTTAGTGCTAGCTCCTAGAGATGAGGCTTTAAATTTTGTTAATATGCAACGCGAAAGCTATTCATCTTTTTCTTCGATTATTGCTTTTATTCCGCGTTCTACAGGTGCTGGAGTATTAGCAAATTTGCTTGATGTTGTGCGCGATCATGGGCTTAATATGACTTCTTTTATGTCTAGGCCGATTAAAGGTCAGGATGGTTTATATAGTTTTATTGCAACTGTTGATTCTGCTCCTTGGGATTCTACGTGTAAAGCTATGATTCAAGAAGTTGTTAAACATGGCGATTGGGTTCGAGTTTTAGCAGTGTACCCTTCTGATAATCGCAAGAATCCAGTTATGAATGATTGGATGCTGCCAAATGGTGGAGTGTGCATTGAGGCTTCAGCTGATGTCTCAGGCGAAGCTTCAGGCGGGGCTTCGATTGGTGCTTTGCGCGATTTGAACGTAATGCGTGCAGAAAGAGAATTATTATGGTAGAAGATGCTGAATTTTCTCAAAAATTTTCTGTTGGTATTGTAGGACTTGGGCTTATTGGTGGCTCAATTGCAAAGCGTTTGGTGGATGCGGGCTCTTGCAAAGTGTACGCGTATAATCGCCATCAAACAATCTACAGCCAGGCGCGCGCGCTTGGAATCACTTGCGTTGAAAGCGTTGCGGATCTTGCGCGTATGCAGCCGAATGTTTTGATTTTGTGCAATTCGCTTGCCTCTATGCCAGAAGTTCTTGGCGAAATTTCGCGCGGAATCAATAAGCAGCGCACCACTTTGACGGATGTTGGCAGCGTTAAGGGGCTTGTGCGAGAGCAGGTTAAGGCCGCAGGTCTTGGTGATTGCTACATTGGCGCGCATCCTATGGCTGGAAGTGAATTTACGGGTTGGCAGGCTTCGAGCGCGGAGTTGCTGCGCGGCGCGCTTTGGGCAATTAGTGTTGATGAGAGCAGTGATTTTTGGCGGTTTTTGGCGGTTTTGCACGTGATTGTTAAGCTGTGTGGTAACCGCGCGCTTGTGTTGAACGATTCTATACACGATGCTTCGGCGGCGCTGATTTCGCACATGCCGCACGTTGTTTCTACAGCTCTGGCGAACGTTTTGTGTGGAAGCACGAATCGCAATATTGCGTTGCAAATGTCGGCTGGTTCTTGGCGAGATATGACGCGAGTGGCGCTTACGGACCCAAATCGCACGCGCGCGATGGTTGCAGAAAATCGGCGAAATGTTGCGGATTTGCTGGGTAGCGTGATTGATCAGTTGAGTTTTGCTAAGAAGATGCTTGAGGAGGGCGATGAGTGCAATGAGCGCGATGAGCGCGCGTTTTTTGCTAAGGCTGATTCTTGGCGCGAGTACAAGTATAAAGAGCGCGCGGTGGCTTTCGATGAGTCTGGCGATTCGCGTGATTTGGCGGCGGTTGCTGGCGATTTGCGCGAGCTTCGATTTGCGCTTGATTGCCCAGGTGATTGGCAAAGTAAGATGATTCAAAGCGCGCAAAACGGTGAGCAGATTGTTGGGGTGGCGTTTAGCGACTCTGCGGTTGCTGGCGATGAGTGCGCGTCTCGCATAACACTTCGCCGCGTCTCAACTCTCTAATCGTTTTGCATTTCGCTACAATCGAACGCCGAATTTTGTACAAAGTCGAGCGAAGATGTGAGCGATATTCTTTGTTTGGTGTTGCGCGAGGTTTGAGTATTTCTCTCCTCGCAAGTGACGCGCACTTTTACGTATAGCTTATGAACGTTAATATTCTAATGTTTTAGGTTGGCGCTATTTATTGCTCGTAGAGAAATACATCAAACCTTCTGAATATCTAGAACTTTTGCGTATCTTGCATCACCGAGATTCTCGGTTTTTCTTCTTCATTCGATGAATCACCATCAAAGATGCTGAGGTTCATCTCATTCAGTGCGAAAAATCTCGAATCTCCACCGCGTTTGGTGGTGTTTTAAATTCGAAGTCGTCGATTCGAGCTGCATATAATTAATATATGACCGAATCGCAGCAACCGCGCATGAACCAATCGAACCAATCGCATGCAAATCAATCGCATAAATCGCCATTTTCCCCAAAAATCCAGCAATTTCTAAACCACATAAGCGTGGAGCGTGGGCTTTCGCCAAAAACCGTTGAAGCTTACGAGTCGGATCTTACAAAATACACGAACTGGCTGCGCGAAGCCCAAAAAATCAACGATGTTAACGAAATCACGCAACTAGACATCGAAGAATACGTGCGCGCAATGTCATCACAAGCAATGGCAGCGCAAAACTTAGGCCCTCGCACGATTGCGCGGCGAATCGCAAGCATCCACGAGTGGAACAAATTCATGCTTTCCAACGCGCAAATCGCAAGCGACCCTTCTGCAGAAGTCAAAGCACCTAAGCAGTCGGAGCATCTTCCAGACGTGCTCAGCATTAGCGAAGTTGAGCGCGTAATCGATGCAGCTGGCGGCTTTGGTAGCACGGATGCCGTCTCGCTTCGAGACCGTGCGCTCGTGGAATTTTTGTACGCTACGGGCGCGCGCGTGAGCGAAGCGGTTGGCCTAAAATTTGAGGATATTGATTTAGCGGAATCGGTTGTGCGTCTTAGCGGCAAGGGGCAAAAGCAGAGGCTTGTGCCGATTGGAAAGTGCGCGGTTCGCGCGTTGCGCGATTATTTAGATAAATCTAGGCCGATTCTTGAAAGCCGCGCGCAAAAGTCGCCAGCAACCGCAGAGTCGCGACTCAAATCACCCTTAAACTCATCTTCAAAATCCGCATCAAAATCCGCAAATTCTCACATGATTTTCCTAAACAAACGCGGCAAAGCGCTTTCTCGCCAATCCGCGTGGGAGGCTATTTCGCATGCTGGCAAGATGGCAAAAATCGGCAAAGAATTGCATCCGCACACGCTTCGTCACTCCTTTGCAACGCATTTGATTTCGGGCGGCGCTGATGTGCGCACGGTTCAGGAGCTGCTTGGCCATGCGTCCGTTACAACAACGCAAATTTACACGCATATAAGTCCAGACGCGCTTATGGAGGCGTATGTAATGAGCCATCCGCGCGCAAGATAGGTGTGATATTCGCCGCCGCATCGCGCAAATCCACTGAACATACCTTTTGATAGACTGGAGCGTATGCCTACTGATTTACTTGGACGCGAATATGAGACTTTCCGCGCGCCAGATGCGCTTACAACGCACGGTCCTGCGCGCATTATTGCTATGTGTAACCAGAAGGGTGGCGTTGGTAAAACAACCAGCTCCATCAATATCGCTGGTGCGCTGAGTCAATACGGTAGGCGCGTTTTAATTGTTGACTTCGATCCGCAAGGCGCTGCAACGGTGGGGCTTGGGATTAATGCGAACGCGCTTGATAACACTGTTTACACGGCGCTTTTTGATTCTTCTGTAGACGTGCACGATGTGATTCGCCACACGGCCACCGAAAACATTGACGTTATGCCTGCAAACATTGATCTTTCGGCAGCCGAGGTTCAGCTTGTTACCGAGGTTGGTCGCGAGCAGATTTTGGCTGGAGTGTTGCGCAAGGTTCGTAACGAATACGACGTTATTATTATTGACTGCCAGCCTTCGCTTGGCTTGCTTACCGTCAACGCGCTTACGGCGGCGGATGGCGTGATTATTCCTGTTGCTGCGGAGTTCTTTGCGCTTAGGGGCGTGGCGCTGCTTATGCAATCGATTGAAAAAGTTCAGCACCGAATTAACCCAGATTTGCAAGTGTTTGGCGTGCTCGTTACTATGTTTACGCGCACTTTGCACAGCGAAGAGGTTTTGCAAAGGATTTACGAGGCTTTCCAGGGGCGCGTGTTGCATTCTGTGATTTCGCGTTCGATTAAGCTGCCGGATTCTACTGTTGCGGCGGTTCCGATTACGATTTTTGCTCCTGAGCATAAGACTGCTAAGGAGTATCGCGAGGTTGCGCGCGAGCTTATTTCTAACGGCGTGGTTGAATAGCGCTTTGCGCGACGACCTGCCTTTTCGCTTAGACTGTGCGAACGATATTTCCGCTTTTTGTTGTTGATTTTGCGGTTTTGAGCCACAAAGTCGGCATACATCAAATATCACTGTATCGTGATATAATTATCAATATGATTTAATGAGGAAAAGAGAAATCAGAAAAAGAAAGAGGGGTGAATGTGCCTGTAATTTCAAGGTTTTATGGGATTGTTATACGAATGTATTTTGCCAGTGCAGAGCATAATCCGCCGCATATTCATGCTATCTATGGTAACTATGTTGCTGCTCTAGATATTCAATTATGCAAAGTTATTGACGGATATTTGCCAAGACGCGCAGAGTGCATGGTGATTGAGTGGATGACAGTTCATAAAGATGAGTTGATTTTTATGTGGAATACTCAAGAATTTAAGAAAATAGAACCGCTAAGTTGATATGTGTAGTTAGCTAGCAAGTTGATAAAGTACTAAAAAATTAGTGCGTTAAAGCACATTTGAGGCAGCAATATTAGCTAGGCGATAAGTGCAACAAAGGAGAAAATATGAATTTCCACAAGATTAAAGATGTAAAAGCGTGCGCAAATATGAGGCTCCTCGTGCATTTTGTAAACGGAATCGTTAAAGAATATGATGTGCATAATCTGCTGCGCAAGTTTCCAGCGTTTAAAGCATTGGAAGACGAAGAGTTGTTTAATAAAGTTGTTGTGGATACGGGCGGATATGGCATTATTTGGAATGATGATTTAGATGTTTCTTGTGATGAGTTGTGGAATAATGGCGAGCAGATTAAAACGCCATTTGACAATTTAATGTCTTTTGCAGATGCGAGTGATTTGTGGAATTTAAGCGAGTCGACTCTTAGGAAAGCGGTGTCGTATAAGAAGCTTGTTAAGGGCGTTGATGCTCAAAAATACGGCAAACAGTGGATTGTTACTCGTAGTGCGATGGTACGAGAGTATGGGAATCAGGTTGGTGTCGATTAGAGTTACAAAATGCGTCAATTGACGATTGCATGTAGTGCGATTGCGCGACGACCTGCCTTTTCGCTTAAAGCGTAGCGCGAAAAGGTAATTCGGAGCGCCGAGCTTGCTTAAGGTTGAAAGCACGGTGTGCTTTCAACGCGAGCGAGGACGTTCGCGCGCTTAGACCGCGCGAACGACGACACGCTGTATTTTAGGTACAATCGCACTACATGGCTCGCGCAGATTAAATGCGATGTTTGCGCTCGGGTATTGGCTTTAGCCTTACGATTGTGCGCGCGTCGATGAACATTTCTTGCTCGGGTCGGCTTCCATTTGCGGCCGCGTCGCGCATAAGGTGCAATGTTGTTCCGTCCCAGCTGATTACGTGACCAATCGCGTCGTGGTATTCGATTTTTTGTGTGTGACTGGTTGTTGGAGTGCTTGCTATTGTTGGCGCGATTCCACTTGTTTCTGCGCTGGCGTCGTCTGTTTGCGCGCTGCCAGCGGTTTGCAATCTTTCGCCGCTGCCTAATTGCGCGATTTTGTACGTTCGCACAACAATTCGCGCGCCAACTGGTATAAACTCTGGCAGAATCTGCCGCCTAATTAAGCTGCTCGTAGTTTGCCTCCGCGTTATTCGTGTCTTTGCGTTTTTTGTGTCTTTGCGTTATTTATCGTCGTAGTGACCTTTGCAATTGTGCTCTTCAAGCTTTATTGTGCCATTTTTAACGCCATCAATCTGCGATTTCAAATATGCTTGATTCGACGGCGAGTAAAATGGGTCTAGCGAAAAATCTAACGGTATCCTCTTTTCACGACCAATTGTTTTAATAAACACGTTAAGCGCTGCGCTCATAGAGATTCCGAGTTCTTTGCAAACTCTTTCTGCGTTGAGTTTGTCTTCTTTCTTTGCTCGAAAGTTTACATTTACTACGTCTGTTGTTGCTGTAGTCATATTGGTTCCTACTCTTATGCTTTTGTGGGGAGTTTTGTACTTTTGCATAAATATATACAATAATTATATATGATGTAACGTAAATATCATTAATAATGCAAGTAATTGTTGATGATTTTGCGGTAATTCGCGCGCGCGACGACCTGCCTTTTCGCTTAAAGCGTAGCGCGAAAAGGCAATTCGGAGCGCTGAGCCGCTTAGCGTAGAAGCACGGTGTGCTTCTACGGCGGCGAAGACGTGAGCGCAGCTAATCTGCGCGAACGACACGACCTGTCTTTTCGCTTTGATGTTGTGCGTTTGTATTAAAAAACACCGAAATCAGGTACAATCGCACTACATAGCTGGCGATTTGTGGTCAGCGCGCATTTGAGCCACAAGATGTTGTGGTTTTGCAACACGCGGGTCACAAAAAACACTTCACCTACTACATAAAAGTATTCGGTTATTATCGCGTATTCAATAGATTTTTTGTAAAAGTCAATCATTATAAAAACTTTTACGTATTTTGAAATTGTATAGTATTTTAACTTGCAATTCGTTAGGGGGGGGGTATAAATGTTAAAGGCTTTGTTTAAAGCTGCGCCTTGCTATCTTGTTTTTTGCGCGCGCGTTTAGCGTTGCAAACGTTGTTGAACGTTGTTTAGCATTTAACGTTAAAAGGTGGCCGTTTGGTTGATAGTTTTTCGGCGCTTGCTGAGTTGACATGGTTGTTTTCCTGTCTTCTTGCACTCGCTGAATGTTTTTGAGTACTTGATTTATTGGGTGCTCTACCCATTTTTGGGCGTTACGCTCAAATGCACAAGACAAGTAAGAACGAAGAGTAACGAAGAAGAACTAAGAACAAGCTGCATGGAATGAGTTTATGCAGTTTTGTTGGGGTTACCACGATATTCGCGGTGCCAGAGAAGGTGAGTAGACTATGTTGCCAGCAGGGTTACGTGGATTCGCATCACGAGTGGGTCGTCTTGCGTCGCGCGCTTTTGCTTGGAATAAGGAAGGCGCCGACTCTTGCTCTGCCGCCGTTGTCTCCGACTCTGACTCACTCTCCAGCACCGCTGCAACAACCGCCGCTCGCACCGCACATCCAGCCCGCACTTCCCGAACCCTACTCCGCGCGCTCTTCGCAATGATCCTCGCCGCCGCCACGCTTTTCGCGACTTTTGTTGTGCCGCCTGTAAAAGAAGCAAATGCAACTCAGGCTTGGTGGGATTACGCTGGCAATGGATATTTTACTGATGGTGACTATTGGGTTGGTGATGCTGTTCGTGATGTTTCTATTAGCTATCCTAATATTCAATACAATCAGTGGGATAGTGATTATGGCAAAAGTGGAACTAAAATCAGTTGGGATATTACCTTCAATGCGAATGGTATGGGATTAAATTCTTTATCTTTCAATGTGCCTCCTAAAGGAAATGCAAAGTCAGATGGTTCGCCGTGGGATGGTAGACCAGATCTGACAGTTTTTCTTCCAAAAGGTCTTAGGGATGGTGATTCTACTCATAAAAGTTCAGTTCGCGTAACTCGCACTGCTATTACGAGATATTTTGTAAAGAAAGAAGGAGAAGAAGGCCATTGGGAATTTAAAAGAGAAGTAAGATATAATAGTCAAAGACCAAGTGAATTTACTAATAAGCGTAAGCATAATTATACCTACGCTGATGGCGATAATGACTTTAATGAGGCTTGGAAATACTCGTTAGGTAGAGAAAAACTTGGTGGAGACGATGCTACCTGTGGAGACCCCGAGATTAGAAAGAAATACAATTTTTGTGAAATTCGCAAGTGGCGAGGCAGTCCGCATAATCCGAATGATCCCAGCAATAAATTTGGTCGCGTATTTCTTGATTGGGCTCAGGGTGATACAACTTTCTCTTATGAGTGGCATATAGAAGCATTTGTTGAAGATGGTGTTAATCCAGAAACCTTACCTATTATTGCTGGTTGGGATGCTAATACAACTGGCGTAGGTGCAGGTTATTGGGGGAATAGTGAACGTAACAAGTGGGCTGCTATGGGACCATTTGATACTGATGGTGATGGTATTCCTGATTACGTTGAGCATCAAGTAAAAATGGATCCGACAAATGGTGATGAGATTTCATACCCTCAATACAATGGTTCAGATGATAAAAAGTATGGTAAAGATAATATTCCTATTACTACATATCATCGCCCTGTTACAGTGAAACCGTTTGCAAGAACCGGTGAGTGGGAAGGTAATTCTTCGAAGGGCAGTTTTGAATACGATGGTGGTACGACTACTAATTTGCCTACCAATCTTGGCATAAAATATGAGCTTACTAAAAAAATTCCTAGTGGTGTAAAAGTAGTTAATTCTCCATCGAATATGCCTGAGGGCTCTGTGTATATTGATAGCAGAACTGGTCATGTAACTTATAACCCTAGAAAAGAAGATAAGGGTCAAGTTCTTGAATTTGGGACAAAAATTACTTATCCTAATCCTTCTCGATATCCGTATAACTGCAAGTATTATGATCGCGGCTCTTTCGTTACGGAGAAGCACACAACTAAGATAAAGGTTGTTTCGCAAGCATCGCTGTACAACCCTGTTTACACCCCAATTGATTTGACAGAAAAAACTGGTGACGATCAGGCTCGTGTAATGCCAATTGTTTACGCATCTGTTAAGAGCGTGCGTGATAATTCTAAGAAGAATGCGGATATTATTCAGACTGGTAATCTCCCTAACGATGCTACTTTTGAGCTTAAGCAGTATGTAAATGGTAATAATAAGAGCTATCCTGTTCTTGAATGGAGCAGTATTGAGAATAAGGATTTACATAGCGGCAAAGTTCGTTTTTATTCCAACAAGTGGAGAGAAGTCGGTAAGTATCATTCACCAGTGATAGTGACTTATGCTGACGGATCTAAATCTACAGATTCAACTGCTGGTAATGCTGATAAGAATGGCGATTTCAAAAAAAGCGTTATTTACGCTACTGTTAACGTGAAACGTCCAAATCCTTCAAATCCTTACATTGTTATGAATATTCATAATGGTGTAGGCGGTACTAATTTAGGAGATAATGGAACAGTTTACGCTGATATAAATTCTCCGCTTAATCCAGGCTTGTGGATTGATTCGTGGTCTAGATATAAAACTGGTCAAATTTCTTTGAAATCCTTGTGATGGAAGGAAACTACAGGCAAGGGCGGTAAAGTAGAAAAGAAGGATTACACCTTTAGTAATGTCGGAGAAGATAGTACTAACTCTTTTAGCGGATTAACTTTTAAGCAAACTGAGAAATGGGCTCATGCTAGTGACAAAGATCAGCAGTGCTGGATTAATGGTAGATCTTGCAACCGTCAGAGCCAATTATATGATGACGACCAATACACTATTGAGCGTTCTCGTGGAGAAATTAAAGGAAGTCCTAATAAGGGTGGTAAGTACGTTTGCCGAGTATTTGCGTTGAGTGATGGCAGCGATGCTAAGAAACAATTCGACGCTTTTGTAAAAGAAAACAAACATGATTTTGCTTTGCCAACAGCTAGTAAAAATACTGAATGGGTTTCTAAAGACGTTAATATTGTTATTCGTTCACTGGCGCATAAGTATAACCCACGTTACACAAAGGTTGAAGTGCAAGCTGGCGGTAAAGCAAAGTCTGATGCTCCAGAAAGCCATCGTGGTGCTAACGGTGTAGATAAAAACGATAGCAGTCAGAATGATTTGGTGCAGGATGGTACTTCTTTGCCAAAGGGCACATGGTTTGAGCTTAAAAAGTACTCTAAGCATAAGAAATCAAATAATAAACTTGAATGGTCTAATTTTGAAGGAAAAGACAGTAATAAGAAGAAGGATGATAATAAGCCAGAAGATACTAAGACTGACACTAAGTATGGTCAAGTTACTTTTGCACCGCGTAAAAATACTCCTACTGATGACTATCTTGTTCCTGTAATTGTACATTATTCAGACGGTTCAACTTCAGAAGATGATGATTCTGGTAACAGAGGTATGCCAGTGTACGTTCCTGTGAGCGTGGTAAGTAAGCCAGTTACAGGAAAAGACTTGAAGTTAAATGTTTACTCTAATAGACAATTGAGCAGACATATTTCTGATAATGATAGTGAAGGTATGCGATTCCGAAAGGGTGATGAGCTTAGGGATTTAACTGATGCAGAGAGCAAGGATAGTAAGAAAATTCCTGCCAATAGGAAAGATCCAATGTTCTTCGACTCTTGGTCAAGTACTAAGCAAGGCAAAATCTATCAGCATATGCTTTGTTATGAGATAAACCAGAAAACTGGTGCGCGTGAAAATTATCAGTTTGATACAGTTAATGGTTTAAATCTTGCTGGTAGAAAAGGCAACAAGGATAACGGAATCTTTGAAGATGGGAATCCTTCTCAGTGGACTAGGTCAAAAGAGTCGCGTAAGCAGTGCAATAAAAACAATAGTTGTAATAATGATCTTTACCTTTATGGCGACGAGCGTGACACGACTGAGCGTACTCGCGGTTGGTTGCATGGAACAGTTGAGAAAAATGGTGATTTTGTTTGCACCGTGTACGCTATTAAAGACCTTGAAAATAAAGGTAAACATGGTGGATTACAAAATAAGTTTGAAAACGCTGTAAAAGGTTTTGTAAAGAATCCTGGTAACCGCAAGTTGGAGGATGTTGTTAAGTCGGTCTTATCAGATAAGGATGGAAGTAAGGATAATCCTCAGGATGCTACTAAAAGGCATGTGGATTGGGAGTCTGTAACCTTCCCAATTCATGTTCATAGTGACGCTCACTACTATAACCCAAAGTATGTTCCTGTTACTGTAAAAGCGGGCAATAAGGTTACTACCGCAAAACCTAAAAGTGTGAAGCCAGAAACTGGTGGAACGGCTGGTGGTATTACAGATTCAGGTCAAATGTATAAGGATATGAAGGTTGGTGATTTGCCACCAGGTACGAAATTCAAACTTAAGCAATATAAAAATGACGATAAACATAAAGTCATCCCATGGTCATTTATGAAAAAGTCTTCTGGAATTGATTATAGTAACTCCGGCGAAGTGACCTTCTATCCAGATGTGACCATTAGTGCTACAGATTACGTAACGCCAGTTATTGTTCATTACCCAGATGGTTCAACGTCGGAAGATGAGGATGCTGGAAATCAGGGCAAGCCTGTGTATGCGAAGGTTACAGTCAAAGGTTTAGGTCAAGAAAGTAATCTTCAGCTTAAGTTGTACAAAGATAAGGATCCGCAAACTGGCGAGCCGATGAATGGTGAGTTGAAAGATAAGCTGTATGTTATGAATGGCATATCGCTGCTTAGAAAGCCGTTCATTCGCACTTGGAGTTTGACTAGCAAGAATAAGCTTAACCTTCGCATGCTGTGCCACAAAGATCATACAAGTGGTAATTGGACCAGCGATGAAAATCAAAGTGTTGTTTATATTCCTGGCAATGGTAGTAAATCTACTCAATGGAAGTTTGCTAACGAAGAGCAGCAAATGAATTGTCGCGAACGAGGGAATTGCAATGCTGCACATACACTTTATGGATTCATTAATGACCCGAGTGATGTGAATAGTGTTAAGAACGCAATCGCTAGAACAGAAGATATTGTTGACGGCACTCCAAAACAAACTGGCGACTATAGTTGCACAGTGTTTACGCTGGATGATGCTGCGCTGAATAGGTTCAATACTCTTGCTTCCGATAATACGTTTATGAGGAATCCTTCTAATAATGATGCTCGTAACTTAATGAATAATAATTCTTTGAAGCAGGGAACTAATTGGGATAGACTCACGTTCAATATTACTGTGGTCGAACAATTTAAGTTGCCGAAGACGGGCGGGGAAGATTGCGTGAATTGGAACATGTTGATGAGCATGGTGTGCGTGATTGGCACGGGCGTGATGGCGGCTGGGTTCTTCCTTGATCAGACCAAGTGGGGGCGCGCGATGCTTGAGGCGTTGCTGCGTAAGGCGCTGGCGCATATGGCGTTGTTGCGTAAGGCGCTGATGCGCAATGTGCAAATTAAAGATTTTATCTGCAAAACTGCCAAAAAGCTTCGCGCTTTAAGGCGACGTAGCGAAAGGTGGCGATGCTGATGAAAATTTTCTGCAGCGCAAAAACTGCAGTATCAACGTTCCATGTGTCGGGAATGACATTACGCGTTACACAGTGATGTTACACAGCAATGGCAATTATGCCGAAGCATGGTTCGGATTTAATCTTGCTGCGCGCGGCGCAAATCGTAGCCGCCAACAGAGTTCATGCGGCTTGCAATGGCTCCGCCGACCGTGCGCAACACAAAACAGAAAACTTATCTCTTAAAACTGCTCGAAAGGGCAATAAACAAGGAGAAATTATGAACAAGATAACTAAGCAATGCGTGGCTGCAATCGCCTCGCTCGCGATGGCTGGCACGCTGTGCGTTGCTGGCGCCGTGGTTGCTGGCAGCTACGCTTGGGCTGATAGTGGGACTGCCTGCGATGCTTCTAAGGCACCATGGGATCAGACCAATAAGCAATGCGTTGGTTCCATCAAGATCACCCAGTATGAGGACAAGGGCGCAAATGCTAAAACCACCCCTCTTCCTGGCGCTAAGTTCAAGGTACAAAGAGTTACGAAGCTTTCTACCTCTGATGCCACAAGCACAGATCTCAAAGATTACAAGAATTGGGAAGCTCTTGCCACTAAGGTGAAATCTCTTAATGATAATCCTAATTCTGCAGGCATGGAATTTGATAGCAATGCTACGCAAGAAGGTACTACTGGTTCCACAGATCCAAATAAGGGCGTAGTTAAATTCAGCAATCTTCCTATTGGCCTTTATAAGGTAGAAGAAACCGAGGCTGCACCTGGTCACTCTAACGACGTTACACCGTTCTACATGACGATTCCAGAAATCACTCATGAAGCAAATAAGCCAGTGACCTATAGCTACGATGTAACTGCAAGCCCAAAGAACCAGAGCCTCGCTGGTAAGATTACGAAGACTCTTGTTCATGGAACAGATGAAACATCATTCGTGGGTTCTGGAGATACCATGACCTACAAGATTTCTGCTGCTATTACTAGTAACACCGCTACAGAACGTTCGAATTGGACTAAGGATGATCTGAAGGGATACACTGTATTCGATCAGGCTCCTGAGTATGCATTCACTATCTTTTGGGAAAAAAATGTTAAGTCTGTAAACTTAGTTTATACAAACAGCAATAAAGTGAAAACAACTACACCATTGACAGGTAAATATAGTGTAAGCTTCGAAGAAATTAAAGATGCTACTGGCATTAATACTGTAGCACATCGTGTTAAAGTTTCTTTCGATGGAGTAAATGGTGGTTTAGATGATATTGCAAACGCAGCAAAAGTTGATACTGACGCAAAAGTTGAAATTGAGTTTGCGTTCGTGATTAATGATCCTATGGAAGTCTCTAAAACTAGTTTCACCAATAAGTCTGGTTTTATTCAGGGACAGGGCAAGAATAAGCCAGCTCCTACCCTAGAAGTTCCAGACGATAAAGGTTCAATGGTTACGTCCAATTACGGCTATTTGCAGGTGAACAAGTACGACGGTACCTTTAAATCAACTGATAAGAATACTGGTTCGGTTAAGCCTAAGCTCGCTGGCGCTAAGTTCAAGCTCTTCGCTAAGAAGGCTGACGCTGATAAGTGCGCTGCAGATACTTCTGCAAATGAATGCAAAAACGCTTCAAAGGTTGGCGAACTCACCACTAATGAGAATGGTATGTTTGAAAAACCGGTAAAGGTTGTTATTGATAGTGCAGATCATCCGTTCTACATTGTTGAGACTGAAGCTCCAGCTAATTATGAGCGTGATCATCAGGCTCATGCAGTAACTGTTGCTGTAAGTTCAACATCAAAAGCCCCTACAGTTGTTGGCATTGCTAACTTGCCAACCAAGGATAATGTTTCTTGGTTCAAGCTTCCAAAGACTGGTGCTGCAGGCGTGATTATCTTTGCGTTGGCTGGCGTGTGCTTGGTGTGTTTCGGCATCTTCGTCTTCATGCGCAACCGCAAGAAAGATGAAGAGCAGGCTGCGTGATTTGCTTACTTTAATCAGCAAATCATAAGTGATTGAGTCTATAAAGATTAAATCTATAAACGATTGAGTCTGTAACGATTGAGTCTGCATAAATTGAGTCTAGGAGCAAAATCCTAGACTCAATCCTATGTAGCCTGTTTGAGCTACAAAATCTGAAAAATCGCTCGCGCGTTACGCTTTGAGCGCGAAAGCAGGTCGTCGCGCCTGCTCTTATTCCTTTTTATCCCGCGTTTGTTCCCTTTTTGGTCGATTTGGGGAACAAAATCGGGAATTACTTCATTAAATAGCTTGAGCTTGGAGGAGTTATGAAGCTAGCCGATATTAGCAATTTGTGCCGCTCATTGATTGCGCGCGCTGTTGCTAAATTGTTTAAGAATAAGGCGAAGCGTACCTCCAGTGCGGCTGGCGCAAGCAGGGTGGCTGGTGTTAGCGATGTGGCTGGCGCAAGTGGTGTGGCTGCGGATAAGTCGCCAGCAACCGAAGAGCAAACTCCACGATCCAACTCAAGCCAAAAAATAAACCAAAATACACTTAAAACTAAACAAACAACTAAAAAAATAACTAAAAAGAAAAGTACACTGATGCGCATTCTAGAGCCGATTGCGCTGGTTCTTGCGGGAATTCTGTGCTTTAGTTACCCTGTGTGCTCAACGCTGTGGAACAATCACGTTTCTAAGGAGATTTCCACTGCGTACGATAAGTACAACCACGACCAGGCTGGCGATGTGCGCCGCGCACACATTCGCGCTGCGAAGCGCTATAATGCAACGCGCAAGGATATGCTCACGCGCGATCCGTACGGCGGCGACGGTCAGGAAAGCATAACTAACACGCCTGCGTACAAGCGCTACCTTAAAACGCTTGAGGAGCCGATGGGCATTATTGGCATCGTAAAAATTCCGAAGATTGGCGTGAAGTTGCCGATTTATCACGGTAGTTCGCAGGAAGTTTTGGCGCATGGCGCGGGGCATTTGTATGGCACAGATTTGCCAGTTGGGGGTAAGAATCGTCATGCGGTGGTGACGGCGCATACTGGTTTGGCGAATGCAACAATGTTTGATGATTTGGTGAATTTGAAGAAGGGTGACTATTTTTACTTTGACGTGCAGGGGGAGACCTTGCGATACAAGGTGTTTCGTATAAACGTAGTGGATCCGCACGATATAAGCCTTCTTCAGCGCGAGAAGGGGCGCGATTTGGCGACGCTGCTTACGTGCACGCCGTATGGTGTGAACTCGCACAGGCTGCTTGTGACTGGCTACCGCGTGCTGCCAGATCCTGTTGCGGCGCCAGAGGACAAGTTGCAATGGCCGCTTTGGATGACGCTGTTTGTTATAGCGGTGATATTCTCGGCTGCGATTCTTTCCATGATGATTACGGCGGCGGCTGGTAAGAAGCGGCGCAAGTGGGATATTCGCGGCAAGCACATATTGCGCGACGACCTGCCTTTTCGCTTCGAGCGTAGCGCGAAAAGGTAATTCGGAGCGCTGAGCTTGCTTAAGGTTGAAAGCACGGTGTGCTTTCAACGCAAGCGAAGACGTTCGCGCGCTGTAACGCGCGAACGATGCGTGGCGAGATTAAACTGCGCTAGCGCTATTTCCCGAGTTTGTAGCTTTTGAGTTGCAGAATGTGAACAAAGCAACTGAGCTCTTGTCCAAAATGAACAAGAGCTCAATGAAATCACGTGTAGGAGCAACCTACACAGGTGTGTCAATTCTATCACACTCCATAACTATTTGTATTTTTGCAATCATTTTGCGCAACTCATTTTGTGATTGTATTTCTGCGTTAAATATCAAACTAGATGTACAATGTCTTAATGGCTGTTAATACATCTTTTATATCTCTTCAAGAAGCGCAACAATTCTGCGGCGTTGCACGATTTGAACGTTATATGCGCGATGCGAATAATGATGTGAGCACAGCCATGCTTATATGCAAATCAAATCATGAATTAGCAGGAATATTACACGAGCAGATTGGATACGTGGAAATATGCGTGCGTAATTCAATTGATTTAGAGCTTCGCAAACTTGCATTGCAAGAAAAGCAAAATGAAGCATGGACTAATCCTCTATATACGCCAGATTTAGTTAAAGACTTAATAAAAAATCAAATCAATGAAGCAAAAAAAATCGCAGTTCGCGCTCATGCTGGTAGCAGTGTAACTCATGATGACATTTTATCTAAACTCATGTGGGGGAACGTGGGTAAAACTTATTGGATCTTCTGAAACAACAAAAAACAATCTCATACAGCAAAAACTTTGGCAAATATCTATATGTAACGCATTTCCATTTGTGAATGATTCCAAGAGCAATAAAAAATATGATGAGGATAGGAAGACAATAGCAAAAAATCTTATTTATATTAAAGAGATTAGGAATAAAGCAGCTCATTTTGATAATCTATACAACATAGCTAAAGGAAAGAGAAATCTTACAAACGCATTATTTACGCTACTTCATTCAGTTAATAAATCATTTACGAATGGCTGGATTGATTCTGCGAAAATACGTAAAGCTGCTAATAAGTATTTAGAACTAATAGATGGTTGAGTAAAACTTCCCGCTTTTTGTTGTTGATTTTGCCGTTTTGAGCTACAAAACGCGCGCGGACTATTCACACAATTTGGAATATTGGCTTTGCGTTAATCGTTGTTACGAACGCTTTTCGCTGAATTTCCGCATCTTCGTCCGCTAACGGCTGAGTTACGTAACTTTTGTTAACTAGGTCGATTTTTCTGCCCAATCAATCGGCGAGTGATCGCATTAGCTCTTGTTTGCGCACAATTCGCGAGGTTTCGCGTTCTAAGTTCGATTCGTCTTGCAGTTCGTATATAAAATCTACGTCTGAGTTGCGATTGGCGGTTCCTTGCGCAACCGATCCGAATAGATACAGTGATTTTACGCCGAGTTTGCGTGCGATTGGAGCACAAAGTTTTTGCACGACTAACGGGGTTAGAGTAGGAGGGTAGGCCAGCTTTGTGCTTTTTGAGATTTCTGCATATTTCGCAGATTTCGCTGGATTTGCAACTGTTGCATTAATTGCCATTTTTCCCTCCTTGTGCGCAAATAATTGTTAATTTTGACTTGATGATACCTATATATAAGTTTATACGTTTGCGCGACGACCTACCTTCGCGCTCAAAGCGTAGCGCGCTGTAACGCGCGAACGACACGACCTGCCTTTTCGCGCGTATTCTCAGGCGATTATCAGACTTATAACAAAATTGCGAGTAAAATAAAAAACGTGATACTTGATCGTCATAATCGTTTAAATTTGGCTGAACTTTACGCAAGCTTGCAAGGGGCTTGCGATGGTGGGGCGCCAGACGCCTCTGCGGAAAAATCGCAAGCAACCGCCGACGAAAAGTCCGCGCAAAAATCACCTATAAAAAGCGAAACGCCGCATCTTCCGCCCGAGCAAATGGACGAATTTGTAAACATGATGCAAGTTTACGAAGGTGCGATGTACGAAATTAGCACGAAGCTGGAGATTTTGGACGGCGAGTTTCAAGTGCGATTTTCGCACAACCCCGTGCATCATATGGAGCGGCGACTAAAATCCGTGCACTCGATTTTTGAGAAGCTGCGCCGCAGAAACCTAAGCATATCAACGCGTTCGATTCGCGACAATCTCTTCGACGTGGCTGGAATCCGCGTGATTTGCAACTATCGCGACGACGTGTACGCGGTTGCGCAATACCTTTCCAAGCAAACGGATATTCAGGTGCTGCAGGTTAAGGATTACATTAAAAACCCAAAGCCGAATGGGTATCGAAGTTTGCATGTGATTTACGCTGTGCCAGTGTTTTTGTCGTCGGGCGCGCATTACACGCCTGTTGAGGTGCAATTCCGCACAATTGCAATGGATTATTGGGCGAGCTTGGAGCATGCGTTGCGTTATAAGGCTGATTTGCCGGACGCAAAGTTGGCGGAGCATTCCAAGACTCTGCTTGAGTGTGCGCAGAATTTGCAGGCAATTGAGGCGCAAATGCAGGGGATTCATCGCGATATTAATGGTGCGCCGCGCGTGGAGGATGCGCCTGAGTCGTAACAAGCTAATGCGCGACGACCTGCCTTTTCGCTTAGAGCGTAGCGCGAATCGACTTGCATGAGCGCTTAAAGCGTAGCGCGCGAATGCACTTCGATTCGCTGAGCCGCTCAAAACAGAAGCACTGCTTCTGTGCGGCGAAGACGTTAGCGCGCTTAGACCGCGCTAACGATTTTCCAATTCGGAGCGCTGAGCCGCTTAAACGTAAAGTCCAGTGGACTTTACGTGCGGCGACTTACATCTCCGCTTTTTGTAGCACGACACGCATAGTCGTACAAATGTACTATAATTAGATATTTAATAAGGATTTAGGAGGATTTATGGGAGATTTTGGAAATTTTAATGGCAATTATGCTGGCGATTTTGCGCAAAACCCAACAATCGTTGACGCGCAGGCTACTTATGTGCGCGAGCACGCTGAGCGAGTGAGTGTGCGTCGAGTTTACGCAGAGATGACCGTTGGATTAATCGTCACAACGCTTGTGGCAATGTTTACGCAAAGTACGGGTGCGCTTTACTCTTACTTGTATGCTACGGGTAGGTTTGGTTTCTTCGGCATTATTATTGCGCAAGTAGTGCTTGCTGTTGTGCTTGGAATGCGCGTTATGAAAATGAGTGTTGTGGCAGCTCGCGCACTTTTCTATGCATATGCTGCACTTACAGGCTTTACACTTAGCACGATTTTTACTGTGTTTAGCCTAGGCTCTATTGCAATGGTTTTGGCTTTAACTGCTGGATTCTTCCTGTGCCTTACAATGCTTGCGCTTACCACAAAAGTGAATATGCTTAAGGCTGGCCCGATTCTTATGGTGGCTTTGTTGGTGCTGTGCGTGAGCCAGGTAATTCTTATGTTTGTTGCTCCAAGCGCTGGAACAATGCGACTTATTGCTGCGATTGCTGTGTTGATCTTTGCAGGTCTTACGGCTTACGATGCGCAGAAGACTCGTGCGATTTTTGAAGCTTATGCTAATCAGCCAGAAATGATTAAGCGCGTTTCGATTATTTGCGCGTTTAATCTTTATTTGGACTTCATCAACATGTTTGTATACTTGCTAGAGTTACTGGGGAATAGACGCGACTAGGTGCGGAGCCTGCGCGTTTTTCCTAGGGATTATGGTAAAATATACGCTTGTGTGCTTTGCGTGCTTATAGTGTGACTAGCGCACATGGATGGGTGTCCGAGTGGTCTAAGGAGACGGTCTTGAAAACCGTTGTAGGGAAACCTACCGCGAGTTCGAATCTCGCCTCATCCGCTTTTAGAATTCTATTAAAAGTTAAGTGTTAGCGACTTTTTACATACTTGTATATGTTGAAAGGAGATTGAACATGAAAGCATTAGATATAGCAGCAATCTTCATTGAAAAGCATGGCAAGACGTTAACATTAACCAATCTCGCTTTAAACAAGCTCGTATATTTTGCGCAAGTTGAGGCTTTACGTAATAATCCTAGTCAACCTTTATTCACTGATGAGATTCAAGCGTGGGAATATGGTCCTGTAGAACCTAGTGTATATAACGCGTTTAAGCAATTTGGTCGCAATCGCATTACTCATGCGCCTAATCATGAAACAAGTCAGTATGCTTCGCAGATTGTAGAGTCTGTTGTTGAAAAATATGGTTGGATGAGTGCGTTCGATTTAGTAAACTATGCGCATCGCCTTGGTGGTGCATGGCATAACGTATACGATTCTGAACAGAAAAAACCGATTTTAGTTAACGATATTCTTCAGTCATCTGATATAGCTTCGTATCCTACTATGCAAAATACATTTATCAGTGCTGTAGATGCTGTGAAAAAACAGTATCCTAATACTTTACGTATTCTTGGTGATGCATGAGCAAGTATGATACTCTCGTTTGGAATGATGAGCAGATTATTGCTTTTGCTGGAATAGTGTGTTCTGTTCAGCGAGATATTGTTGACAATGGTCAAGGACTTTCTACTACTAAGCAAGAAGTTCAGGGTAGTGTTGAAAGTGTTTTGTATTCTACATTTGCGATCATTTTCGATAAATCTCCAGCTGAGCGATATGATTATACGGATATTTTTGACCAGATTGCAGATTTTGCTACTCATCTATCTAAAGATCACATTTTTCCTGATGCTAATAAGCGTACAACGGTGTTAACTTGTGTGGCTTTGCTTAGGAATAATGGAATTGTGCTTGATATTGAGGACAGCCTAAACCCATTCGATAATGTGTTATATCAGTGGATTCAAAGTGTTGTTGAAGGCAAGATTGATCGTTCTATCTTGGCTGAACAATTACGATCACGTGCATTGTAGCTATACTTATGTGTTGTCGTGTTTGCGCGACGACCTGCCTTTTTCGCTTAGAGCGTAGCACGAATCGACGATTTCGAGCTGCATAATGCGCGAGAAATCACCTCGATTCGCTGAGCCGCTCAAAACAGAAGCACTGCTTCTGTGCGGCGAAGACGTTAGCGCGCTTAGACCGCGCTAACGATTTTCCAATTTGGCGCGCTGAGCCACTCAAGGCAGAAGCACTGCTTCTGCGTGCGCTTTGACTGAGCTTGAAATTGCATAGCGCATTTCAAGCTCCTTCAAAGCGTGATTTGGCTTAAGGCATAAAGTCCAGTGGACTTTATGCGACAAATCAGCCGAACGGCTACTAATAGCCGTGAGGAATAGCACGGCTAATCTGCGCGAATGACACGACCTGCAGTATTTTAAGTACAATCGCACTACAATTTTACGTGTTTGTGTAGTGCGTTTGTATTAAAAAATGCCGAAATTCGGTACAATCGCACTACAACTAGATAGAAAGATAGTTGCGCTCTTGAGATGTGATGGAGTCAAGCACGAATCGCGCGCCACTTCGATTCTCTTGGCTGCTTACAAAATCTTGCGGAGAATAAGGCGCCGCGCTGTTAAACATTTCCTCGTATTGCGAAACGCTTAATTGCGTGCGATTGTTTAGCGCTTTTATGTGCTGATTAGAAAACAGCGCGCTACGCCAGCCTGGAACCAGTGTTGCGCTAAAGAATTCCGCTACAGCTCCAGAACCATAGGAGAACAAGCCGATTTTTTGGCCTGGGAGTAGGAGAGACAAGCGCAACGGTGACTCATTTGGGTGTGTTGCGGAGGATGAGTCGCCAGTAACCGCAGATGAATCGCCAGCAGACTCTGATGGATCGCAAGAATTCCTAAAATAATCGTAATCAAGTAAAGAAATTAATCCCAAATAGAGCGAACCAGTGTAAATATTCCCGATTCGGCGACTATATTGCGTGCTGTCTTGGTATCGCGCAAGAAGACGTTCGCGCGTATCGCTTGTAAGAGACACGCCGTCATTTGTGTACGACACGCCATCACATGCGTGCGACACGCCCGAATTTGCCTCGAAACCAGCTCGAAGCGCCTTAAGCCCCATTTTTGTGTACGGAAGATGGAAGCAAATCGCCTCAAAATCGTTGAAATTGCAGTCGTTTTCCGCACTGTATTTCTGCCACACATCGCAGAACATACGAATGTATTGCTCGGTTGAAAACTTTCCGCGCGCCAAAGCCGTGCTTTGATATACGGGACGCCAAAAATCCTGGATTTCCGCCGATTTTACAACACTGTCATCGTTGATTTGCAACACGCGCGGATTCTCGCTTACAAGCATCGCCACAGCACCAGCGCCTTGCGTCACCTCGCCAGGAGTTCCCACGCCGTAGCGCGCGATGTCTGCTGCAATTACCAAAACTTGCGCGCCAGAGTGCGCCAAAACGTAGTCACGAGCCATCATAAGCGCCGCAGTTCCGCCATAACACGCCTCTTTTACTTCCACGCAGCGCACCCACGGGCTAAGGTTTAGCAGTTTGTGAATGTAGAGCGCGCTGGATTTGCTGGCGTCGACGCCGCTTTCTGTACCAACAATCACCATTTTTAGGCGGCTGCTATCGATGTATGGCATCAGCGGCAGCGCAGCTTGAGCGCCAAGCGTTACGATGTCTTGATGATTTGGCGGCACAGCTTGCTGGCTTTGGCCGATTCCGATTGTGAATTTGTTCGGGTCGATTCCGCGCTCGATTGCCAAATCTTTCATGCTTAGGTAGCAATTTGGAGTTGCGAAAGTTATGCGGTCGATGCCGACTTTTGGCGGATTTTGGGGTGTGTTGGGCGTGTTATTAGGGGAGTTCGGTGTGTTGCTCGGTATTTTTTGTGTGTTGCTCGGTATTTTTTGTGTGTTGCTCATAGTTTCCTGTTTTTTTAAGTGTGATTTTTTAAGGGCGATTTTAGTGGTGTAAATTTTACGGCTCGGTTGCTTGCGATTTTTCTGCGGAAAAATGGCCATTAACCGCGCGTTTTTGCGGTTTTACGTGTTCCTGCGCTTGCGTAAATCCTCAAGAATTATTCTTGCAGAATTTGTGTTCAAATCTGAAGAATTTTCGTTTAGAAGCGCGTGAACAACCTTTTGGATTTCGTCCCCATGCGCTCCAGAAGCGATAGCGATGTTTGCAGCCTGAAGGCGCATGTGGCCAGCCTGGATTCCAGGACCCGCGAGTGCGCGAAGGGCTGCAAGGTTTTGGACGAGTCCGACGGCTGCTAGAACGTTGCGAAAATCGTTGGCATTCTTGACTTTAGCAAGATGCAACGCGACTTTTGACATTGGGAGAGAGGCGATTGCGCCGCCCACCGTGCCGATTTGCAATGGGATTTCGATGCGTCCGTAAAGGATTTGGTCGCTATTTTGTAAAGTCCACGTTGAAAGAGGCATGTAGCGGCCTGATTTTGCGGCCCATTCGTGCGCGGCGGCTTGCAATGCGCGCGTGTCGTTACCAGACGCGAGTGCTGCAGCCACTATTCCGTTTAGGATTCCTTTGTTGTGGGTTGCAGCGCGCTCCGCGTCTACGGTGGCCAGGGAGCTTAAGGCGGCGATGCGGCGCGCAAGGCGCATGCCGTCGGTGCGCTGCGAGTTGCGTTGTTCGGTGTTGCGTTGCTTGGTGTGTTGTTCGGCGTGTTGTTCGCAAGCCTTGCCGCTGTTCTCGCAGCGCTCGTCGGCATCTCCAGCCGCGGCAGTTTTTGCGCTAGGCACAAGCGCTTCTACGGGTATGCGCACTTCGGCGACTGTTGCCGCGCGGCTGGAGTTGGCAAGAATTGCCACCAGCGCCTTGCGCCCAACCCAGCTCTCCAGCTGGGTTTTAACAGCTTCGCCAATGGTGTTTGCAATGTTTGCGCCCATTGCGTCGCACGCGTTTATGTCTAGTGTTAGCTTGGCGAAGCCTGTTAACGCCGCCGCCTGCGCGCGTTCTAATCCGCCGCCGCGTTGGTATATTGATGGGTGTGCGGAGCGCGCAACCTCACTAATCGCTGCGCGTTTTGACTCGTCGCGCATTATGCTATCTAGTTTTTTGGCTACGCTTCCATCCGCGTCTTCAAAAACGATTTGCGCGCGCGTAACGTAATGCTCGCTGCGTGCAACAACGCTGTTTTCTAGGCTTTTCGACGCGATTTTTGCACCGTTGCATGCAGCAGCAATCACGGACGGCTCTTCCGTGGCCATCAGCACGTTTCGCGTAACGCCGTTCACTTTTAGGCCGCGCACAACGCCTATGGGCAGGCTGAATCGCCCGATTTGGTTTTCGATCATGCTGTTCGCAACGCTTGCAGGAATATTTGTTTCGCCACTTTGCGCGAGCTGTTCGAGCAGAAGTTGCGAGCAGTCGCTGCTAAGTGCGCCTTCCGATTCCAGCGTTTTTATGCGTTGTTCTACGCTTAATTCTCGAAAAGCTGCCATGTTTCTCCATTTTTTAACGCCATTTTTACGATTTTTCATTTTTACGATTTTTTACTTTTGCAATGTTTCTTTGACGTCACTTGACGCTATTTTCAAGTCGCCAGTAACAGACAAATCGTCATTAACCGCGCGTGTCGCGACACTCCGCACGCATACCGCGATTCACTCCGCGCATGTCGCAACGCAAAGCGCACGCATCATATTGCTGCTACTACTACTTTCGCATCCTAACTTGTATGCTCACTCCGATTCCGCCGCCCACACACAACGCCGCAACGCCGTTTTGCATGTGATTGTCTTTAAGCGCGTAAAGAAGTGTTGTTAAAATCCTGGCACCGCTAGCGCCCAAAGGATGACCGAGCGCAATCGCGCCGCCTCTTACATTCAGCTTGCTTTCACTAATGTTCAGCTGCTGGCAAACTGCTATGCTTTGCGCAGCAAACGCTTCGTTAATCTCAAAAAGGTCAATGTTTTCAACGGTGTAGCCCGTGCTTTTTAGCATGCGCTCCATAACGTGTTTTGGCGCGTATCCCATAAAATCTGGGCTGATTCCGCCTTCTGCAAATCCCACGATTTCTGCCAAATAGTCGATTCCATGCGCGATTGCGTAGTCTTTGCTCATTAAGACGAGTGCTGCAGCTCCGTCGTTGATGCCGCTTGCGTTTCCAGCGGTTACAGTAGGAGAGTGTTTTGTGTTAAAATCTGCCTCGCTCATTCCACCAGTTTCGCGACTGCCAGAATCCGCCTCACTCAAACCACAGTTCGCCTTACTCATTCCATCAGCTTCGCGCGTTCCAAAATCCGCCTCAAACAACGTTTTAAGCTTAGAAAGCTGCTCCATAGATGTGTTTGCGCGCGGATGCTCATCGCGGCTAATAATAGTTCCGTCCATAAGCTTTACGGGCGCAATCTCCGCGTCAAAATCGCCGTTATTTTGCGCAAAAACGGCTTTCTGATGCGATTTTAGTGCAAAAGCGTCTTGCTGCTCGCGCGTTATGCCAAACTTTGCAGCCACGTTTTCTGCGGTAACTCCCATTTCTTTGCCAGTAAAAGCGTCACAAAGTCCGTCTTTTTTTAGGCCATCAACTAGCGCGCTGTTTCCGTAGCGAAGTCCACCAAATCGCACGTTTTGCGTGTAAAACGGCACGTTGCTCATGCTTTCCGTGCCTCCAGCAACTACGACTTGCGCATCTCCCATGCAAATCGCCGACTGCGCAAGGCGAATGGCTTTAAGACCAGATCCACAAACTTCGTTGATTGTCATTGCGCAACTTGACTCATCAAGTCCCGATCTAAGCGCGATTTGGCGCGCAACGTTTTGACCGCTACCTGCTTGAAGTACGTTTCCAAAAATCGCTTGATCTACGGATTTTGGGCTGATTCCTGCGCGTTCAATGGCGGCTTTTGCTGCGATTGTGCCTAACTCAACAGATGTGAGAGACTTCAACGCTCCTCCGAATTTTCCTATCGGTGTGCGCGCTGCGCTTACAATCACAACATCACTCATACGTTTAGCCGCCAATCAGTTGAAAACTAGCCGATTAAAGCCATATCGATCAAGCTATCTTATTGAAAATTATTGAAAATTGCATGTTGAAAACTAGCACATTTAGTGTGATAGGTTTCAAACACTAACCGAACTACTTTATCGTATTTTTACGCAAAATTGCGATTTGTGAAGAATTATGTTTAATTTTTTCACAATTTGCGCACAATCTCATCAACTAGGCTTGGCGGAAGGTGATTGACCCATCGCTAGGGTCCATCGAGTCCACAATTGCAAGCGAATCCAAGTCATACCCAGCTTCGCGCAACGCATCACCGCCGCCTTGGAAGCCCTTCTCAATCGCAATGCCAATGCCAGCAACAGTGGCTCCAGCGTGATTGCAAATGTCAATCAACCCTTGCAAAGCTTTGCCATTAGCCAAAAAATCGTCCAAAATTAAAACGTGGTCGTCTGCGCTCAAATATTTTCTAGACACAATCACAGGGAATTCGCGCTGCTTTGTAAACGAGAATACGGTAGATACGTATTGATCGCCATCCAAATTGATTGACTGCGCTTTCTTTGCGAAAACTACTGGAACATTGCCAAAATGACGTGCAGCAACGCACGCGATTCCGATTCCCGAAGACTCGATTGTTAGGATTTTGTTGATATGCGTGTTTTGAAAATGCTGCGCCCACGCGGCTCCCATTGCGTCAAAAAGTGCACAATCACATTGGTGATTAAGGAATGCGTCGACTTTCAAAACATTTCCTGGCTTAACAATGCCTTCTTTTTGGATGCGTTCTTCCAGTTCTTGCACGATGATTCCTTTCAAATTGCGCAGCATTCCGCGTGTTCGGCGTGTATCTGTATAGCTTACCCCCAGCTTTGACTCACTTTGCGCGCTACGCTTTAATCTCGAAGGTATGTCGTATAGCCCGAGTTTGTTTCTTTTCCCCCGCATTTGTTTACATTTCGGCCAAAAAGGGAACAAACGCGGGAATAGCGCGACTAATCGTCGACGCGCAAAACGCTGCGATTGCGTTTAGCTGCCGTCCGTTAAAATTGGTTAGAGTTTAATTTTTGCGATTTGGAACACGGGGGAGAGCGGCTTTTGAGCAAGTACGGTTACGATTTTGATTTGTTTGGCAATCCAGAAGATGCCAGCGAGCAGAGCGATGCCACTATTAATGATGTTACCGACGGGCATAGCGATGCTCCTACTAATGAAGTTTTTGACGAGCAAAGTGGTGCTTCTATTAGCAATGCCCCTATTAGTGATGCACCTATTAATGAAGATATGACGAGCGAAGTTTCTGCTTCTGCGGCGGCTGGCGATTTTTCCGCTGCCTCCGCCCAATACAGCCAGTCCGAACAGTCCTCCCAATTCGCCCAATCTTCCCAATTCAGCCAATACAGCCAGTCCACCCAAGCATCCCAACACACTCCAATCGCACAGCCATCCGCATCATCCAGCCTCAGCCTCCCAGAAATCAACCCTCAAACACTGTTAGAAGGCTTAAATCCCCAGCAATCCAAGGCAGTCCAATACACTGGGCCCGCACTTTTAATCGGAGCTGGCGCAGGCAGCGGCAAAACCCGTGTTCTTACGCGCCGAATCGCGTGGATTTTGGCTAATCGCAAAGCGTGGCCGAGCCAAATTCTTGCAATCACGTTTACAAACAAGGCAGCCGCGGAGATGCGCGAGCGCCTGTCAAGCTTAATCGGAACTGCCGCAAACAGCATGTGGGTCTCTACTTTCCACTCTGCTTGCGTTAAGATTCTTCGCGCTCATGGCGATTCAATTGGCTTAAAATCGGGCTTTTCTATCTACGATTCTTCCGATTGCGAGCGTCTTGTTAAAATAATCGCATCCGAATTGAATATCGATATTAAAAAGTTTACGCCTAAACTTTTATTGTCTAAGATATCTGATTTCAAAAATAATTTGGTTACATGGCAGGAAAATCTTAAAAATTACGCACCAGATTATAAGCCAGGTGCGTCTGTATCTGGTGTATCTAACTTTAATGCAGCTGGCAATGCTGATGCGCTTTACGCTGCTGTTTATGCGGAGTATCAAAATAGGCTTAGCGTTTCGAATGCTGTTGATTTTGACGATTTGATTATGCTAACGGTCAAGCTTTTGCGCCAAAATCCGCAAGTTAGCGCGTATTACAAGCGAAAGTTCCGCTACATTTTGGTTGACGAGTATCAGGATACTAATCACGCGCAATACGTTTTGATTCGCCAGCTTGCAGGTGTTGATGATGCAAGTTTGAATGATTATTCCACTGATTCCATTGTTTCACCAGTTTCACAAGATTCCTCTCAACTTCCGCATTCTTCAATCACGGTTGTTGGCGATTCCGACCAGTCGATTTACGCTTTCCGCGGTGCAGATATTCGCAATATTCAAGACTTTGAGCAGGATTTTCCAAACGCTACAACAATTATGTTGGAGCAGAATTATCGCTCTACGCAAACAATTTTGGACGCTGCAAATGCTGTGATTTCTAACAACACTAATCGCAAGCCTAAAAAGTTGTGGACATCTTTAGGCAAGGGCTCTCCAATCGTCGGTTACGTGGCCGATAATGCGCAAGGTGAGGCTTCTTGGGTTGCAAGAGAAATCGCGCGTTTGGCAAGCGAAGATGGCGTAAATTACTCAGATATTGCGATTATGTATCGTGCAAATTCGCAATCGCGTAGCTTAGAAGATGCGCTTATTAAGTCGGGTTTGCCTTATCAACTTGTTGGCGGAACTAAGTTCTATGAGCGCCGAGAAGTCAAAGATGCGCTTGCTTACTTGCAATCGATTGCAAACCCTGATGACGATGTCAATATGCGCCGCATTTTGAACGTTCCAAAGCGTGGTCTTGGCGCGCGTGCTGAGTCGCAGATTACGTCTTATGCAAAACAAAATTCTATAAGTTTTTGGTCTGCTCTTAGTCAAATAGATAAGATTGCGGAGCAAATTGGTATTTCATCTAGAACTTTTAACGCGCTTAAGAGTTTTAGGGATCTTATGACTTCGCTTATTGACTTTATGAAAGCTAACGATTCCAAGCCTTCTAAGGTTGTAGAGAACGTGCTTAACGAAAGCGGATTATTGCAAGATTTGCGTGAATCTAAGGACCCTCAAGACGAATTTAGAGTAGATAACTTGTCTCAATTGCAATCGGTTGCATCGGAATATGAGCAAAATACGCCTGATGCTAGTGTTGCTGATTTTTTGGAGACTACGGCTTTGGTTGCAGATTCAGATCAGCTTCCAAACCAGGGCGAAAACACTGGAAAAGTTACGCTTATGACACTTCATACAGCTAAAGGTTTGGAGTATCCTGTTGTGTTTTTGACTGGTATGGAGCAGGGCACTTTCCCTCATTCGCGCTGTGTTGACAATCAAAAAGAGCTTTGCGAGGAGCGCCGTCTTGCATACGTTGGCATAACGCGTGCTAAGAAAATTTTGTACGTTACTTGGGCAGCTGAGCGATCGCAATGGGGCAAGTCTGCAGAGATGATTCAAAGCCAGTTTTTGGATGAGATTCCTGCGGATTTGATTTGCTGGAAGCGCACGGAAGCAGATGTTATGCGAGCTGGGCTTAGGGGAGCAGGCAGTGATTTTGACCACGATTTTGCTGGCGATTTCTCCGACGATTTTGGCAGCGATGGCGGTTGGGGTGACAATTCGTACACAACTTATGGCGGATCGAGTTATGGCGGATCTAGTTACAACAAATCGCATTATGGCAAGTCGTATGGTTCAAAGTCGTATGGTTCAGGCTCATATAGCAGCTCATACAGCAAGTCGTATGGCAACTCATACGGTTCAAAATCTTATGGCTCAAAATCTGGCAAAGTCACCACTCGAATCGCCAGAAAATCAAGCGCATCGTATCAGAGTCAATCATCCACCTCAAATTTGCAATCATCCGCATCGTCATTATCTTATAAAAAGCAGAGTTTGCAAGAAAAAGATAACAACTTAAACATTAATGATTTCCACGAAGGCGATAAGATTTCGCACGACACATACGGTCTTGGAACTGTTCTTAAAACGCAAGACAAGGGCAGAAACTCGATTATTACAGTCGATTTTGGATCGGATGGTGTAAAGCGACTTATGTTAAGAGTTGCACCAATCGAGAAATTGTAAAATTGTAAAATTGTAAAATTTTTTGTTTTATAAATGTTGCACGCAAAATAATACAACCCTATTAAAGATTACTTTAAATTGTTAATTGTGATGTTGTTATGACTATTGCGTGATTATATACACGAAAACAAAATATTCAAGACTTGTTTTCTATTAAACTATACGAAAAAATATAAGAGTAGAAAAAAGTGCATGGGCAAGAAAATATAAAGGTAAGAAAAATATAAAGGTAAGAAAAATATAAAAGTAAAAATCGCAAATGCGTAAGATCTGTGACTCAAGGGGAAGTTGACTAAGTTCTTAAGCATTGCGATTGTAGTTATAAGTGCGATTGTATTTATAAACGAGATTTAAAAGACGTGGCGCTTGCAAACGTGAGTGCCGTAAAGCGTGTTGCATCAAACAAAAAGCAACACTAAAAAATAATAACTAGATTTAATGAGGTATTTATTATGAAGAACAAATTATTCGCATCGCTTCATGCAATTGTTTTTGGAATTCTTATTGCTATAGCGCCATTAACATTTGCAAAACCATGCTCAACTGGAGGCATGCACAAAATGTCTAAAATGGCTAAAATGCCTATGATGATGCAGCCTATGGCATGCTACTATACAAGCCGCGTGGCTATTGGAATTGGCGTAGTTATTGCGATTTTAGGCATTATTGCACTATTCGTTAAAGAGCACGTTCGCGCTGGCTTAAATATTGCTGTAATCGTTAATTCTCTGTTTATGATTTCTACTACAACCTTCCTTATTGGTGTTTGCAAGAGCCCAATGATGCATTGCGCATCTGTTATGCGTCCAACGTTGATTGTGTTATCTGTACTCGCGTTGGTGTTTGCATCTGTTAGCGTGTATCTTGACACTAAATCTGCTTGCTAGTGCGCATCCAAGTAATTTGCTATGCACACTATTACATTAAAGCGATTGCCGCTAGAAAACCTAAAGCAAAAGCCGCTTAGAACCGCCGCGTTAATCGTGGTTTCCGCGTGCTTAGCTGCAGTGTTTTTTGGCGGCTCGCTAATCTCACTAAATCTTTCAAACGGCCTAAACAGCATGCGCGCTCGCCTTGGCGCGGATATTATGGTGATTCCGCAAAACACTTACAATCGCGCGGAAGCGTTGCTAACTAATGGCGGATCTAGCACGTTTTATTTTACGAATAATATTGAGGATTTTGTGCGAAAGTCAAAAGGCGTTGAAAAAGCAAGCGTACAAACTTACATATCTTCTTTATCTGCTGGATGCTGTGCGGAAAAGTTGCAAATCATAGGTTTTGACCCTGCTAGTGACTTTGTAATTGCGCCATGGATTTATTCACAGCACAAAAGCGAGCTTAAAAAAGGGCAGATGATTGCAGGCGCAAACGTGCTTGTGTCTTACCAAAACACAGTTCGCTTGTATGGGCATGAATGGCCAATTGTTGCGCAACTTGCTAAAACGGGCACTAGCTTAGACAATTCGGTGTTTGTAAACAGAGATACGATTCCAGCGGTTGTTAAATATTCGTCGAATGTTGGTCACACTGCGATTCCTGCAAAATACGCACGCAAGGCGGTTAGTGCGGTTCTTGTAAAAGTGCGTAAGGGTTTTAGTGCGCAAAATGTTGCGGAAAATATTCGTAAAACTAGCGGAATTAAAAGCCTTGGAATGGTGTTTCCAGGCGGGATTACCGAGCAGACTAAAAAGAGCTTAGAGGTTTTGAATAAGGCGATTTTTCTTGGAATTCTTGCGTTTTGGGCTGTGGGCGTGTTGATTCTTGTGTGCGTTTTTGCGGCTTCTACATCGGAGCGCAAGAGGGAATTTGCTTCATTGAGGATTTTGGGCGCAAATAAGCGCATGCTTTTTGGCATGATTTCGCGTGAATCGGCTGCAATTGGCGTTGTAGGCGGCGTGATTGGTGTTGCGTTTGCTTCGCTTATTTTGTTCCCATACAATATTGCGATTTCTAGTCAGTTGCAATTGCCATATTTGGAGTCGAATGTTTGGTTTGTGTGCGCGCTTGCTGCGATTTCTGTAGCGTTTTCGCTCGCTAGTGTTTTGGTAACTTCTGCGATTATTGTGGGGCGAATCGCAAGTAAGGAAGCGTATTTGACTTTAAGAGATGGCGAGTGAAGTGGCTAGCGATATGGCAAATGAAGTGTTGAATGAAGTGTTGAATGAAGTGGTTAGCAACGATTTAGTCGATTCAGTTGATTCAGTTGATTCAGTCGTAAATCTTAAAAATGTTACTCGCGAATTTAAGCGCAAAAATCGCAAGTTTATTGCTGTAGACAATGTTGATTTTTCGCTTAAAGCTGGCGATTTTGTTGCGATTGTTGGCAAGTCCGGAAATGGAAAGTCAACTCTATTAAACATGATTGCAGGGCTTCTAAAGCCTACTCGTGGAAGCGTTACGATTTTTGGATGCAATATTTCGCTTCCTTCTATAAGCGACGAGCAAACTTCTGCGATTCGCGCAAAAAACATCGGTTTTGTTACGCAATCGCAAACGCTTCTTGCTAATTTGAATGTGCTAGATAACGTTATTTTGCCTGTTATGATTGCGCGCTCATCTTCTAAGCGAGTAGACGATTCAGCGCAAAAGCTTAATCCGAATGATTACGCTAGTTTGACTTCACGCGCTATGGATTTGCTTAAGCGACTTAACGTGGACGATCTTGCGCATTGCTATCCGCGCGAGCTTTCTGGCGGAGAAATGCGTCGCGTTATGATTGCGCGCGCTTTGATTAACAAGCCACGTTTGTTGATTTTGGACGAACCTACTGGCGATTTGGATTCGCAAAACACGCAAACTGTGGTGTCTCTTCTACGCGATTGTACGGCTTGCGGCGCGGCTGTTTTAGTTGTGACTCACGATGAATCGGTTGCTGCAAGCGCTGATTGCGTTTACACAATGGACTCTGGCGTGCTGCGTGCACTCTGTGACTGAGCTTTGTTGCGCGTTTTCCTATTTATCGTTGCGCGAGGTTTGAGTATTTCTCTCCTCGCAGGCGCGCCAACCTGCCTTCGAGCTTAGAGCGTAGCGCGAGAAGGCAATTTGGAGCGCTGAGCAGCTCAAGGCAGAAGCACTG